>JBEKQO010000071.1:0-26555 GCA_049519635.1 Terriglobia bacterium | reverse complement strand
GAACCATCTTCTCCCAGGCAAGGCCAGCTTCGCTTCCTTGGCTCACTGCCATCCCATCGTAAGTCATATCAGGCACAAGAGCAGGCAGCACCGACTTCAGCGAATAGGAACCGCGGAATTCCGGGTGGTAGACATGGCCGCGGATAACGGGCAACGGATCCCACAGCCTGCCCCGGATGTTTTCGATTTCGTCCTTATAGTGAGGAAGCCGTGCCGCCAATTCTCCCAGGCGTCCCGACTCGAACCCGCTACTGTAAGCGAGGACACTCCCTTTCGTCCCGATAACCTGGCAAAGGGTTCTGACGAACTCCGGCCGAGGGTCATTGCAGTCGTCCGCCAGGAACTCAAAGTGCTCCAACGCTGCTCCGGGTTTGCGTTGGACATGAACGGACCATTGGTAAGGGATCTGGTCGTAAGGAGACATGCCGGCGTATCGGGGAAGCGCCACCCACAAGGTTTCGAAGTCCATGAAATACAGCGGATAGCTCAACTCCCTCAGGGCTTCCTTGAGCCCTTTTCCAAACCACGGCTTTCCGGTTCTTGCGCACTCCCACGCCCGCCTCTGCTGCTCCGTCAGAGGAAAATCTTTTGGAATCTTCTTGATGGACTCAATCCCTCGGCTTGCTAGCTCTTCCAGCTTGTTTTGTTTTATCCCTGGCAGATTGGCAACGTGGCCGACCGGCAGGGGCTTGTTGCACACGTTATAGAATTCGCATTCGAAAGGCTCTGTACAGTGGCTCCCGGGCTTGATGTCCGGCGCCTTACGCCTCGCCAGCGCCTTCCACTCTTCCTGGAGGAGGTCATTCACTTCCTGCTCAAGGGCCGCGGTTTCATCCGTGAGGTCTTCGATAACAAAAAGCTCTTTCAAATCGTATTGCTTTCCGTCGTAAACGTATTCCCGGTTCAAATGCATGAGGCATGGAATGACGTTCATCCCCAAGCCTTCGAGGATGAGCCGCTGGATGGCTACGTCATAATGGTGATAGTCCTTGGCCTTAGTCGATGACTTCACTTCAATGAGGCGCCACTTATTCCGGGGCAGTCTTTCCAGGATGTCAACTCTGGCCAGGACGTTGTCGTGCGT
The DNA here is from genome assembly GCA_049519635.1 of Terriglobia bacterium. Classification (GTDB taxonomy): domain Bacteria; phylum Acidobacteriota; class Terriglobia; order UBA7540; family UBA7540; genus Bog-366. The sequence goes on along the minus strand of JBEKQO010000071.1, from coordinate 25,471 downwards.
GAAAGTCGCCTCGAAGATGGCGGGGTGTTGCTTGTCCGCCACCGCCTGCTCGGTCTGCCGGAGAGCCTTTCCTATTTCCTCGTGCCCCGCCTCGATCAGCACTCCACCTGGAAACCCCTTCTGCGCCCATTGGCCCACTTCGTGGCCCTGCTCGAAGACCGCCATGGTTTGTTCATCAGGTTCTCCTGCCAAATCGGGTTGGTGAACCTCCAGGTACAATCGTTTAAGGCACTGCAATCCGGCGATGAATTTCGACTTGGAGAGCCGCATAGACCTCCCGAATAACCAGGGCGGGCGATTCGCTTTGGACTGGCACCTTAACTGTCCGTCCGGTTGCCCAAGAGCATACACCCAAGGTGTATCGGTGTCGCTTACCAACCGCCGAAGACGGAAGGGCATTAGCGACGAGATGGTGCGGGCGGGAAAGTGTCGGACGCATCGGTCAAAACGAGGGTTAGTGCCGAGCTCCAGGAGCCTCCGTCAAACCAAAACTGGCGTCCTATACGGTCACTGGAGAGACCGAGAAGCCCGAAGCCGACCGACAGTTGCATTCGTTGCCGGTCAGATGTACGCTCGCGAGGAGTTCAAAATGGAAATTCCGACTCAGACGAGTGAGCCTTCCAACAACAATCTTCTCCTTGATCTCCACGCATATGCCCATCAGCAGGATGAAAACTTCACCACCAAAGCCTTCGCGCATCTACTTCGCCACCTGCTAATGAATGAGTCGAAGGCTGCTGCGAATTTTCTCAAAAAGCTCACTGGAGGCTGGCTCCGACTGGATGAGGATGCGTGCAGGGTTGTAAGGGTCAGCACTCAAGTGAGGACTCCGGATGGGCAGCCGGACATAGAAATAACCTCGTCCCGCGAGATGGTTATCGTGGAAGTGAAGGTGGATGCCCCGGTCCGTCCTGGACAGATCCGAAATTACAGGAAGATACTTAAAGACAGCGTCTACGATCGCGATCGCACTCGTTTGGTACTCCTGACCCGCTTTGACTCGCGCCTTCGTCCCCGAGACAAACCGGATTTCGCTGTTTATTGGTATAAGGTGGCAGATTGGCTGTCCGAAGCCGATAAAGGACTAAAAGAGAAAACCAGCAAATATCTTTGCCAACAATTCCTGGGATTCATGAGGGGGAGGGGATTAACCATGGACCATGTGGGAAAGGAGTTCGTTCCGGGAATTCAAGCCATTTCCAACTTCAGGGCGATGTTGGAGCACGCGCTGGGCGAGCTCGATTTAAGGAAACTCAGAAGATCGGCCTGGGTTGGCGCTGTGGGTTGCCATTTCCATATAGGGCGGAGATTCTTCTGGGTCGGAATAGGCTTCTCCGAGCCCTCGGAGCTTTGGTTGACCGAATTCAAACATGGGTCCCGCAAGTGGATAGAGGTCCGCGACGGTGGCCCTCTTGACCTAGACAAAGTGGGCTTCTTCGACCTCCCAAAAGAGGATCAGACTGAATGCCTCAAGTCGTTTATCAGAAAGGAGACCGCTGGCGGGAAACGCCCACGATCGTGAGAGGTTCGAGCTGCCGCCTTGAGCCTGTGCAAATCCTCTTCACGGCTTGAGCGCGCCTTCGAGAAATCCCGCCTGAAACGGGACCGGCAGATTCTCTTCGATGATCGTGTAAAGACCTGCTCAAATAGTGTTTCAGCTCGTTCGTAAAGAGGCGTAGCAGCGGGTAGCGCAGAGTTGTTCCGTCTTTTGGAACTACTCTGCGGCTTTCATCTTTTCACAACATCTTAAACATGCTATTACCACTATACGAACCGCAGCGTTGGGCAAACTATGCCCAACTCTGCGCCGTTTGAATGACGGATTGGTCATCAATCGAAAGGCCGCGGAGTAGTGCTGAAATTCGCACGACTCCACGCTACCGGCTTGTGGCATTATGTGAGAGCGAAGAACAAATGGCAGAAAGAGTGGCGTAAACGGAAGGAGGGTCCCTATGGTGGCACAGGGTACTCAGTGCAAGGCTACAGTCGGTACCGAGGAAAGGGTGATCTCGATTGAGGATGCCTTATCCGGGATCGGCGAAGCTTACTGCTGTGTGAATCCAAAATGTGCTCAGCCCGTAAGGGCATTCCGCAAAGGTCGGGATGGCCGTGCGGCGCACTTCCAGCATGTCAAGGCGAATAGGGGATGCGGCTTAAAGCCTTAGGAGAAAGGGGGTCAGAGTAGTGCTGAAATGCGCACAACTCCGCGCTTCGATAAGGCCTCCAGGTGGAGGATTCTGAGAATCGGAAAGGTGTTTTTCTGTTTCGCCGAAAGCCGCTAAAGGATTTCTTAGATGAGACCGACCAGCCCGCAGCCATTCTTAATTTGCTTGAGGAGTCCCACAAGAAGCTTGAGGCTGTGGTGCCGAAGATTCACGAACACTACCGCCATGGAACGTGACCCGGGGTGAGCTGACTTCCACCAACTCATTCACCAATCCTGCCGTCGTCGTGAATCGCACCCGACGGATGCCAATCCACTTTGACGGTTTTTCGCCATAACCGGCCAATCATGATGCCCGCTTCGAGTTAACCTCAGCAGAATGTGACGTTTGCAGGTGCGTGCACAGATTGGACCGGTTATGGCCGAATTAACCGGCCAACCCGCCGATTTTCAACCACTTAGCGGTGCGGCAAGGGTTGGCCGGTTAATTTTACCGAACCGTAGAAGTGCCTCACGCATTCAAACTCCCGAGATACGGGGTTCTGGGATGTTTGGATCTGCGGTCCTCTTCACTTGGTCGTATAACGCCCTGCCCGTAGAAGTGCGCCCCTTGACTCCCGGGAAGTCACCTTCGAGGACCCGAACCCCATTGAGGAAGTCCTTGCGCTATATTGGGCGTTGAGGATCCCCAGCACTTGTCCGGTTTTGCGGCTAGCCCGAATTTCTCACAAAAGAAGGACCATTTTGGGAGGCTGCTGGAAGGGCGAAGCTAAAGCCCGCCCTTCCAGACCGGTGGAGAGAAACCCGGGCTAACACTTGGCGCCTGATACCCAAAACCTACTCTTCAATTTTTTCATCAACATAGCCGGGTGGACCTTCATTTTCGATATCACGACTGCAAGCATTCCGATCATTCTGCACATGGCCGGCCGGTCGCGCGTAGGCATCCAGCAAGGCTGTCCAGGCCACCGGGTGGACCGCCGCGGACCCCGCCCGATTCCCCGGCGCCCGGCATGCCCCCTTTCCAGCTCACCGGGCGAGGCCTGGGGGATAAAGGTCGAGGGGAGAAGAGCAGGGGGTAGAAACTGTGAAAAAATAAGAAATCTCACGCCCGGACGCCAAGGCGCAACGACTCGGCGGTAACAACTCCGATGTTCTCTTTGCGCCCTCCGCGACTTTGCGCCTGGGCGGAAAAGGCTCTTGCTCCTGCGGGAGACCGGGGAAAGACACGCGGCACCCCCATCCATCTCAACATTGTAGCCTATTTAAGCGGGACGGTCAAGACCCGAATGTCCTCTCCGAGCGGCAGGCGTACCATACCGTGCTTTGCGGGGACACAGGGAGGACTGGCCGCTCCGCTTGCGTAAGATCTGGCATCGCCGGACCTGGCGGAAGGCGAATTTTGGGGATGGGCGAACGCGCCAATGAACGACCTGCTTGCCAAGTATAAAACCGGCCCGCGGTCGTGAATTTTTCGTATCGGCAAGCCGCCTGCGACAAGGTGGTGCGCCAGTTTCGCTATGACCTCTTTATGCTGAATCTTCCCGGGGGGGGGGCCGTTCCGAAATCAGCTCAATCGCAGCCTATAGCCGACCCAAGGTTCGGTAATCAGATATTTGGGCCGGGCGGGTTCGGGCTCAAGTTTCTTACGGAGTTGTTTGACGAAGGCGCGGAGGTACTCGAAATGTTCGCTGTGCTCGGGTCCCCACACTGCGCTCAGGATTTCCCGGTGGGGAATGGGTTTGTCGGGATGGTTGGCAAGATACTGCAGGACTTCAAATTCCTTGGGCGTGAGGCGCACGTCTCTTCCCTCGACGGTTACGCGCCGGTCCCGAAAGTCAATTTCCACTGCTTCCAGGGTAAGTTTTTGGGGGGCCGACTCCAGCAAAGCAACATTCCTACGGAGCGCCGAGCGAATCCTCGCGAGCAGTTCCGGCATGCGAAAGGGTTTCGTGACATAATCATCCGCGCCCGCATCGAGGCCCGCAATGATATCTTTCTCAACGCTTCTTACACTGATGATAATAATTTCTGCTCCGGAGGTGGAACGGACAGTACGGCACAGTTCAAGTCCATCCACCCCGGGCATGCTCAAGTCGAGAAGGACCAAATGGTACTTTCGATCCTTCATCATCTCCAGGGCCTCCTCGGCGCCGGAGGCCGTGTCGACCGCGTACCTCGCCGCGCTAAGCGTGGCGTGCAGGACGCGGCGAATTTGCACATCGTCGTCCACGACCAGAATCGTGAAATCCACGGTTGCGATCCTCCTTACGCCAGGAAGCCCAAAACCCTGCCGGGATTAGAGGCCCGCCTGCATGGGAAGGGGCGGCGCACTGCAAAAGGGGTATCTCACCCATCTCATTTTCAGCCTATCACATCAAGTATGAGGAAAGCATAAGTTCCTCATAAGGAATATATAAAAATTCAGCTTAATGTTCTTATAGGAAGCCCCCGCTTATGCGCGGAGAACGAGGGGAGGGAAAGCCGCCGCCTCGATGGCCGTGAGAATCATAAAGGGATTGGGGTTTCTGGAAGGTTGCCCCTTCATGGGGCGAGATAATGGCAACGCCGGGGGCAGGGAAGGGGGCGAAGGCAAGGTACATCCTGACCTGGTTTCGCCGGGCAATGTTCAGTTTCCTCTCCCTCGAGAATCGAGGACGTGCCCCGCTCATTTCGCCAGAGACACAACGCATCCGCCGACGACGATGAAGGCTCCCCCTAACAGGATCATCGGAGTAGGTTTTTGACCGAATACGAGCCAGGAGATCAATTGCGCCACCACGAAGAAATAGGCCACGTATACGCCCAGAAGCCGCCCGAATTCCCAAGGCGGAGCGTTGACCGCGTATCCATAACCGGTGAGGACCAGGCCGCCGAGTACGAAAAACAGAGCGGCCCGCGCGGGAGTCGGGCTGTGAAGCCCCTTGCGCATCAAGGCATCACCGCCCGCTTCCAAGCAGGCGGCGCACAACAACACCACCATCGCTAAACTGTAACGCATAGCCGTACCTTCTTTTTGCCCTTTCCCCTGAGGTGCGATAGGTGCAAGCGAGGCCCGCGCAATACTCCGCTTTTTCGCGTGCAGGGATTTGAAAGTATACCTTGAGAGGCTTGCCTCTGCGCTATTCGATTCTTTTTTAGCGAGACCGGCGAAACGGCATATGGGGAGTGGTACAGTTTGCTGGAGCGGCGCTCTATGTGCGCAGGAATTTGTTGAAGCAAAAAGCCGGCAGTCATGGACTGCCGCTACAAAAAACGAAACGGCACCACTACCGGCGTAGGGGGAAGGGTCGTTAGCCCGACAGGGGATCTCCCGGAGTGCTATTTTGCATGCTTCGCGAGGTTTTTGAGGGTTTCAATATCCATTAAGGATGTTTATTGCCGCTCAAACAAAAACCTTTGGTCATGCCTAAAATCCATACCCGCTCCTTATGGCTTTTTTACGAAGCAAAGCATAAACTGTGGGCAGGTACGGACTTCAGTCTCGTGACGCAAAACATGAATGGCGTTCCTCGCTACGGCTGAGGAATGAGGCAAGGGTCGCAAATGAGGCTGCCCTCGTTGGGCGATAGGCCTGGACAGGACCCAGGGGGGAATTTCCAAGGGGGGACTCTGCCTTTTCCGAAACGATTTGGCACAGGTCGGTGATCGTGGCCGTACGGGCTGGAAGCGCCACGTGGGGCTAACCCGCGCTGCAATCCATCCGGAACAGCCGGGAATTGAAGTCCGCCTTGAAGACCCCCGGAACGTCGGAAGATCACTAGCGGATTGGGCCTGCTATGCGGACCAAGCCAGGCGACTCCGTGAGAAATCCAACACGGAAGAGGAGTTGGCCAGCTATTACCCGGTGCACGCGGTCAACAACTCCAAGCAATACCCCGCCCCCTACCCGAAGGCCAAGCATCTGGTGGGCTACCATTCCTGAGAGGCGGATCAGGCGCAGCAAAATGCCGCAACACAGTCCGGGCTTGCAGCGGAAATCGCAGCTCACTCCTCGAACTAAACGGAGTCATGGGCATGGCGAAACAAACACGGGTGCGACATCGTATGAGCTTTGACTACCTCGAAGGCTTCCTGGAGGTCGCCAAAGTGAGGAACTTCTCCCACGCTGCTTCCATTCTCTATCGCACTCAGCCTACGCTGAGCCATCAGATCCATCGGCTGGAGAGGGAATTCGGGGGAAAGCTTTTCGACCGCGATTTCAAAGCGGTCAGGCTCACCCAGGCCGGCATCACGCTTCGCCGGTATGCGGAAGAATTGCTGGCCCTCCGCACCGAGGCCTTGGAAGCCATCGGACAGATCCAGGAGAATCCTCGGGGGAGCCTGCGCATAGGGGCCAATGACGCCGCCTGCCTATACGTCTTACTCCATGCGTTGGCCGGCTTTCGGCGGCTCTATCCGCTCGTGCAGGCGAACATCTAAAGAAACTTCAGCCACAAAATCTTGGAGAAAATTCAAGAAGGAAACCTGGAGATGGGAGTTGTTTCCTTGCCCCGCATCGTAAAAGGTCTGGAGATCCTCCCGATTTTCCCGGCGGAGCTCAAGGTGTTGTTGCCTTCCGATCACCCCTAGAATGAAAAGAATGAAATCACGCCCGAGGATATCTCCTTCTACCCAATGCTCCTGCCCAAAACGGGGAGGACTCGCAAGATGATCGAGGCCCTCCTGCGTCCCTACAAAAAGACCTTGCAGGTCTCGATGGAATTGGCGAGTGTCGAGATTATCAAGAAATATGTTTCCGCGGGAATCGGGATCGCATTGCTTCCGGAGGCTTTTGCGCAGACCGAAGTGGCCGCTGGAACACTCAGGCTGGTTCCTTTGAAAGGGCACAAGCTTTACCGCGTCCTGGGACTGGTGTACCGGCGGGGAAGTCCGATGTCGATGCCCGCCAAGGCATTTCTGGAGATTCTCCAGGGGTCTGTTCCCACTCCCGAAGAGGCGCTCGCGCCCTTGGCAAAATGACCGGGCGGAGGCAACATTCCGAGTCGAGCCCTGCCTGGCGCGGACGGTCGTTCATCGTGAAGCCTTCAGAGTCGGCGTGAAAGCCCGCAAATTCGCCGTTTTCCCAAAGAAGAATCGGGAAGTTACGTTGTGAATATGGCCGGAAAGACGAGAGCCCCTACATCCCTCTCGCCCGGCGCAAGCGATGCATTCCCCAAATAGCAGCCGGAACGGCTGTTCCGACGACCACGTTATATCGCTATGCGCGGGGGCTACATGCTACTTCGCATCTGATCCACCGCGGTAATATGGCAATTAGGGTTGGCCGGTAGTGGTGTCATTTGATGTGGCACGGCCATCTTGGACGTGACCGTTCACGGGCGGGACGCCCGAGCCACTTCCAAATGACACCCCTGCCCGGTTGGCCCGCTTGATTGACAGCTGCATCCTTATTCTTGTACGCTCAACACGTGAACCCGAATGTTCGGAACCTATTTAGGAGAGCGAGAAAGAACATGAGAATTAAATCCGTAATCTTACTGGGGCCGGCGCTGCTTCTCTCGAGCGCCCTTTTTGCTCAGGCGCAGGGTGGCCCGACGATGGGGCCGACGGTAGCGCAGGCTCCGATGGACGAGAAGCAAGTCATCGCCGAACTTAAGAAACAGGGGGCGGATCAGCTCCTGAAAGACCTCTCCGCGCGCGGCGTGGCATTTGAAATGGATGCCGATATCGAGAAGAGCTTGCGCAAGGCAAAAGCGACAGATCAGATTATTCAAGCCGTCACCGCCGCCGGGCCGAAGGAAAGGGAGGCTGCCGCCAAAGCGGCGGCCATGTCCAGCGGCGCGGTGGTTCTGGCGCCCGATGAGAGCGCTGAATTCAAAGCGTTGCAATCGGAGCTGGACCCGGACAAAGCCATCGCCCTGACGGAAGCCTTTGTGCAGAAGCATCCGAATAGCAGCGTTCTCAGTTACGTCTATGCTTTTGAAGCAAATGCTTACCAGACGAAGGGCGACGCCGCCAAGATTGTGGAGTATGGCGAAAAGAGCCTGGATCTAAAGAAGGACAACCTGATGAGTCTGATGATCGTGGCTTACGCCATTCCCACGCCGCAGTTCGTCAACCTGCACCAGGCGGATGAGGAAAAACAACTCACCAAAGCTGATGGTTATTGTCAGGACGCCCTCACTGCTGTTGACAGCCTTAAGAAGCAGGCAGAGGAGTCGGACGCGGATTTTGCCCACCGCAAATCCGGTTACCTTTCCAGCATCCACGCGGACCTGGGGATGATTCATTTGGATCGCGCGCAACTCGGCCTGATGGGGTTGGATAAGGAGGAACTGGTGAAGGCGGAAAAGGAATACGGGCTGGCTGTTGCCGGCACGGATCACCCCGATCCCACCGACTACTATCGGCTGGGTGAAGCCTACCGGTTGGATGGCAAGATAGACGACGCCATCGCGGCTTTCACCAAAGCCAACGAGATGGGCCAGGGTGCGGTAAAACAATACGCCCAACAGCAAATCGAGAATTTGAAAAAGGTGAAGGCTCAGCCCGCAGCTCCCGCCAAGCCCTAGGCGAGATTTCTCACCCAGGACTTGGAAGGGCGGGGCTTTAGAGCCTGCGGAAAAATTCGAAAGCGCTGTCATTCTGAGCATTGACGGCCGTGCGGCTGCCCATGATAGGCGGAAACTTGAATGGAAGAACCCATCACCCAACCTATCATGCTGAGCAGAAGCGAAGGACCCCGCCAGTCTGCTGGGTTTCATGAACCGGGCAAACTACGGGGGTTCTTCGCCGCAAGCGGGGGCTCAGAATGACAGTTTGAGCAACGGTGAATCGAAAAGACTTACGCGTCGAGTTTCGGCAAAGGAGCGGCGGCGAGGAAAAATCGCGCATTGCTTTGAAAATACTCAGAGCGAGAACCTTCGCTGCGCTCAGGGTGACAGCGAAGGACTCTGCAGGAACTGGACGCGTAAGTCCTTGGAATTCAGCAGGCGTAGCGCGGACCTGTTTTTTGGGTTCGCGACACGTCCCCGATGGACAAGGAAAAGCCGCGGACCTAAAAACCAGGTCCGCGCTACCCTTCCTCGGCCCGAGTTTCTGCCCATCCTGGGCAGCCGCAAGGCTGTCAATGCTCAGGATGACAGATCTGTGGGGATTTTTCGCATATTCTTTAGCCCCCCTTCCGCGACGGTTGCTCCCAGCGGGGTGACAAGCGGAGGGTTGTTAGCTTTGCGGGACACCCCACCAGGGGTGGAGGAATGACGGAAGTTAAGTTTCCTTGTCAGCGGCGCTGCCCCGTTTGATCTGCCGGACGGACCTGGCGTTTGGCCTCGCCTGCGACGAGAGGAGTCGGCGCCCGAAGAGCATGGTGGAAAACAACCCCGACCAATTTCAGAGTACCATCGGCTATCAATTTCGTAACCCTCAATTCCTGTTGGAAGCTCTTTCGCATTCCTCGTTTGCGCAAGAGTCGGCCGATCGGCCCCGGGACAATGAGCAAATGGAGTTTCTGGGCGATGCCGTGCTGACGTTTGTGGTCAGCGTGATGCTGGTGGATGCCTTTCCGGACTGGGCGGAAGGCAAGCTGACGCGCGCGCGCGCCCATCTGGTGGCGGCGCCTCACCTGTACTCCGTGGCCAATGGCTTGAATCTGGGCCAGTACTTGCGCCTGGGGCGCGGGGAGGAGAAAACCGGCGGGCGCGACAAACCCGCGCTGCTGGTGAATGCGCTGGAAGCGGTAGTCGCGGCGCTTTATTGTGATGGGGGTATCGAGGCGGCGCGCGAATTCATTGCCTGCTTCATCGTTCCCCAGGACCTGGGCGCGGCGGCCCGCGAACTGTTCTCGATCGATTATAAATCGGCCCTTCAGGAGCATTTACAAGCGGAGAGAACACTTCCTGCCGAATACCGGGTGGTTGAGCAATCCGGCCCTGAGCATCAAAAAACCTTTACGGTGGAGGCCTTGGCAGGCGACAATCTTATCGCCCGTGGGCGGGGCGGCAGCAAGAAAGTTGCGGAGCAGGAAGCGGCCCGGCTCATTCTGGAAAAGCTAGGGAGAAAGACGGAAACGCATGGATGAAATTTCCCCCAAGTCGTCAACGCGCGACACCTTTGAGTCCCTGGTCGTCACCGTAATCCTCGCCGTCTTCGGCACTACGTTCGTCCTCCAGGCGTTCAAGATACCCACCGGCTCGATGGAGAATACACTCCTGATCGGCGACCACTTGCTGGTGAACAAATTCATATTCGCCCCCCAGGGTGGAGTATGGGAGCATCTGCTGCCTAACCGGGATCCCCGCCGGGGCGACGTGGTGGTTTTCAAATTCGCACCTACCGACGAGCAGACAGAACCCGGCGAGCACTTTGTCAAGCGCGTGATTGGTATTTCCGGTGACCGTATTCGGATTTTTCACCGGCAGGTTTTTGTAAATGGGCAGCCGCAGAATGAGCCGTTCGTTCGCCATGAACCCGCCTATGCCGACGAGCTTCGCCCCGGCGACGATTTCCCCCCAGCCGATAGCGAGTATTTGCCTGGAGCCACATCCTCGTGGGAAGCGGAAATCGCCAGCGCGGTTAAGAATGGTGAACTCATTGTGCCGCCGGGAAAATTTTTCGTGATGGGGGACAACCGTGAGCAGAGCTGGGACAGCCGCTTTTGGGGTTTCGTTTCGCGCAGCGTGATTATTGGCCGACCCGTGTTGATCTACTGGTCTTTTGAGACGGCTCATGATGAGTACCTTCATAATGCTCTCAGCGACCGCATCTCGCAAATCGTGGACCTGATTATCCACTTCCCGACCAAGACCCGCTGGCGGCGCACCTTTAGCTTTGTACGCTGATGCCTTCCCGCAACCGCCGACGCGCTCGCAATATTACGATCGCCCTTTTTCTTTTGGGATTGGCGGCGTGGATCGTTCCTTCCTACTTCAGCGCCGAACGCTATCGCCGCCGACTCCAGGCAGGGCTGGAGCAAGCGTTGCACCGGCCGGTGAAGTTTGGGGCCTTGTCATTCCATTTGGTGCCGCGCCCCGGATTCTCCCTGGAAAACGCGGAAGTGGCCGAGGATCCGGATTTCGGCTCGGAGCCTTTTGCCCGCGTTGATCACATTGATTGCGATCTTCGCTGGCACAGCCTTTGGCGCTCGCGCATGGATTTTGCCCGCCTCCACCTGGACCATCCCAGCTTTAACATTGTGTTGAACTCCCGCGGGGAGTGGAACGTGGAAAAGCTGTTGCTGCAAAGTGGTGTGACCGCGCCCATCGGAGCGGCGGCAGGCGCCGTACCTTCTGTGGCGGCGGAGCAACTGGATCTGAATGTGGATGACGCCCGCATCAACTTTCAAGTCGGCCCCAATAAAAAGCCCTTTGCCCTGACGGACGTCGAGGCGCGCTTGCAAGTTAATCCCGCTGCGCGGCGCGTGCAGTTCCAAATCATCGCCAGCCCGGTGCGCTCGGATCTCACTCTTCCCACTCCCGGGCCGGTCGAGGCCAACGGCGCCTGGACGCCGGGAGCTGATTTGCGCGGCCCCATCGATGCCCGGCTGCGCGCACGGGGCGCCTTGCTTTATGATTGGATTCCTGTCGTCACGGGGAAAAATCCCCAAGTTTATGGCGTGATGGACACCGACGTTCACCTGACCGGATCTTTGCCCGATCTTACCGTGGAAGGCGAAACTCATCTTACCCAACTCCATCGATGGGAGGAACTCCCGCCGTCCGATCCCATGCCGTGGACTTTCCACTTTCGCGGCCGGGTTGTGCGGGAACGCGAGGGTGTGCTGGTTGAAAGCCTGGAGGCCTCTTTCGCGGATTCATATTTGCACCTTTCCGGTTCGGTGGAAGGGATCAAGTCCGCCCCGCAACTGGACGTGGTGATGTCGCTGGAGCGCTCGCGCCTGGAGGATGTGATGGCGGTCGTTCGCCGCTTGTGGCCGAACTCCAGTTCCTGGAACTTGAAGGGCAGGATCGATGCGATGCTGACCGTTCAGGGACCCTGGAAGGAGCGCCGGTATGGTGGTTTTATCGGCGCGCGGCAGGTCAGCCTGGAGACGCCTTCCGGATCGTTCCCTCTTTCCGAGATCGCCGTGCGTATCAACAATCGCGGGGCACTGCTGGCGCCGGTACAAATCACCCTGGCTCCCCGCGTTACCCTGGCGGCGCAGGGCGCGATCGATCGTTCAAAACCTGGACCTCGGTATGAAGTGCAGCTCGCCGCGAAAGGTGTCCCGTTGCACGATGCTGTTGCTTTCGGGCGCGGGCTGGGCATTCACGCTTTTCAAGAGATTGATGCAACGGGCTCCGCCACCGCCTCTATTCTTCTGGCCGGTTCGGCGTGGCCGGTAACGCGTCCGGTTCTCACGGCGCGGGCGGAAATCCGGGCTGCACGTTTGTTAATCCCGGGGCTGACGGAACCGCTCAACCTTCCTCGCGCGAGCTTGCAAATCAACGGTGATCAAATCACCGCGGATCCCGTGGTCGCGGTCCTGGGGACAAGTGTTTTCAATGCCAAGCTGGAGCATCATGGTGCGCGCATCAATCCCTGGAAGTTTGACTTGGAGGCGAATAGTTTAAGGCTGGAACAGGGCGCGCTCTGGTTCGATGCGCTGGGCCTGCGCCGGCCGGTGCCACTGCTGGAACGCCTGCCGGGCATGTCTTCCTTCGCGGCGCGGCGCGAAGCGGCCTCGCAAATATTTGGCAGCCTGAATGCCGAAGGGCGATTTGCCACCCCGGCCTTGAGCTATCGTGGCGTGACGTTGAAGGATTTTCAGGGAACCTTTGAGGTCGCGGGCCGCACCATCCGGATGAAGACGGCCAAGTTCCGTGCCGGTGGCGGCCGTGGAGAGGCGGAAGGCGCAGCGGATTTCACCACCGCGCCTCCCCGGTTTTCCGCCCACGCTTCGCTCGCGGGCGCCTCCGTGCAGTCCTTGACGGCGCGCCTCCCCGGCCCGGTGCGCGACCTGCGCGGGCTCTTGAACGCCACCGGGAACTTTCAGACTCATGGCTTGGCGCGCGATGAACTGGCGGAAAACCTGACCGGGCAGATGGAGTGGCGGGTAAGGGATATTTCCTTCGGGGATTTCGATCCCCTCGGAACCTTAGCGCAGCTGGCGCATTGGGGGAAACTCGATCCCGCCCGCGTCCCGGTGACGGCCCCCCCGGCCGTGATGATGATGGAGATTCGCGATCGCCGCTTCATTCTGAAGACCGCGGCGCTCGACCTGAGCGGAGCAAGTTTGCAATTCGCCGGCGCCTACGACTGGGCCGGACCGCTGAACCTGAACGTGCGCGCTGACTTGCGGCGTCTTCGCCGCCACTGGCTGGCGCGCGATGATACTCCCCAACCCTCAGCAGCCTTCCCGGAGGTTCGCCTGGGCGGGGCGATTGACCATCTTGTGGTTAACCCACAGGAAGGGGTCGCGAGTGTGGGAGCGGGTCGGGGAGGCGGAAGGCAGTAGGAAGTAGCCAGTAAGCAGCAGGCGGAAAGCGGGAGCCAGGCATTTCTTAGAGGCCATCCTCAGCCGGGCACCTTGGGGAAGCGGTAGGCAGTAGGCAGGGGGCAGTAAGCGGAAGGTGAGCAGGAATATCTGCCGCCCTGAAGGGCGCCTCCACGAAAACCATTTGACGAAATTCCGCAAGCTTACACCCCAGTATGGGAGAACACTTTGAAATTAAGCGCCAGAGCAAACTTCGCTAGCGCCCGCCCGATGCCGGGCCGCAACACGCGGCCCATTGCCCCCGGCCTTGCGCCAGCCGCGCTGGCCGCGTTCCTCGTCGTCCTCGGCGTCGGCCTGGAAGGCAGAAGCGCCGCCTTTGACCAAGCAACTCTAGCGGCGTCCAAGTCCCTGGAAGCGAAGTTGCAAATCCTGGAAAGCACAGATACGCAGCCCTCCGCCTCCTACCCGGCATTAATCATTACTGAGTACGAAGCGAACTCCTATCTGAAAGTTCATTCCGACGAAACTCTTCCCCTGGGGGTCCGCAATCCTTCGCTGGGTATCCAGCCCGAGCACGCGACGGTCTCTGCGGATGTGGACTTCGATGCGCTGAGCCGCTCCTACCCCAATCCCAATGATTGGGGACCGAAGGTCCTGGCGGCCATGTTCAAGGGGACACAACACGTGACGGTGACGGCCAAAGTCCAATCCGAAGATTCTGGTGTCCGGGTGCAGATTGAAAGCGTAGTGGTGGGAAGCATGACGGTGCCAAGCTGGCTGGTGGACTATGTAGTCCAGAATGTCTTGCAGCCGCGTTACAAATTCGATTTGAGCAAGCCCGTGCCGTATCCCGGTCATGTCACACTCATTGTGCTGGGATCGCACCAAGCCACTTTTTTGCGGGGACCCAAGAGTGGCAGGTAGGCAGCAGGCAGTGAATACAGCGGGACACAATGCTGGATGAACAGAAGGAACGCGCTGAAGATCTGTGAAATCTGCTTTGTGCCTACTGTCTACTGCTTACTGCCTACCGTTCCGTGGGGAGTAGCGGGTGATTTATGGCGCGTCGTTACAAGCTTTACGCGGCGGAAACCGGTACGGCGTATCAGTACTTCTTCGCGAGCAGCCGGCGTGTAAACCGCCCGGAGGGGCAGGGCGCGGGCAGCGATTACATTTTTGTTGTTACGCCCGATCAAAGGCCGCCCTTTATCCTTCGTGTGTTTATTTCTGCGCGCGGGCAAGAGGCCTGGCGGCAGGCGCACGGCCGCGATCTTGATTCCAATGAAATGTACGCTGTCGCCAAAATGCGCTTGTTTCGCGCCTTTGACGAGATCGATTGCCTGCGCGGCGATGAGTTGAACCTGCTCGTGGATGAAGGCAACGTTGAGGAGTTGCTCGCGCCGCTCAACCTGTAGGCGTTTAAATTTCCCCGCACAGGCGGTATACTGGTTTCAGGGCTCGATCGAAGAACAGTTTTCCATGCGTAAATTCCGCAAATTCGCTGCGGCCTTTGCCGTCGTTTACCTGGCGCTTGCGGCCGGCCTCGTGGCCGTCATGCATCGGCCCATTTTGTTCGGTGAAGTGATGCGCCACGTACCCGACCCCTTTATGATGCTCGTTCCCTTCAAGCAGCTCTGGTTTCTGGCAAGGGCCGGGAGGCTGAAGGTAGGCGATCCGGCTCCTGGTTTTGACCTGCCTGCCGCCGACAAGCTGTCCACTGTTTCACTTGCTGCCTTCCGTGGGCAAAAACCGGTGGTGCTGGTTTTCGGGAGCTATACCTGACCGCCTTTTCGCCGGGAGGTTCCCAGGCTCAACCAACTCTACGACCGGTACAAGGACCAAGCTGTCTTCTATGTAGTCTATATTCTGGAAGCCCACCCCGTGGATGCCTGGCAGGATGAGGACAACCAGAAGGAAAAGATTTCGGTTTCGAGCCCCACGACTCTTGCCGAACGTTGCGCGGTAGAGGGAGCTTGCGCCACCAAGCTGGCGTTGCGGATCCCCGCCGTCATCGACGATCTCGAAAACACCACCGAAGGGGCTTACACCGCATGGCCGGACCGGCTCTACGTGATCGACCGTGAGGGGCGCGTCGCTTACAAGAGCAAGCCCGGACCTTTTGGGTTCAAACCCGCGGAAGTCGAGCAAACTCTGCAACGTCTCATTCCCGCTCCTGCTGCGTCGGCGCAGGTTACAAAAGTTCCGTGATGCGGCTTTTGGCGAATGCCCTCTGCTCTATGTCATCCTTTTGCGTCAGCTCCGCCGGTGTGACCGGTATTCTTACGGTTGCCCCAACTCCCCCTCAATGATCGGGATCCAGTAGGCCTGAAACTCGGGGTGTATGGTTCGGGCGAGGTGCAGGGCATTCGCAAAGGCCTGCCGCGATTCCTCGGTGTTCCCTGCGGCCTTGAGCACGCGCCCCAAAACGAATTGCACGTCCACAGACTGTGGGGCGAGCGACTCTGCCGTCCGCGCCTCGGCAAGGGCCGCACCAATATCCCCCTGGTTCGACAGCGCCACCACTTTCCAAAGCCGGCTTAGCGCAGAAGCAAGGGGAACCGGAAAGCTTCCCCGATAAACCAGTATCGACCCCGCCAGGCAATCAATCGGGGGCGCGGAGCGGAACTGTTCGTAGGGGTTGAGTTCCCCGGGCCCCCAGCTTTGGCCAGACATCTCCGTTGCGCTCACCAGCACCGTACCCTGTATAACGGGCGGGATTTCACCGAGCGGACGTTCCCAGATCACGGCTGAGGACACCGTGAGGAGCGTGCAGGGAAGATCATAATAAGCGGGATCCACGGTGCCGAAATAGGCAAGCCAGCACGGTGTGGCGGCATGGGTTTCGAGGTAGCGCTTCACGGCCGGGAGGCCCTGGCCCCAATCCACATTCGAATCCGTGAGCACGCGGTAAGTTTCTGAAGGACCTCCCCACAGTTCGTTGGAATAGGACAGGTAGTTGGGGAAGGCTCGCAGCGAGGAGGCCGCGTGGATCAGCACGAGGCCTCCCACGATGATTCCCCATGCCCGGCGCTTTATCCCGAGGTTCCAGGCGCCCGCTGCCGCCAATACGCTCAGGAACGGATAGATGGGAAGAATATGTCGCAACCCAATATTAAGATTTGAGGTCATGCTTGCGGCGAGAAAGACGGTGGCAGGAATCATCATCCATAAGGTTTCGCGGCGTCGCTCGCGAGCGCGCAGCAGTCGCGCCAAGGGCGCCAGAGCGAGCAGGAGGAGAAACCCCAGGGTGGATTTGATTACCAACGCCACGGGGAAATAGAACCACACTCCGCGCGCATAGAGCCTGCCGAGAAGGTAAGCGGGCCGCGAGTCGGTGGTACGGAAGAACGCTAACCCCTCCAGAAAAGCCTCCGGCAGCAGGTGCGCTCGCGCCGCCACCGCGATAGCTGCGGCCGTGCCCCGGCTCCGCGCTGCCCCCAACGAGGAAGCCAAAGTCGGTGAGGGCGGCCCGAAGCCCGGTTTCGCGCTATAGCGGAAGCCGTAAAAGCCCCAGAGCACAGCGACGGCAATGGCCGCCGTGACGATGAGCGCCAGAAGCAGGCGCACGGCGAGTCGGCGCTTTAGGATTAGATGATCTTGGGGAGGGTCACTCCGCCGGCGGCCCTCCGTGTTCATCACCCATTCTGCCAGCGCCAGCAGAAATAAAATGGGAAAGAGAATGAGGCCGGAGTGCTTGGCCGCCAGGGTCAAGCCGCCCGCAATCCCGCAAGCGGCCAAACGCCACGCGTTGGGTTTCACCACGTAACGCCAGAAGGCATACACTGCCGCGAAAAGGCAACAGGCAAGCGCCACGTCATTGGTCACCAGCGGGCCATGGGCTAGAATGTTTGGCTCAAATACGATCAACGCCAGGGCGGTAAACGCCGGACCGGCGCCGAACATTTCCCATGTTGCCAGAAACACCATGACGGCCAGCAGCAGGGGAAACACGGTCATGGCGACGCGCGCGGCGAAAAGCAGTGGGTCGGCCCGATTCGCATAAAGGAAGATGCGGCCGCTGCGGAAGTCAGAGGCTTCTGCGTCTGTCATCGGCGGAACGCGTGGGCGGAGGACCAGCAGGGGTAAAGCGCTCACCTCCTTGGATAAGGGAGGATATCCGGGACAGATTGAGAAGTCGCCCGCCGTCAAGTGGCGGTAACCTGCCAACAAGTTGTAGGCCTCGTCGGAGGTCTGTGACTCCTGGCGCACTGAGAGCACCATTGCCGCTTCCATGATGGCTACGAGACCGACCACGGCGGCCAGCGTCAGAGTTCGGCGTGAGGCTGTGGGAATCAAAGTATGCTCCCGGACCTTCCAACGCCGAGGATTCTAACATGGCGGCAGCCCGCGCGACGCCGCATTGGCATGCCCGAGACCGGATGCGACGTTCCCGGCGGCCCTTGAGCGCCGATCGGCGGTCATCGAGGGTTGCTATCGCGAATCTCTTGCCCCCGATTTGGAAGGAGGGGGGCTTACAAGCTGCGGAAAAGTCTTCCCGTGCCGTCATCCTGCGCCCGTTCGCTGTCATTCTGAGCGCGGCGAAGAATCTCGCTCTGAGTATTTTTATGGCAATGCGAGATTCTTCGTCGCCTGCGGCTCCTCAGAATGACAGCCTTGGAGGGTTTTTCCGCACCCTGTTCCGCCCCGCCCTTCCGGCAGCACCATCCAAGCGCAGTTAGAAGCGCAGGCTAACGCCGAAGGCGCGAGAAACCATTTCGTTGGGTATAATCGGAATATCTCTGGAGAGTAGAACATGATGGAATCGTGCCGTCGGAGTTATTGGATATTGCCGCTGCTCGCCCTGCTGGCCGGCGCGGCGCGGGCAGCAGCGCAGCAGAAGCCGTTCACGCTCGAACAGGTGATGAGCGCGCCATTTCCAAGCGAGTTGGTGGCGGCCCCGGCGGGTGGGATGGTTGCGTGGGTGTTCAATGATCGCGGGGTGCGGAATATCTGGGTGGCGGAGCCTCCGGAATACAAGGCTCGCGTGCTGACTTCCTACGCGGCGGACGACGGACAGGAGATCGCAGAACTCAGGTGGACACCCGACTCCCGCGCCATCGTTTATGCGCGCGGGGGTGACTTCGAGAACTTGCGTGAAGCGCCGAATCCGCGCAGCAGCCCGGAAGGCGTGGAGCAGGACCTATGGGTGATTTCACTTGCGGGCGGGTCGCCGCGAAAGCTGGGCGAAGGACATTCACCCTTGGTCTCGCCCCAAGGCGACGTGGTGGTCTATGTCTTCAAGGACCAGGTTTGGTGGGTGAAAGTTGATGGTAGCGAGAGGCCTGCCCAGCTCATCCACGCGAAAGGGAAGGCCCGCTCATTGCGTTGGTCACCCGATGGGTCGAAGCTGGCGCTGGTGAGCGCGCGTGAGGATCACAGCTTTATTGGCGTCTACGACACCTTGCAGAGGGACATGCACTATCTCGACCCGAGTGTGGACCGAGACGAAGAGCCTGCATGGTCGCCCGACGGAAAGCAAATTGCCTTTCTGCGTTCCCCTGCCTGGAAGGACGCAACCGTTTTCGGTCCCAAGCGCGCCGGCCCGCCATGGTCAGTTCGTGTGGCGGACGTGGCCACGGGCGCGGGCCACGAAGTGTGGAAAGCCCACGAGGGGCGGGGCAGCGTCTTCCATAAGATTCAGGCGGAACAGCAACTGCTTTGGGCGGCCGGCGACCGCTTGATCTTCCCCTGGGAGGGAGACGGCTGGACGCATCTCTACTCGGTGCCGGTAACAGGCGGCGATGCGCGCCTGATGACCCCTGGGGAATACGAAGTGGAGGATGTTGCCCTCACGCCCAACCGCGGAGAAATCGTGTTCAACTCGAACATGCAGGATGCCGAACGGAGGCACTTGTTCATTGAGACCGCAGCGGGCGCGGAACCCCGGCGCTTGCCAGGAGGCGAAGGCATTGAGTGGTCCCCCGCCGTGACCAGCGACGGGCACCACGTCTTCCTGCTACATTCGGATGTGCGCTGGCCCGCCCGCCCCGCGATCGAGACCGGCAGCGGCGAGCTTCGCGATCTTGCGCCGCAGGCAATCCCTGCCGATTTCCCGGCGCGGCAGTTGGTTGAGCCGCAGCCGGTGATTTTCACATCTGCGGACGGCCTGAAAATCCATGGCCAGATTTTTCTCCCGCCCCACGCTGAGGCCGGTGCGCGGCATCCGGCGGTGGTCTTTTTCCACGGGGGCTCGCGCCGCCAGATGCTTCTGGGCTGGCACTATATGCAGTATTACCACAATGCCTATGCCCTGAACCAGTATTTTGCCAGCCGTGGCTACGTGGTGCTGTCGGTGAATTATCGCAGCGGAATTGGTTACGGGATGGAATTCCGAGAAGCCCTGAACTACGGCGCCACGGGCGCGAGCGAGTTCAATGACGTGCGTGGCGCCGGGCTGTACCTGCGTTCGCGTCCGGATGTTGACCCCGCCCGCATCGGCTTGTGGGGAGGATCCTACGGGGGTTACCTGACGGCGCTGGGGTTGGCGCGCGCGTCCGACCTGTTCGCCTGCGGAGTTGACTTCCATGGTGTGCACGACTGGAATTTGGAGGTTCCGCGCACGCTCAACGCGGAAAATCCCCAAAAGCTTGAGGACTGGGCGCGGGTGGCCTTTAAGTCTTCGCCGTTGGCGGATGTCAAGACGTGGCGCTCCCCTGTGCTTCTGATTCAGGGCGATGATGACCGCAACGTGGCGTTCTCGAATATGGTGCAGCTCGTAGAAGCGCTGCGGGAGCAAGGCGTGGAGTTTCAGCAGATCGTTTTCCCCGACGAGGTGCACGATTTTCTAACGCATGAACACTGGCTCGCGGCCTACCACGCCGCGGCGGATTTCATCGCGGGGCATTTGCACGGCACTCGGTAAACAAGCCGCCCGCAAGGGGTAGATGATTCAAAGCCTGCGACGAAGGAGTGACAGGACAAAGCCATGGGTCAAACAATTTACCAGGTGGACGCGTTCACGAGCAGGCCATTTGCGGGGAATCCGGCGGCGGTTTGCATTATGTCCGCCCTCGGCCCCGAAGCCTGGATGCGTGATGTGGCGCGGGAGATGAACCTGGCGGAGACGGCCTTCCTGGCGCCGAAGGAGGACGGCTTCAACCTGCGGTGGTTTACACCTACGGTGGAGGTGGAGTTGTGCGGGCACGCGACGCTGGCCAGCGCGCACATTCTCTGGGAGACCGGCGTGCTCAGGCCGGACGAGCAGGCGCGCTTTTACACGCGGAGTGGGTTGCTCACCGCGGAACGGAAGGCGGATTGGATGGAGCTTGATTTTCCCGCGCTGCCGGAGGAGCCCGCCACACCCTGGGACGAATTGGCGACCGGCCTCGGCATTACACCCCGCTACGTGGGCAAGAGCCAGTTCGATTATTTGGTGGAGGCTGACTCGGAGCAGACCGTGCGCAATCTCAAACCCGACTTCACCCTGCTGAAGCGGACGAAGGCGCGCGGAGTGATTGTGACCGCGCGCGCCGAGGGCGGGGAATTCGATTTCGTCTCCCGTTTCTTCGCGCCAGGCGCGGGAGTGGATGAAGACCCCGTCACCGGCTCGGCGCACTGCGTGCTCGGGCCGTTCTGGGCGGAACACCTCGGCAAAACGGAGTTCGTCGCTTACCAGGCCTCCGCGCGCGGCGGCGTGGTGAGGGTCCGCTTGGCGGGCGACCGGGTAAAGCTCGGCGGACAGGCCGTTACTGTGATGCGGGGGGAGTTGCTGTAGGTCAAAGGGCAGAAGGCGGAGGGCTGCAGGCTGAAAGCACCGGAACTGCTTTGGCGGTAAATTTGTGACTTCCACTGCGCCACCGGGGTGTCGCACTGCCTTTGCTCCAATCGGTAACTGAATAGATGATTTGGACCATGAAGGGCGGCGATACAGGGTTGCGAGGTGCGGCACGGATTTGACCTTGGCTTTGTTTAGCTTCATAAAATAGACCGGGTTGCGCTGAATCTCAGGGGATTGACCAGCCTTGGAACCGCCCAGAAATTCAAGCTACTACTTTTCCGGGGCGGGCGGCTCCCAATCCCAATAAACCGAACAGCCGTGCGTATCCGCCTTTTGGTGAAAGGTCTTTTCCAGGGCATAATCGTTGACCATATCGTTGTCGCAGGTGGCGGCGCTGGCGAAGGCGCCCGCAGCTAACTGCCGCTTTTGCATTTCCTCGGAGGTGATGTGCAACTCCGCCAGCACAGCCGGTGGGAGCTTCAATTTATGCGAGTATCCGAATTCCATTCCCGAGGGTGGGCGGCGCTTCATCAGAAAATAAATTTCCTCCTCGGTAAAAGCCTGCCTGCCGGTCGGGGTTACTTGCTGGAGCTTCTGCGCGATGGCCTCGTAATCCTTCCATCGATACGAAGCACTGGCGTCGTCAACGAGGCCGCGTGCCAGCGCCGCGCCGCAAACGACGCTGAGGACCAACACCGGCCAGAATGGCTTCTCGGGCTGAAGCACGCGTGAGCCGATGGCGTAGAGGCCCGGAACCGCCAGAATTCCCACAAAGGGAGTCACCAGGCAGAAGTAGCGTCCGAAGGTAGGATGAGCCACGGCCAACTCTGCGGTCATTCCTAATGCCACCCAGCCGCAGAGGTAAAACTCCGCGCGGCGCTGGCGCGTCCAGGCAGAGCGCTTGGCGATGTAAAGGACGCCAAAGATCGCCAGCAGTCCTATCAAGAACGACTGCGAGTCGGCGAGCCAGCCGGTCAAGGTATTCAAATCGTGAGCCAGCGGATCGGGCCAGTAAACCACTCGATAGTAGAGTTGGTATTTGGCAATATTGAACCAGACCACCCATGGCGATTGCATAGCTAGCCGAAGTACGGGCAGGAAGGGAATCGCCGCTCCGCCCGCGAAGGCCGCCGTCTTCCTCCATCGGCCCCCAGCGCGCGAGCGCAACCAAATCCAAATCACTAATACCGGCGTCACGGCGGCGGTGAGCAAAGAAGCTGCCGCGGCGGCTCCCGCGAAAACGCCGCACGCGGCGGCCAGCCGCCACCCGCGCCGCTCCACTGAGGCGGTGGCAAGACGGAAGGCGCATACGCTGGTGAACAGCGACATGCCGTATGCCTGCCCCAAAGGTCCGAATTCCACCAGATTGATATTGCAACCAATCATTACGGTTGCGGCGATCGCGCCGGCCACCTGCCAGGCGCGCTCCGGCAGCCGGGCGAGGACAAACTGCGCCGCGAGCAAGGTGGCGGCGGCGGTTTCAAGCGCTGCCAAAACGTGGGGGACGCGCCAGCTTTCTCCGAAGATCTGCATCAGGAGTGCATTCCAATAAGCATTGAGGGGCGTTTGCGGGAAGCAGAAGTCCAGGTAGGGCCGCATGCCTCCCTTGATCAATTGCGCCGCGAGCAGGTGGAAGCCTTCGTCGTCAGTAAAGGCCAGGGTTTGCCCGTACCACATCAGCCCCACCGCCAATGCGGCCCAGATTCCATAGAACCAAAGGCGCGAGGACCCGCGTCCCTCCGCATCGAAGGCATAGTCCGCTTTGCTTTGGTCCCGCTTCAAAAAGATGGGCTGCATCTTTCGGGATAATAGGCTTTCGATCCTCATGTCGTCAACACCGCCGGAATCTACGGATCATCAGGTTTCTCACCACGCTTGGATCCGCTTAGAAGGTTGAGGGAAGGGCGGGGCTTTACCGGCTGCGGAAAAACTGTCCTCGCAGTACAACCACCCCGGCGCTCGGCGCGTCACCCCTCCTCATCTGAGGAGGGGTGATCTTTCTCAACTCCCCTCCTGATGAAGGAGGGGTGGCGCCTTGGGCGCCGGGGTGGTTGTCCGCGATGGGGCGTTTTTCCTCACCCTGTAAAGCCTCATCCCTCCGCCCGGATACAAATAGTGTCGTACATTTCTGCAACTTGGCACGAGTCGGCGCTATGCCGCAAGCTTACTGCGCGTGTGCTGCCAGCCAACTCCGGGCCTGCTTGACTTGCGGCAAATCCGTGTCCGCATTTTGCCAGCTTGCCAGGAAATCCTGGTAGGCCTTGACCGTTTTCGGGACATCGTTGGCCAACGCGTACGACCGGGCGATCCCGTAGAGAGCGTGGCCGCTCCTGGGCCGCTGTTTCAGCGCCTGCTCAAATGCTTCGCGAGCCTTCTCCCACTGATGGGTTCGCAAATACGCGTAACCTAAGCTTTCCTGTTCCGGGCGGTAGAATTGCGGTGGCTCGGAGTAGCCCAACTCCTTCTCCTTTTTGATGGCTTTTTGGAAAAGCTGCAAGGCCTCCGTGTCATCTCCCTGAAGGCTTTTGATGTTGGCGCGCAGATCGAGTGACAGGGTCCCCAGGAGATTCAGCACTCCGGTGGGATTTTCCTCCTCTTCCTCCTCCTGCTTTGGGTTCTTGTCTTTATCCGTGTCCTCATCTTTCTCTTGTGGCTTTGACGCTTCGAGCCGCCACAGCGTGGCGTCAAGAGCTTCCGAGTGCTTTGCCGCCGGCTTTGCTTCGCCGTGCTCGACGGCGGCCATGCCCCTGGCGTAGAGGCTGAGGCCCTCGGCATAATCCTTGGCTGCCGGGCTGGCTGCATTCGCGTCGGTACCGAACTCGAGGGCTTCATTCTCCACGGCCTTCCAATCGCTAAAGCGGATGCGCAGACGCGCCACGCTCCCTCCCGCCCAAATCACGAAGCGGGCGGAAGTCATCCCGGCAGGCGCGGGCATGCCGCGCAGTTTCGCCGCCCACTCCAATCCTTCCTGATAACGGCCTGCCTCGGCGCACGCCGCGATCAAATAGGCGAGGTTGTGGGCGTAGTTCCAGTCTTCCTCGGGGCGTATCTGCTGCGCCGCCATGTAGGCTTCGTCGACTTGGGCGGACGCCACGAAGGAATGCCGCGCCCGCTCGTAATCCCCCACTCGCCAATAAATATGGCCCGGCATGTGGACCATATGGCCGGAGTTGGGCGCCAGCCGGCCAAGGGCGTCGGCGCTCCGCAGCGCCTCTTCCGGCCGCGCACTACCCTCCATGGCGTGAATCCAGTAGTGGTTGGCAGCGGCGTTGCCGGGATGCGCCGCCAGCAGATTGCGCAGAGTAGCTTGCGAGTAAAGCTCGCCGCCGCGTGGATGCCCATCGGTTTTGTAGCCACCCATTTCTTCCAAAGCCAGGAACGCCTGGGCATCCAGATCGTCCGGGTAGCGATCGATCAGGGTTTCCATCACGCTCCGGTAAGGAGCGGAGTCATTCGAAGCGTCGTCCTTTTCCTCACGCTCCGCCGCCCGAATGTACAATTGTTCGTGGTCGGAAGCGTGGTCGGCGAGCGACTTTGCCTTGTCAAGCGCGCCGTCTTTTTCCTCCTGGACGCTTCCGTGCCGCCCGGTCATTTTCAAAGCCTCGTACTCGCCCCAGTAAGCCATGGCCGCGGAAGGGTCCAGGCGCGCCGCCTCCTTGAAGGCGCGGTAGGCCTCAAAATCCCAGAAGCAATGCAGGAGCCTGAGCCCCTGGTTGAAATAGGCCTGGGCCTGCTCGGAGCTGGTGGTGATTTTCAGGCTGGCGTCACCAATCCCTTGCATCAAAGGGGGCGGGGGAAGCTCCCGGAGTTTGCCCCCCGAGTCGGGCGGGTGATGGTGGAGCATCGCGGTTTGGGCCGCGGCACTGGCGCCAACCAGCATCAGAAGCGCGAGCAAAAATCTTGATCTCATAGGGTGGACCTGCCGCAAAATTTGCTCTGGGTAAAAGCGCCCTGCCGCGATTGAGTTTACCAGAGTTCCAAGCCATCGAGCGATAGGGTCATCGGGTCGTCGGCTGATTTGTGATTGGCGATTTTCGGAATTATACAGAGCGTCTGAAGTAATGCAGCATAATTCGATTGACTCATGGGCACCTCTTGCTCGTAGAATGCGGCAGGAGGTGGAGCCATGCGAAAGCTGGAGATTTCCGATGTTGAGGTCATGCGGGTGGCGTTGCAGCAGGAGATTCTTCGCTCTGCGGAATCTCGCTACGAC
>JBEKQO010000070.1:0-26580 GCA_049519635.1 Terriglobia bacterium | reverse complement strand
TTGGCCGCGCGGCTGATCGGCGCCGGGCGTAATGCCAACATGCCCTTCAAGAAGGGTGGTTGCTGCCTGATCACCTTCAGCGAATTCCCTCCGAAATCGCCGGGCCGGCTCGTGTGGTGGCTGCCACCCCGTGTCACGCGGAAGCTGGCTTAAACGCCATACTGTTTACTTATGCCACTTCGGCAGAGGGTTCCCCCGTTCGACCGTAGGCCCTCCTCATCTCCGGCCGCGTGGTGAGAAATTCAGGCTAGTGAACCAGCACTCACGGCCAAAGGATGTTGCCAATTTGACCACGTCGTGGTAGAAAGGAAAATATTATGAAAGGGCTTCCGTATCCATCTGCGCAAAACAACCTGCCCTGTCGATGCTATAATTGTACCTGTAGCCGCCTCAATTAATGTACGCAATCTCACTCATCCAGAGCTGGGAGGTGCGAAGACGAATTTTCAACAGGAGGTCTTGCGAAATGACCGATTACAAACATCCGGAAGTTCTGGTGAGCACGGAATGGGTCGCCGCTCATATCGATGACCCGAATATCCGGCTGGTGGAAGTGGACGTGGACACCAGCGCCTACGAAAAAGGGCACCTCAAGAACGCGACGGGATGGAATTGGGCCACGCAGCTTAGTGACAATGTCCGGCGCGACATCCCCAGCCCAAAACAATTCGAGGAGCTTTGCAGTACGTCGGGAATCGCCAACGACCAAGCCGTGATTCTTTACGGCGACAACAACAACTGGTTCGCCGCCTTTGCCTTTTGGCAATTCAAGATTTATGGCCACAAAGATGTGCGCCTGATGGACGGTGGCCGCAAAAAATGGGAACTGGAAGGGCGGCCCTTCACGACCGAGGTGACGGCGGTTACGCCCACGCTTTATCGCACGGGCATGACTGACACCAGCCTGCGCGCCCGGCGCGACACCATCTTCCAGATTCTTTCCGGGAAGCAAGCATATCTCGTCGATGTGCGCTCGCCCGACGAGTTTACGGGGAAGGTTATAGCGCCTCCGGGCATGACGGAAACTGCGCAGCGCGGCGGCCACATCCCCGGTGCTGCAAACGTCCCCTGGTCGAGGACCGTAAACGACGACGGAACGTTTAAGGCCTACGACGATCTCGTTGCCTTGTACGAAGCGAAGGGCGTGCGCCCCGACAAAGAGACGGTGGCCTACTGCCGCATCGGCGAGCGCAGCTCACACACATGGTTTGTCCTCAAGTACCTTCTGGGCTTCGAAAAGGTCCGCAACTACGACGGAAGCTGGACGGAGTGGGGCAACCTCATCGAAGCGCCCATCGAAAAAGGTGAAGCGAAAAGCGTGGACGCCTAGCCCGAGTTTCCAAGAAAAGGAGATACATTATGGCAGGGACTTACAAAATCATTGAACTGGTGGGGACATCGCCGACGAGCTTTGCGGAGGCCGTGCGCGCCGCCGTCACCGAGGCGGCAAAAACGCTGCGAAACATGGCGTGGTTTGA
The DNA here is from genome assembly GCA_049519635.1 of Terriglobia bacterium. Classification (GTDB taxonomy): domain Bacteria; phylum Acidobacteriota; class Terriglobia; order UBA7540; family UBA7540; genus Bog-366. Next base: position 25,102 of record JBEKQO010000070.1, on the reverse strand, counting down.
GGTGGTCGCCGAGCGCGGGCGCATCGACGACGGCAAGGTGACGGAATTTCAGGTGACCATCAAGGTCGGCTTCAAGCTGGAGAGATAGGCGGAGGATTCCTGGGGTAGAGTCGAAGGCAGCAGGCGGGAAGGACAGGGAACACGCGGGAGGGCAAAGGAAGTAGGCATTCTCGCTGCGCCGCTTCTGGCATGTAAACCTCGTGCATTGAAGGACGACTTTGTCCTCGCCCTTCCTCTACCCTCGTTTATCCCCCAACGCCTTTTACGGAGAACTAAATGTTCTGTTGTGACCTGCTCGGGGAAGCCATTGAGCGCGGCGCGTTTTACTTTGGCGCCAAACATCGCATTGATGACGGGCGAATCGTGAACGATTTGAACACCGAGTATTTCATCCGGGCCGCTTCGCCGCATGGCTACGATTATTGGGGAGTCAACTATTGCCCGTTTTGTGGCCGTGCCCTTTCGCTCGGCCTGTGGCAGGCGGAAAAGAAGAAGTAGGCCGCATTTATTGCCACGCGCCTTGAAGGGCGGGGCTGAACGGGTTGCGGAAAAACGCAGCTCTAGCGTCATCCTAAGCCCATTCCCTTCGCTCGGGGTAAACTTCGCGAAGGACCCGGGTAGTTCGCTGGGGGTTCCATCCCAAGCGGAAGAGTTTCCGCCGGTTGTGTGGGGCGCAGATCATCTGCCATTCCGCCTGCACTTTCCCCAGTCCTCGCAGCAGGAATCTCCGAAACCCGCGCGCCTCTTTGATCTGTCCAAAGACCGGTTCCACCACCGCCTTGCGTGAAACAATCCCCAGCCTTCCCCTAGTAGGAATCAAAATCTATCTCCGACAGGCTAGGTTGCATAACCACGGCTTCTAGGGATCAGGACGGTTCCGCGAGCGCTGGCGAGGGCGGCGGAGTTCCCCCGCCCTCACCAGTCTTACCAAGTGGGAAATACCCTTAGCTCTCCAGAGCCTTCTTGCAGTACTCGAAACACTTCTTGACCTCGGCGACCGTGTCCATGCCGGGCTTCCCGTACTCGTATTCGATGTTGGCAGGAATCTTCCAGCCTTTGTCACGCAGCAAGTGCAGCACGGGCACTATGGGTGTCTCCCCCTCGCCAAAGGGCAGATTATCGCCATGATTCTTCTTTCGATCTTTAAGATGCAAGGTGACGATTTTTGCATGGTGCTCGGTAATGTACGCAACGGGATCCCCTCCCGCGGCTGTGAAGTGGCCGATGTCAAGATTGACGCCGATGTAACGGGATGCGCCGTTCATGGCGCGCGCGAAAGTATCCGGGGTGGAAAACTCATCGGGGTTGGAGGTCTGGTCGTGCCCGTGGAAGCCCACCATGATTTTGTATTTCTGCGCGTACTTATCGACGCGCGGGGCCACGCTGACGTTGGAAGACGCGGTGATGTACTTTACCCCCATCGCCTGGGCCATCTGGAAGCCGCGCTCAATCTCCTCATCGCTGAAATCCTTGCGAAAACTGTAGTTGTAGGCATAAAGGAGAATGCCCGCATCATCGAATTTCTTGCGGATTTCCTTGAAGGTGCTGAGCGGCGCCTCAAGTCGCCACTTCTTCAGCTCCTCGCCTTTCAGGCCGGGCGGGTCCACATGTCCTTCGAAGAGCTCGCACTCGCCCAACCCGACTGCTTGGAAAGCTTCAATGCAGGCGTCGAGAGGCCGGTCGCGAAACGAGTAGCTTTGCGCGCCAATCTGTACTCCCCGAATGACCGAATTGATCCTGGTGGCGCCGCGAAGTTTCCCGGCCGGGACCAGTGCCCCCGCACATCCCGCCAATAGAAGCTTCCCTGCATCACGTCGTGAAATGAAAGTCATAATTCCTCCTTAGGAGACGGCAAAATTCAGGCGAGAGTATAAGGGGTAAACAGGCGTCTAGCAAGCCCTGGTAAAGGGGCGAACAAAAATTACTAGTCATCAGTTTTCAGTTGTCAGTAAAAGCGGCCCGTCCTTAGGGCGACTGAGAACTGATGACTGACAACTGAAGGCTGTCAGAAAGGAATTTCGTGGTCGTCCACGAGTTGAATTCCCGCGGCATTTAGCTGGTACGTGGCCAAGTGGCGTGGAGGATTACGTTTTTCCGCGACCGCATGCACGTACTCATCCTCTTTCAGGTAGCGGATGGTAACTTTATCATTCAGGAAATCCATCTTTCCGTCATAGATGTCCTGGTCTTGCCAGAGCGGCTTCAGGTTCTGTCCATCAAAGGAATAGAGAACCACAGAAAGGCGCGGCTGGCTCTTACCGGGACGGAAACCGTAAATGAAGAACCGGAGGTCGTCCCAGGCAAGCTGCGGTAGCATTTCATAGTGGAGGTCGGTGCGAGGAACGAAGTTCGTGGTAGTCACAAAATGGCTCTTGCCCGCACTGCTTGCAAAGATCGCCACCACGTTCTGACGATCAAAGTCCGTCCAACCGAAGGTGTAACCCGCGCCCACCACTATTTGGCCTTTCCAAGGTTGCGCGAAAGCCGCCGGCAGACCCTCCAAGGGATAGTGCAGCAGGGAGAAGGCGTTTTCCAACTCGCGACGCGTTTCAACATCTGTCGGCGTGCGATTGGCCATCCACTCCGCCATATGATCCATCACCAACTTTTGAACCTGGCTGAGGATAGGGCCGGCATCTTCCAGCATCACACCGGGAAGTTGCTTCGCCAAGTCGTTGATGCGTGCGGGCAAGCCGGTGGGCGGAAGCGGTGGGGCTTTCTTTTTCCCATCTGCTACACCTATGTTGAGTACCACAGTGATGAGCAACACCATCTGAATGTGGAAAAGGACGGACTTTCGACCCGCTAAAGCGCGCATGCCATTTACCCTCATACGAAATGGGGATGTAGCGCAGGGCCCGCTTTCCGGCCCTGCGGTTCTCCCAGCGGCGGCCGGCCTTCGCCGCGTTGCAATCGGACTAAAGCCTTTCGGCTCGCGCCCGCAAAGAAACGGCAGGGTGGAAAAGCCGCAGGGCCGGAAAGCGGGCCCTGCGCTACGGCCGGTCATCCCATCTCCAGCAGGATCTTCAAAGCCGAAGTTTGGTCCAAATACTCGAAGGCCTCAATTCCCCGTTCCAAGGGAAAAGTCTTGGTAATCAGATGGTGAACGTTCACATATTCCCGCCGGAGCAACTCTAGTGCCGGCGCAAAGACTCCGCAACGTGAACCGAGCAGAGTGACCTCATCCACTACCAGCTTGGTGGCATCAAAGCTCGCTGCGCCGTGAAAAGTTGATTTCATCACCAGGGTGCCGCGCGGCTCCACCAGGCGCAGTGCCTCGTTGATGCCGCGGGGCGAGCCCGTGGCTTCTACCGTTACGGGAAAGCTGCTGGGGGTAAGCCCTACATCGCCCTCGCTCAAGACACGGACGCCCCAGGCGCGTGCCAGTTCCAGTTTCCATCCATGCCGGCCAATCAACGTCACTTGGGCTCCGGCGTGCTTCAGCACCTGAGCCACCAGCAACCCCAAGCGTCCGTCGCCGACGATGGCCACACACGTTCCCGCTGGGAGGGTCATCTGCTCCAGGATTTCGCATGCCGCCGCCACGGGCTCAGTGAAGGTCGCGGCGGGGTCAGAAATCTCGTCGGGAACCTTGTGCAGATTCTCGACCGGCAGAGTCAAATATTCCGCAAACGCTCCAGGGCGATTCACAATCCCCAGAACTGTTCGATGCGGGCAATGCCTGCCGAGACCTTTCGCGCACCATGGGCAATGGCCGCAGGCAAGATTAATCTCTCCCACCACGCGCTGGCCGACCCACTGCGAGTCGTCGCATTCCACCACGCGCCCGACGAATTCATGGCCCGGAATGCCGTGAAAACCCGAATAGCCTTTCAAGATTTCGCGGTCCGTTCCGCAGATGCCCGCCAGCAAGACTTTTATCAATGCCTCGCCTGGCGCACGCCGCGGCTTGGCGACTTCAAGCAGGGTGAGTTTTCCATCGAAATAGAGTGCTTTCATAGTTTTCGATTGCCGATTGCCGATTGCCGAATGAAATCATTTTGATGGTCGATTGACAAATGAATAGGACCACCTCCAATCGTCAATCATCAATCGTCAATTGCTCGAAGGCTTGAGCGATCAAATCATCCTGGTCATCAAAAACCGTTCGCAGGTCGATGATGAACTCGCCCTGCTCGACGCGGCCCAGCGTGGCGGGTTTCCGGCGACGGAGCGCTTCCTCCAGCTTTGCCGCGCTGTACTGAGGATGCCGAACCGCCACCAGAGAAGTGGCGAGCGTCTGGCCGGGAGTGGAGCCCCCGCCGATTACGGATTCGCCATCCCGAAGGACAGCCGTAAAACCCGGCCGCGCGGAAATCCTCTTGGCCAGCCGCTCCGCCCGCAAAGCAATTTCCTGCTTGGAAAGGCGCATCATTCTTAACGCCGGAATGGAATCCAGCCGCCCTTGCAAATAGAGGGAGACGGTCGCCTCCAGCGCCGCGATCGTCAATTTATCCACACGCAGGGCGCGAAATAGCGGATTCCTCCGGACACACTCGAGGGGTTCGCGTTTCCCCACCAGAATTCCCGCCTGTGGCCCCCCCAGCAGCTTGTCACCGCTGAAGGTTACGACGTCGGCGCCGGCTTGCAAGCTCAGGCCGGCGGGCAGTTCATCACGCACGCCGTAGGAAGTGAGATCGACCAGGCAGCCGCTGCCCAAATCCTCCATCAGCAGCAGTTTGTGCTTGCGGGCCAATTCCGCCAGCTCACCCAAGCCGGGCCGTTCCGTAAAACCCACAACACGGAAATTGCTCGGGTGTATCCGCAACAGCACGCGTGTGCGCTCGTTGATCGCCGCGGCGTAATCACCGGCACGCGTGCGGTTGGTGGTGCCGACCTCGCGCAGAATTGCCCCGCTTTTCACGCAAACGTCGGGAATACGGAACGAGCCGCCGATTTCGATCAGCTCACCGCGCGACACAATGACTTCGGAACCCTCCGCCAGCGTATTCAAGGCCAGAAAAACAGCCGCGGCGTTGTTATTGACCACCAGCGCCCGCTCGGCGCCCAGCAGTTGGCCAAAGAGCCGGTCCGTGTGCACATCGCGGTGGCCACGCTCACCCCTCTCCAGATCGTACTCCAGGTTGGAATATCCTGCCGCGGCCTGGACCAGGTGAGCCAGCGCTTCCCTAGCCAGCGGCGCGCGTCCGAGGTTAGTGTGCAGGATGACTCCCGTGGCGTTGATGACCGGCTGAAGCGAAAACCCCGTCAGGGCTTCAGCTTCCTTGAAGATTTCCTCTTCCAGCCAATCGGGCGAAACCTTGGCCAAGCTGCCGCGGGAGATCCTTTCGCGCAGGCTTTGAAGAACCTTTCGCGTCGCCTCCACGACCAGCCGATGACCCACTCGCCCTTCGAGCTCGCGCAACCTTTGGCGGTTCAACAGCTCATCCACCGCCGGGATCTGTCGGAGCAAGTTGCCGGCTGCGGGTTCGGGAGCACTCTGAGGGGAGTCCATAGCACGGGGTTCGGGATTCGGGGTTAGGGATTGGGGAATCGGGTGTAACTCTGATTTCTGGATTGCGTTGATCCTACTGTGTAGAACATAAGAGTTGGAACTGATCCCGAACCCCGTGTCCCTAGTCCCGAGTCCCGCATCCCGTGTCCGTACGACATTTCAACACAGTCGGCTATGCCCGTCAACTTTCCGTTGACGCGGCGCGTTTCAAACAGAGTATAATTCCGACTCCTGAGATGGATTTGAGGCGCTCCCGTGACGGTTGACGAAGAGTTTAACAAGTTAGACGACGATCTTCGCCGTCTCAAGGTTGAATACGAGATCTTTTTTAATGGTGGGTCTCACCGCCTTCCGCACGACACCCTTTACCGCGTGGTAACCACAATAAAAAGGTATTCCAGCGACCAGTCCAAGTTGAGCTTCAGCCAGCGCTATCGCCTTACGAATCTGGTACAGAAGTACGCCGTCAACGCGCAACTTTGGCGGCGTAAGCTTCAGGAAAAGGAAGAAGGCCGCAATCCGACCGGCCCACAGAAGCGCGCCCTGGAAATGCCGATGGAGATTAGCACCGTGCGCGTGGTCTGTTCGGATCCGGACGTGGAGACGGAAAAGGTCAACCAACTTCTGCAAGCGATGAAGGAGGCCAGGAAGCGGGTTGGCGACACCGCCAGCGACCTTGACGCCGCCGCCTTCCACAAGTTCATCAAAGAAAAGACCCGGCAGATAAAAGAAACGCTGGGCTGCACCAAGGTGCAGTTCACCGTCGCGGTTGAGGAAGGCAAAGTTAAGTTCAAAGCCACGAAAGCGGAATGAGAAAAACAGGAGTCAGAAGACGGAATTCAGGAGCCATGAGTCAGAAGGAAGGCCTTTTCACCCATCTCGTTACTGTCCGAAAGCGTGGCGATATCTTTGGCATCGATCATTCAAATTTCAAGGTGCCTTCCACCTTTTGGTCTCGGAAGGGATTAGAGTTCTGAGTTCTGACTCCTGAATTCTTGCTTCTGACTCCTTCCCAAGGGGTTTCCATGCGCAAAATTTCACGGGCGCTGATCAGCGTCAGCGACAAGACCGGCATCTATGAGCTGGCCTCCGGACTCACATCGCTGGACGTTGAGTTACTTTCCACAGGCGGCACGGCGAAGCTCCTCCGCGAGAAGGGCCTGAAGGTGAGGGATGTCTCGGATTTGACGGGATTTCCCGAGATGCTCGACGGCCGGATAAAAACCCTTCATCCAAAGGTCCATGGGGGCCTGCTGGCCATACGGTCAAACCCCCAGCACCAGGCGCAGGCAAGGGAACACGGCATCGAATTCATCGACATGGTTGTAGTGAATCTTTATCCCTTCGAAGAAACCGCGATGAAGTCCGGAGTGACCTTGGAAGAGTTGATCGAGAACATCGACATAGGTGGTCCTTCGATGCTGCGCTCGGCCGCGAAAAATTTCGAGGATGTCGCGGTTCTAGTGGATGCCGCCGATTATCCCGCCGTCCTGGAAGAACTACAGGCAAATGGCGGAGGTATTTCGCGGGAAACGCGTGCCCGGCTGGCTCGTAAAGCGTTCGCGACGTCAGCGGCTTATGACAGTGCTATCTCCACCACCTTACAGAAGATGGCCCATGTGGAATTACCTGAAACGCTCCACCTGAATTACCGAAAGGCGATGGATTTGAGGTATGGCGAGAATCCGCATCAGAAAGCTGCGCTTTATCGCAGTCCCACGGCGGCCGGACGGGGCTTGGCCGCGGCTCCGCAACTCCAGGGCAAGGAACTTTCCTACAACAACCTGGTGGACTTGGAGGCTGCCTGGCGGCTGGTACAGGAATTTGAGGAGCCGACTACGGTCATCATCAAACACACCAACCCCTGTGGGGTAGCCTCGGGCGCGACGCTGGTGGAAAGCTACCAGCGCGCCCTGGAAGTCGACCCGGTTTCGTCTTTCGGATCGGTGATCGCTTTCAACCGCGCGGTGGACGGACCCACGGCGGAAGAATTGTCAAAGCTTTTTGTGGAAGCCCTCTTGTCACCGGGGTTTGAGGCGGCCGCGCTGGAGCGGTTGGCAGGCAAAAAAAACCTCCGCCTCCTCGATATGTCAGCCACGGCCGGCGACGACTTCGGGCTCCAATTCAAGGCCGTGGGTGGAGGGTTGCTCGTCCAAACACCCGATTCTCTGCCGGCCCAACCTCATCTATGGAAATGCGTTACGGAACGCCAGCCCTCACCGGATGAGACGGAGACAATGATTTTTGCCTGGCGAGTGGTGAAGCATGTCAAATCGAACGCCATCGTTTATGCGCGGCCGGGAGTGCTGGTGGGCGTGGGGGCCGGCCAAATGAGCCGCGTGGACTCCGTGAAGCTGGGCGCCAATAAAGCGCGCGATTTGAAGCACACGTTGGAAGGCACGGTGCTTGCTTCTGATGCCTTTTTTCCCTTTCCCGATGGAGTGGAGGAAGCCGCGCGAGCCGGCGTCACAGCGATCGTGCAGCCCGGCGGCTCGGTCCGCGACAACGAAGTCATCGCCGTGGCCAACCAGCACCACTTGGCAATGATCCTAACCGGAGTGCGGCACTTCTCGCATTGATGCGCCCACTCATCCTCTTTCAGGGGTCAACTTCGGGGTAAAGACAAGCCTCCACTCTCATGGGTAGGGGTGCTGTTTGCTGTAGCGGCGATCTATGAGCGCCGGAATTGATGGACTTAAAAGCCGCGGACCCTTCCTGTGTCTGGGCAGGCTTCGACCGTCGCTGCAAAAATCCGAACTGCACCACTACCCTCTCACCGGGCGAAGGCGCAGTGGCGGGACGTTGACGAAATCTAGGACTCAGGCAAGAACGCGCAGATTCCTGTCCCTCGTGGCGCCGTTAAGACTTTGGGGCGTAATAGCCGTCGCGCGCGACAATGTGGTACTTCACCTTCTTGCCCTTCTCATTAAAAATCGTGAGCGGATTCCCCTGGTCGTCCACCACGTCAACCTTGAGCTTGTGGAACCGGCCGTCTTTCGTCGCGTTGGTGGGAACGAAACCCAAACTATACTGCATGCGAAGTTGCTGCGCGATTTGCTGGTAATCGCTCGGCACTTCCTGTTCGAAGCGCGGGAAATACGCCTGGCCGCCGGAGTAGGACGCCATGGTTTTGAGCGCATTTTCGGCTTGCAGAGTCGTGATGTTGTCGCCTCTGGGGCTGCGTATGGTCAGGAATTCCAGGATGCTGATGGGGTAGATTGGTGTGTCCGATGCCCTCACGATTTTCAGGCACTGATCGTAGGTCAGCTTGCTGAAGGTGTCAACGCCGGTGACAACGGCCACAACCGCTTTGCGCCCGTGCACCTCTTTCATACGGTCCAAGACATAAGCAAGCGCGTCGTACAGGTTGGATTCACTAAAGCCCGGGATGCGCAGTTGATCGAGACCCGCACGCACCTCCGAGCGGTCTTGGGTGAAATCGGTAAGAATCTCCGGCTTCATGTCGAAAGCAACGACCGCCACCCAGTCTTTGGGGTGTATTACCTCCAAGAAAGAGTAACTGTAGCGAAGCGCTAAAACCAGGAACCGCCAGTTGCGGTTGGCGAACTCAATAAGCATGCAAATGGTCATAGGGGCTTCGCCGGTTCCGAAGTTGGTGACGGCTTGTGGGACGCCGTCGTCGAATAACTGGAAATTCTTTTTGTCCAGGTTCTGGAGGGGGCTTCCACTGCTGTCAACGACCATCACATCCACGTTGACCAGACTGGTGGTCGTCGAGAGGGTGTAGATTTCGTTAGGGTTAATCTTCTCAGGCTTCTTCTCCGGCGTCACAGTTGCCGGCTGCGTGGGGGTCGGCTGTGAGGGAGTGGGCGTATTTTTCTTTGGAACCAGAACCGTTTCGCCCACGTCCGGCTGTGGTCCCGAAGTTTGCTGTTGCCCGCTTGGCGATGGGTCCTGGGCATGGGCAAACCATTTAGGCGGAAAGCTCGCCAAGACCAGCACCCCTACCACTCCCAACACCAGAGTAATTGGCAAATACTGTTTCCTGCTCTTCATCCAGCACTCTCCGTAATGCCCCAAAGTAGTACTGTGTATGATGCCACTCACCCCCTTTGGGGTCAACTCCAAGGCGCGAAATTTATAGGCGCCCCACCGCCCGTAAGCCATACCCTTCAACGGCGTCAGGCGGAGCCGGGGCTGTTGCCAATTTTATAGTGAGGGAATGGCACTCTAGTACCATTGCCAAAGTACTGGAAGGGCATTACAGTGGCGCGTGGAAGTGCGGTGTGTTGGAAGGCGCAGATAATACTTGACATTTAGGTCGTAAGGATCAAAATGCTAGCGTGTGGAGGACTGTTCGTAATCTTGACTTCAAGTAATTAATCGCTTAGGCTTTTCTCCGACGTAGGCATTTTCTGACTAACTGGAGGAAAGCCGTGAAAAATTACTTTTTAGCACTTGTTTTGGCTCTGTTGGTTGTCCTGAGTAGTGTTTCGATCCGGAGGAGTGTGCTGGGCATTGGTACTGCCCCGGCACCGATCCCGCCCATGTCGGGGGTGGGAATCGGCACAGCTCCGGCACCCATCCCGCCGATGTCGGCAGTGGGAATTGGGACTGCCCCAGAGACGCTGCCTGCGATACAGTAAGTTGCTTCCGGTGCCCAAGTTGAGCGAAGCGGGAGCAACAGATTGAGATGGTTGTTGCCGTGCTCCCAACAAGTGACAAACTCCTGGTTTACGGGCTCGAATATGTGGGCTGCGGGATGGAAGCGTTTATCCTTTTGCTGCTCGCCGCGCAAGGAAGGTGGCGGCGCCTCAAAGGCCTTTGCCTTTATGTGGCGGGTCTCTTCCTTTTGGATGGCTTGGGGCGCATGGCCGCCCTCAACTATTTTGGTTCAATGTCCCGCCAGTATGCTTACTTTTACTGGCTGACGGACGTGGCGCTGGCCTTGGGCGCCTTTCTGCTTACCTGCGGTTTCTTCCGGCGCGCTTGCAATCAGGAGGAGAGATTGTGGCGCTTCGTTCGCTTGCTGCTAGTTTTCGTCTTCGTGTTGGCTGTGGCAATTTCGGCCCTCGATCTTACCCGCCATTATACCCAACTTTATACCGGATTCATTGTTGAGTTTAGTCAAAATCTCTACTTTAGTTGCCTGGTCCTGAATACCATGCTTTACGTGATGATCCAGCAGCTCGCGATTGACGATGAGGAGCTCGGACTGCTGGTTTGTGGCATGGGTCTCCAGTTCGCGGGCGAGGCTGCGGGCCTAGCCCTACTGCACTTGACTTCTGGAGAGCACATGGCACGCCTTGTTTTCAGCTTCTTAAACCCGGCATGCACGCTGGGAATGTTTTTGACTTGGGTTTATGCCATCGTGAAGACGCCGGAGGCACTTTCAGTTCGTTCGAAGGTGGGGAAACAGGCATCCTTGGTAGCGGCCGTTGCTGACTAACTGGTTGCAACGAGGTGAAAATATGTTTATGGCGGCCCTGATTTTGATGGTTTCGACTGGGCTATTTTTCTTCTATCTCCAAGCGGTCTGCCAAAAAATATTGCGACGGCAGTTCGCGCAGGAGTTTTTCCAATCGATTGTCAATGCCAATCGCCTGGAGTTCCCATCCGTTCGGAAGGCGATCGAGGATTTTGGCTCGCCCGTAGAATACCCACGGCTAACGCTGACGCTCAAATGTGATTTCCTGGCGCTCACCTACCTCCTTAAGAATGCCGCCAACATCAATCAACGCTATAGCTATGAAGAGCGTCTTTTGATTCTTTACTTCAGGTTGGCCTTCGCTTCTCTGATTGTGTGCCACTGGCTGAAATTGCGCGAAACGCCGGTGGTCCTGAAGTTGACCGCCATTCTCGAGTACTTTGCCAACGTGGTGGGAGAGCGCGTAAATACGGTGAGGTTCGGAAACCTGACGGCTTCCGACTATCTCCTGAACCTCTAGTTTCCCCCTACCTGTAAGGAATCCCTGGAATTGCTGTCTTCGCGTGCCGATATTAGGCGCGCGTTCAATATGCTGTTGCAACGCGCTTGGAGCGCCGGAACTCCTGGTGAATTCAGGTTCGGCCTCAAGTGGCTGCTGCTTCAGGAATCCATGTACGCCATGAGCGTATTTTCCAGGCCCCTTATCTACCCTACCCCTCCGATTCACTTTGGATTGACCCAGACGTTATCCGGGTGTATGAATCATTGCAGCCGGTTCGTGTGCCATTCGGGTGGAAGAGGTAAGTAACGATGTTCAAAACCGCCTTGCGAGTTGTGACCCTCGCCTTGTGCGCCATTATTGGCCTTTGGGCCGTAGGGCATGGATTTGCGCTGGCGGCTGTGGCCAGCGCCTCCAGTCACGAAGACATGCTTCAGTACCTGCTGGAGGTAAGCGTCTCCATTGCCGGCGGGGTGTGCGTGCTGTCGGTGGCGGTGCAGCAGCTTTATTGTTGGCGAACTCATCACAAGGACGGTGGGCTGATCTAATTGGACTTCTCACCACGCTGGGACGCTCCGGGGAAACTACCGGAAGGAAGATGTTCCCTGTCTCTGTTCGTCCCGCGGCCGGTGATCATTGTGCGCGCAGGGCACGCTCTTGCAATTGGCTCTTCAGCAGTTGGGCCTGTTCGGAAGTGATGTGGATCTCTCCGTCCAAAACCACGGCGAGGCGGCCGTAGGCGGAATCCTGGAACCGTGCACTCCGGACCGTGGCAAACCCCTGGGCCGCAGACGGAAGCGTTGCACTGAAGTTCGTGCCCTTCTCCGTGGCGGACAGCAATGCGTGGCTGATCTTTTCGCGCAGCATCTGCTCAAAGGGTCCCGTGCGGAGAAGTTCGCCCAGCGAACCATCCGCCTGAATCGTCCCTAATTCCGGGTGCAGCCGCACCGTGCGATAATCTTCCACCACGGGAGTAAGCTTCAATTGCACTTCCGCATTTCCTCTTACCAGACGATGCGCCGTCTGCTTCCCGAAGATTTTGGTGCAAGCCCAGCGTTCGTAGTGGAGTTGCGCCGTTACTATGCTGGCAGGATCAGCCGGACTGAGCGTGGCGCGTTGAATATTTATGCGCTCTCCGCAAGACTCGGACTTATCCAATTTAGCGCGAAGAACTCCGGTGATGTTTTGCTGGAGGTCGGATAAGGTCAGCGACCAACTCCAGCCGGAAGGTCACTTGGTCCTGTTCCCTTGCTATCATGGTAATCGTTCCCGAGGCGGTGACGGACACTGGCTGGTTTTCGATGTTAAATGTGGTCTTTACCGGAGGGATTCGGAGCGTAAGATCCTGATCCCGGCTGAATGAGATTCGTGCTGAACCCAATACCAACAGGGAAACCGCCAAAATTCTTCCCCATGTTAACCCTCGCCGCAATTCAATGCCATTCTTCAACATCTCGATGGGTTCCTGTCCCGAGTGGTCCGGGGGTTCATTCGCCCTGCACCCCACACATAAAATGACGAGTACTCCGCCATGCAAGCTTTCGATGTATTAATTATGGCGATTGATGTCTCTATCGAGTAGTTGTGCGATGTGATTTCTGGAGCATGGGTCCGTGCGACTTCCCCCGGCTCGTCCCACGCCGGAGGTTTCGTCATTCCCTCGGCCCAATTCTGGTGATATATTGATAAGACGCGCTTTGCTAGACTTCGGCAAAGGGCGTAAAATAGGGCGGGTATTCTATTTTGCCGTTCTGCACCGGGCTCGGACCGGTGTAAGGGTGTTGTTTCCTCGATTGGTTGACACTAATGTTTGACGCGCTCCAAGACCGGCTGCAAAAGGTTTTTAAGACTCTCCGTATCCAAGGAGTCCTGAACGACGAGGTCGTGGACCAAACCTTGCGCGAGGTACGCCTTGCGCTTCTCGATGCCGACGTTAACCTTAATGTAGTAAAGGAGTTGCTTGACCGTGTCCGGGTCAAGGCCTTGGGCGAAGAGGTTCGCGCCAGTCTTTCGCCCGTGCAGGAAGTCATCCGCATCGTTCGCGACGAGTTGATAGGGATCCTCGGCCACGAAGCCTCGCTGCTGACTTTTTCGAAGGACTACCCCACGGTCTTTCTCATGGTCGGCTTACAGGGCTCCGGCAAGACGACTACATCAGGAAAATTAGCGCTTTGGCTGGCCGGGCGCAAGCGCCGCCCGATGTTGGTATCGACCGACGTGTACCGGCCCGCCGCGCGGGAGCAGTTGGCGGTGATTGCCAAAGCCGTCCAGATTCCGATTTTTGCGGGCACGGGCATCAACTCGCCCATTGAATTGGCCATGGCCGCGCGCAAGGACGCCGCCGACCGCGGTCACGACGTGCTGATTGTTGACACCGCCGGCCGCTTGCACATCGATCAGGAGTTGATGAACGAGGTCAGTGAATTGCGCACCAAGCTGCGGCCCAGCGAAGTCCTGCTGGTGGCCGACGCCATGATCGGCCAGGACGCTGTGCGCAGCGCGCAGGAATTCCATGAGCGGCTGGGCACGACCGGCGTGATCCTGACGAAGCTTGACGGTGACGCCCGCGGCGGCGCGGCGCTTTCCATTCATTACGTCACCGGCCAGCCCATCAAGTTCATGGGGATTGGCGAAAAGTACGACCAACTGGAAGTCTTCTATCCCGAGCGGATTGTCTCCCGCATCCTCGGTATGGGCGACATTCTTTCGCTCATTGAAAAAGCCGAGGAGAAGATCGACAAGCAAAAGGCGATCGAAGTCCATCGCAAGCTTCAGACCGATACTTTTTCGTTGGAAGACTTCCGCGATCAACTGACGCAGGTGCGCAAGATGGGGCCTATGGAGCAGATGCTGGGCATGCTCCCCAAGGTCGGTATTTTCAAGGACGCCAGCAAGGTGCATGTGGACGAGAAGGAGTTGATCCACATCGAGGCGATTATCAACTCCATGACCGCCCAGGAGCGCCGCAATCACGAGATGATCAATGGTAAGCGGCGCAAGCGGATCGCCAAGGGCAGCGGGACTTCCGTCCAGCAGGTGAATCAGGTCTTGAAACAATACTTCCAAATGCGGAAAATGATGAAGTCCATGAGTCAGAGCCTGCTGGGGCGGGGACTCAGCAAGCTGCGCATGCCGGTAGGGCCGGGGGCGTGATAGTCTCGGAGAGGCCAGATCAACGGCGGCAAAATGAATTTTCGATTGCCGATGGCCGATTGACGATTAATAAAGGCCAATTAAGACTCGTCAATCGACAATCGAACATCAAAAGGGGGAAGATTGTTAAGAATACGCCTGGCTCGAACGGGGGCCAAAAAGAAAAGCAGTTATCGAGTGGTAGTGATCGATCGCGAGAGGGCTCGTGATGGGCGCTTCGTGGAAATTGTCGGCCATTATAATCCCCGGCGAACTCCGCCTGAAATCGTACTGAAACGCGAGCGCGTTGAATATTGGATCGGACAGGGGGCGCAGCCTTCAGAAACGGTACAGAGTTTCTTGAAGAAGCCTCCGGCGCCAGCGGCCTAAACGATGAGGCCGGCACCCGCGCCAACCGGCGCGCCCGCATGAATTGTGGTTATACGTTCTCAAAGACACTGGTTCACGACAACCTTGGCACGTCAGCTCAAGTGGGCGGGAGGGCCAGATGAGGGACCTAATCGAAGCCATCGCCAAAGCGCTAGTGGATAATCCCGAACAGGTTTCTGTGCGGGCAGTGGAAGGTGAACAAGTAACCGTTCTGGAATTGCGGGTGCATCCCTCCGACTTGGGGAAGGTGATCGGAAAGCAGGGACGAACTGCTCGTTCCGTCCGCACCATCCTCAACGCCGCCGGCATGAAGCTCAAGAAGCGCTTTACGCTGGAGATCCTGGAATAGGGGGCCTTTCGTCTCACATGCGGCCGGAAGCGGCGTGCGGGGCGGCAGAGGCATTGGCGCTAAACGAAGCCGGACAATTCTTGGCCATCGCACGCATCCTCCGGCCCCAAGGGCGCAAGGGAGAGGTTGCAGCGGAGATCCTTACCGATTTCCCGGCGCGTTTCCATCTTCTCCAATCGGTGTTCCTGGAGGTTCCCGGCCAAACTCCGCAGCCCGTCAATGTGGAGTCCAGTTGGCCACATAAGGGTCGGATCATCCTGAAGTTTTCAGGGATCGACTCAATTGAGACCGCTTCGAGCCTGCGCGGGCTCCAAGTTTTCATCCCGTGGGAGCAGCGTGCGCCGCTTCCCCCGCACCATTACTACTTGTGCGAATTGCACGGATGCCGCGTTATTTGGGAACGTCGGGGACAGGAAATTGGGACAGTGACGGAAGTTGAATCCACGGGCGGCGTGGATGTGCTCCATGTCGAACGCCCGGACGGAAAAGGTGAAGTGCTTATTCCCCTGGCGCAGGAAATCTGCACACGGATCGATCTCGCCTCCCGGACCATCGTGATCGACCCGCCGGAGAATTTGCTCGACTTGAACGAGTAGGGCAGGACACTGGAGGAATTATGAATTCTGAATTATAAACTCTGAAGGCAAGAGGGCTTTGCCAGAATTGATCGAGGCTGGGACTCGACGATTTTCAGAATTCATAATTCAGAATTCATAATTTGCTGATTCCAGCTCCCAGCACCCTGAATCATGACGTTCGACGTCATCACGATCTTCCCGGACTTCTTCCGCAGCATCCTGGAGCATGGGCTGCTGAAGAGGGCCGTGGCATCGGGCCACACCGCGATCCGGTTGCACGACCTGCGGGAATTTACCGATGACCGCCATCGAACGGTGGATGATCGGCCTTTTGGCGGCGGACCAGGCATGGTCTTCAAGCCGGAACCGATCTTCCGAGCGGTGGAAGCGCTCAGGAGTGAAGCTCCGGAGAAAGGCCTGCCGGTGATTCTGCTCTCCCCTCAGGGCCGCTTGCTGACCCAGGCCGTGGCGGAGGAGCTATCGCATTTTGCGGGCCTGGTTTTGATCTGCGGCCGCTACGAAGGCGTTGACGAACGCGTGGCGGAATACCTTGCGACCGATGAGATTTCCATCGGCGACTTCGTCTTGAGCGGGGGTGAGCTGCCTGCCGCAGTAGTTATGGAAGCCACCATTCGCCTCCTTCCGGGAGTGCTGGGTAACGAAGAGTCGCGCGAACAGGATTCCTTCGCGGTCCCGGCGGGTGCGCCGGCGGAAGTTAGGCACGGGCTGCTCGATTGCCCCCACTATACGCGCCCGGCGGAGTTTCGCGATTGCAAAGTGCCGGAAGTTCTGCTATCCGGAAATCACCAGCAGATTCGCCAGTGGCGGCGGCGGCGCGCGCTGGAAAAAACCTGGAGGCGCCGTCCCGACTTGCTCGCCAATGTCCCCCTGAGCGAAGAGGACCGGCGGTGGCTTGAATCGATCGAGGGTAAGAAGTAGGGGCGGCTATGCGCCGTCATGTGGCGAGGTAAACTCGCCGCTACAATATTTGACATTTTATTTCGAGGCCGGAGCGGCAAGGCTGGAATTCTGCCCCTGTGAAGTGCTCTCGAAAAGTTTGGGAGAATCGAAACATGAATGCGCTCGAAAAAGTTGAACAAGCACAGATGAAGAAGGAAGTCCCGTCGTTTCGCCCCGGCGATACGGTAAAGGTCCACGTCAAGATCAAAGAAGGCGAAAAGGAAAGAATCCAGGTCTTTGAAGGCACTGTAATCGCCCTTCGTCGCGCTCGCAACCACTCCATGTTTACGGTCCGCAAGATATCCTTCGGCCACGGCGTGGAACGCATCTTTCCCGTGCACTCGCCCGTGGTCGACAAGATTGAGGTTGTGCGTTCCGGCCGCGTGCGCCGCGCCAAGCTTTATTATCTGCGCAAGTTGCGCGGCAAGGCGGCTCGTCTGCGCTCCCTGCGAACCGAACAGGAAGCATAGTTCCCCGGTACGCCGGTACGATTGTAGTCAGTCTTAGATCCAAGAGCGGGGCCATTTCTTCCCAAGGAATCGGCCCCCCCCGCTCTTTCTTCCCGGCCACCGCCTGGAATCGCGTGGCCGCTCCCCATCTTCGTACGCCGCAAAGAAAAGACTCCCCACTGAGGCACAGAAATCACAGAGAAAAGCACATCCGTTTGCGCCGGCATAGGTCACGATCTTTGGTCTTGACCCATAGGTTTTTCTCCGTGTGCTCGCCGTGTCCTCTGCGCCTCTTTGTTGAGATCCTTATCCCTGCATCCGACACTTTCCTCTTGACAACGCTTCCCTCTATATATAGGATACATATCTATAGGAGTCACAGTGATTGGAATCGACAGCAAAATCAAGCGCGGCAGCGGCGAGCTGGCCATCCTGGCGCTGCTTGACCAGGAACCTTTGCACGGCTACGAGATTTCCAAGCGCATCGCGCAGCAAACCGGCGGCGTCCTCCATTTCAACCTGGCCTCGCTCTATCCGCTGCTGTATCGAATGGAAAAACGCGGTTGGGTAACGGGGAAATGGGAAGAAGCCGCGAGCGGGCGCAAGCGCCGCTACTACCACCTGACGCCCAAGGGCAAGAAGCAACTGGCGCCGCTGCGCGCAGAATGGGGCTTGTTCTTCCAAGCCCTTCATCGCATCGCTGGAGTTACCCATGCCGGATAGCCGGGCGGCAGCGTAGCGCGGACCTGTTCCTTAGGTCCGCGGCTTTTGGGTGTCAATCGGGGACGAACCGCAGACCTTTCGAACAGGTCTGCGCTATACATGTTTCTCATCGCATTGCCGGGGTCTCGCATGTCGGGTAATCGCGAACTGATCAATAAACGTTTGGGCAAGCTGGGGCTTCGTCCTCAGCGTGAAGAAGAAATTTTCCGCGAACTCGGCGAGCATTTGGCGGACCACGCAGCCGCCCGCGAAGCTCTTGAGTCCGTGTCCAACTGGCCTGAGCTTCGCCTGGAAATCCTTGCCGCAGAAACTGAGGAAATGACCATGAACTACCAGGTAACCTACCGTACCAAGATTTTATGGTTGCCCGCGTTGGGCGCTCTTACCCTGAGCACCAGCCTGCTGGCCATTTTCCAATTTTTCGGCCTTGTTCCACGTTTCTACTGGCTGAGTGACACTCGTTATCATCTATACTTCACGTTTTATCTTCCCTGGCTCATCGCGCTGCCCGCGATTGGCGCGGGCGCGGCCTTGTGGTCGCAGCGCGCCGGAGGAAAAGCTATTCATCGGCTGCTCGCCGCACTGGCTCCACCGCTCGGCATGCTAGGTTTCTTCTTGATCAGCCCGTTTATATCTCTGCTCATTTATATGCTCCTTCCCTTGTTCACGCACAGAGCTGCATACCGGTCATTCGCACCCCCCGACGTGGCGATCATAATCCCCGGGGTCCTTATTCTGTTGGTAAGCTGGGTGCTGCTGCCGGCGGTCGGGCTTTTGCTCGGAGCCGCGCCTTTCTTGCGAAAGCCCCAGCCACAGTCCTAATGGCGGTGGCCGCAGGGACCATCGCCAAGAAGCGTTTCTGTGGTTCGTTCAAGGTCGTTACTGCACTACCGGAGTCGCAAATGCCGGATCATCGCGGGCTTCTAAAAAAATGTTTGGGGGAACTGGGGTTGGCACCTCGGCGTGAAGAAGAAATTCTTCTCGAACTCGGTGATCATCTGGAGGACCACGCCGCAGCCCTCGAGGCGAACGGAGTGACGAGCAACGCCGCCGCCCAGGAAGCTCTCGATTCCGTTTCCAACTGGCCGGAACTTCGGGAGGAAATCCTCGCCGTGGAAACTGAGGAGGGAATCATGAATTACCGCACCAAGGCCCTATGGTTGCCGGCGTTGTGTGCTCTTACTCTGAGCAATGTACTGCTGGCGCTCATCCAGGTTTTCGGTCCTGCACCGCATTTTTATCTATTCCATACAGGGAAGAGCATGGAGATTTTCTGTGCGTTCATTGCCCCCTGGCTCATCACCCAGCCCATGGTGGGTGCGGTTGCAGCGTATTGGTCGCGGCGTGCGGGCGGCACCGTGCGGTACCAATTACTCGCCGCGCTGGCTCCGGCAATTGCCCTGCTAGGTTTGTTCCTGCTGATCCTGCCGGCTGCAATCATGGTGGCTAACCACTTTGCGCACAATATTCAACTGAAGGCCTTTTCGGTTCTGATTGTCACCTGGGTACTGCTGCCGGCAATACCGCTCCTGATCGGAGCCGCACCATTCCTGCGAAAGCCCCAGCCACAGTCCTGAGGATGGATTGCGTCCCCTGGATATGACGCGGCGCGTATCATGCGAAACCAGCCCTCTCCCTTGGGGAGATGGTGGCGGCCTTGTGCCAACGGGTGAGGGGGACTTCCTCCGGCGCACCTCCTCCCAGCGAGCTGGGGAACTCAGCGGCGCGAAGCGGCAAAGACGCAAGGAGCGTGATGGGAGAAAAGAGACCCCTCACCCCCACGACTTGCAAAACGTGGGGCCCCCTCCGGCTTGCGGTCCCCCCTCTCCCCAAGGGAGAGGGCTGTGAACTCTTGTCCATGTGCACGATCGAAGGGGACCAAAGTCGTGGCACGGAGCTTTACCTCTGGCTTTAGAAAAACCAACCCTCTCACTTGGGGAGAGGGGGGAGCGCAAGGCGGAGGGGGCCAAGCGTTTTGCCGGTGGGGGTGAGGGGGTCACCTACCTGGTAGAATTCTTCATTACACCCACGCCAATCAATAGGTCGCTCTTCCGCCGGAAATGTCGTAGCACTGGCCGGTGGTGAACGACGCCTCGCGCGAAACCAGGAAGTGTACGAGCGCGGCGATTTCTTCGATGGTCCCCGTGCGGCCCATGGGGATGCGGCTCACCATGTATTGAACGGTTTCCTTGGCGATGGTGTCCAGGATTTTGGTTCTGATCACGGCGGGGGAAATGGCATTGACGGTGATATTGCCTTTGCCCGCCACTTCCTTGGCCAGCGCTTTCGTCAGGCCGATGACGGCGGCCTTGGTGCTGGAGTAGGGGATCAGCGTGGGGTTCCCTTCCTTGCCGGCGATGGAAGCGACGTTCAGAATTCGCCCATAGCCTTGGGCCAGCATCCCGGATATCACTGCGCGGCACATCAGAAACACGCCTTTATGATTGACGGCGTAGACCTGGTCCAGATCGCTTTCCTCGAGCTCCCACAGCGGCAGCGTCCGCCCGGCAATTCCCGCGTTATTCACCAGGATTTGAATGGGGCCAAGCTGCCGCTGAACTTCTTCCATGGCCTGCTTGACGGAAGGAGCCGAGCTGACATCGCAGTGCAGGCCCACGCCTTTCAAGCGCCGGGCCACCACTTCTGCGGCAACGCGATTCGTGTCGAGGATCGCAACGCGCGCGCCAGCCTGACCCAGCCGGGTGGCGATGCCTTCGCCGATTCCCTGTCCTCCGCCGGTGACCACCGCAACTTGCCCCTGCAAGGAGAAAAAGTTTTCATTGTTCATAGATGAGAGCAACCTACTCCTTTTCACTTATTCGGACGCTAGCTATTATACATTTCTCTTCGCATCTCCCAATAAGGGCCGCCGCAGGTATTGCCGAACCGCAAGGTCAACCCCCGATCTCTAACCGGGATTTCTCACCACGACTCTGGAAGGGCGGGGCTTTAGCCCCGCCGTTGCAAGGCCGCCCTGATTATTTCCACGTCCCGCGCCCCGCGCAGCTTGCAGCCGCAAGCTGCGCGGGGCGCGGGACGTATAGAGGGCGGGAGCCGCGATTTCGGCGGGGCTGAAGCCCCGCCCTTCCAGCATCGTCCAAACCTGGTGAGAAGTCCGGGCTAATTCCCTCCGCCACGTTATGGCACTCATGCATTGCAGAAATGCTTGACGGCGGCATCTCATTTGGCTACTATCAAATCCAGCATGTCTAGAATTCTTGCTCAATGTTGTTGTTGTCGCCCTGCGCCCTGCGCAGAGTGTTGCTCGTCGCGCTGTATCTAGCCGGCCCGGCGAACGTTGAGCAGGAACATTCTAAAGTCTCTCCTCTAAGTTTTCTCCTGTTTCTTCTCACGTCTCGTAGGTCGGCCCGAGCAAGCTGTGCGTGGACCTTTTGCTGGACGCGCCTTTCTGAATGCGTTCAGCTTTGATCGACTTCCGGTCTTGCTGATTGACGGCAAATAACCGGGCTCACAAAAAAACAAAATCCAGGGATGCGCCGGCCAACCGGATGCCCCTGCACCTACTCAGGAGACGGCAATGAGACATCCAGGTTTTGATTGGAAATTTCCCTTCATGGTTTCTGCGCGCAGACGACCCAATGGCAGCGCATGGCGACGCTCATTTGCATTAATCGCCACCTATCTGCCGATTCTCTGGATTGCGCTTTCCCTGGCGATTCCGCGAGTTTGGGCACAAGGGGAAGCCTCCATATCAGGCGTCGCAACCGATGCGACTGGCAGCGCCATCCCTCGCGCCTCCATCAAGATTGTCAATACGGAGAAAGGCGCTGTTCGCACCATGCTCACTGACGACGCCGGGAGATATGAAGCGGCTCTGCTTGCCGTGGGGACGTACGAAGTTTCCGCCGATAAGACTGGCTTCAACTTGGCAAAGCGGAGTGTCGCGCTTGTGCTGGGGCAACATGCCATTGTTGACCTTACGCTATCGGTCGAAGGAATCCGCCAAACGGTTCAGGTAGAAGCGGCCTCGTTCTCGGCGGGTGTGACCACCGCCGATGTGTCTGGACTTGTCAACGAGCGTCAGGTGAAGGACTTGCCTCTGAATGGCCGGAGCTACGACCAACTCCTCACGCTGAATCCCGGCGTCATTAACTACACGTCGCAGCGGTCCGGCGGCATCGGCACATCGAACTCTGTCGTCGGCAATATGTTTGCGGTTTCGGGCCGCCGCCCACAGGAAAATCTCTACATCCTGAACGGTGTGGAATTCACCAGCGCTTCGGAGGTCAACAACACACCCGGAGGGACGAGCGGGCAGCTTCTGGGCGTGGACGCCGTGCAGGAATTCGCTCTGGTAAAGGACACCTACGGCGCCGAATATGGGAAACGCCCCGGCGCCCAAATCAATATTGTGACCGCCTCCGGCTCAAACCAGTTGCACGGCAACGCCTACGAGTTCCTACGCAACAGCGACCTGGACGCACGGAATTTCTTCGACCAGGCCCAGATTCCTAACTTTCAACGGAATGTGTTCGGTGGATCGCTGGGCGGGCCGGTGAAGAAGGACAAGACGTTCTTGTTCGCAAACTATGAAGGCTACCGTCAGGTTCTTGGTCTGAGCGATGTGACGCTGGTGCCGGACGCGACTTCACGCGCGGCTGCCGTAGCCAGTATTAAACCGTTGCTCGGCTTGTGGCCTGTGGCCAATGGGCCGGAACTGTTGACCTCGACGGGGGCGAATAGTGGCATCGCCAAGGCTTTCAGCAATCCCCCTCAGCACATCCGCGAGGATTTTGGAACGGCACGCTTGGACCAAATTCTCTCCGATAAAGATTCGTTCGCGGGCGTCTACACCGTGGACGACAGCGGAGGCAATTCGCCCACGGCCAATCCGTTCAGCCTTACCGATGTTTTCCTGCGCGAGCAGGTGGCGAGCCTGAGTGAAACCCACGTCTTCTCCTCCCACGTCCTCAACAAAGCGACGGTTGGATTCTCCCGCGGGGGCTTCTACTTCAACAGCGGCGTCACTGGGCCAGCTTCCGCCGTGCCGGGCGGATGGATCCATGCGGGCCAACCCGTGGGCGCTATCGTAATTGGCGGCGGCACCACGCTCAATGGCGCGTCGCAACTCACCAACGGCGGCACCAATGCGGGAAGCAACCTCTCAGCGGTGCGCAACCTGTTTACGGCCACCGACCAAGTCAGCATCGCCCACGGCATCCACTTGATCACCGCCGGACTATGGTTCCAGCGGGTGCAATCCAACAGCAGTCTGCTGAATGACCAGTACGGTCAAGCGTCATTTTCCAGCTTGCCGGGTTTCCTGGCAGGCACCGTGAGCACGTACACCTACGCCCCATCCTATACGCCGCTGTCATGGCGTTCGGTGGAGGGTGCATATTATGCCGAGGACGCGATCAAGCTGCGCCCGAGCCTGGAGCTTCGCGTGGGTTTCCGGGGTGAGTTTACGGATGGCTGGAATGAGGCGCACGGACGCGCGGCGAACTATGTATCGGGCCCGAATGGAGTGCTCTTGACCCAGCCGGTGATCGGCGACAACGTCTTCTCCGCGAATAACGCCGTGTTCCTTCCTTCGCCCCGAGTGAGTCTCGCATGGTCCCCCTTCGCCTCGAAGAAAACCGTAATCCGTGCGGGTGGTGGTCTCTATTACGCGCTGATTGACGCCCTGGATTACCGCCTGGACCAGACCGCTCCCTTCAATACTGTCTATGCGGACAAGAGTATCGCGTTTTCCACCATCAATCCGAACGCGACGTATAAGGCGGCGAAAATCGTACCAAGCGGTGTGCAGGCGAACCTCCAGACGCCGGCAGTCGAATCGTATACATTCAGGATCGAACAGCATCTTTCCGCCAACACTATGCTCAGCGTCGGATATATTGGCTCCCACGGATACCACGGGATTCTTTCGATTGACGCCAATGTTCCGCTTCCAACGATTTGCCCGGCGTCGCCGTGCCCTGCAAGCTACCCTGCGGGGACCTGGTACAACTCGTCCACCGCTCCGCTGGCCAACAGTGCCCTGTCGAATTCAACTCACTGGTTCTCGGAAGGCGTCAGCTCCTATAACGGTCTGGAAGTGGACGTGAACCACCACTTCAGTCACGGGTTGCAATTTCGCGGGGTTTACACCTACGCGAAGGCTCTCGACGATGGCGACAGCTTAAATACCAGCGTGGCGACGAATTCTCCCGCGTTCGCCGCCAATCCCCTTGAGCCCAGTTGGGACTATGGCCGGGGTTCATTTGACATCCGCCATTCCGCGGTCATTAATGCCACCTATGACCTTCCGTTTGGGCAAGGTAAGGCGTTTCAGGGGTGCCCTTGGGTGGATCGGCTGGCCGGAAACTGGCAACTCAGCGGAATTGAGACCTTGCAATCCGGCTTGCCCTTCACACCGCAACTTTCCTATAATCCCGCCAACGACGGCGACAGCCGCAATCCGGTTCGGCCGTCTTGGAACCCCGAATTTACGGGACATTTGATCGAAGGTGGGGACAATCAATACTTCAATCCCGCCGCCTTCATTCAACCACTCGCCGGCACGTACGGCAATGTCGGCCGCAACATCCTACAGGGCGCAGGATTGGCAACAACAGATTTTTCCCTGGCGAAGAAGTTCACGCTTTCGGAGCGAGTCCATTTGCAGTTTCGCGCCGAGTTTTTCAACGTCTTCAACCGCGCGAACCTCAATACTCCGAATCCAGTCGTCTACACGGCGGCAACAGGAGGGCCCTCGCCTACAGCCGGCATGATTACTTCGACGGCAACGAGTTCCCGCCAGATTCAACTTGGGCTGAAGTTACTGTTTTAACCTCAATGCTGATCACTTGAGCGAGGTTTTGCATCCGGCTTCGATGACGCCCGAGCCAGCGAAGTGGTATGGGCGGCGGGACTAAGGGTAGCGCATGCGTTCCGCATTCCTCTCAAAGTAGTTTGCCGCGGTACGAATCTTCTCCGCGACTTCGTAGGTGCTCGATTTGAGGGCGCGGAGCACGCCTGAATGAGATATCTGACGCGGGACCTCCGAACGATCTTTCTCCAGAGGCCGGACGGCTCCGCCATAGTGGCTTCCTAGTACTACTACGTTAAGTTAATCTTGACTGCGCCGGCTGCCGAGCGTAGACTCTGGGGCATGAATGCCCGAGAACTGCAAGCCTGTGCGGATCGGCTGGAAAAGTTCTTGATGACCATGC
>JBEKQO010000069.1:0-27036 GCA_049519635.1 Terriglobia bacterium | reverse complement strand
GGGAGAGGGCGGTGATTCTGATTTCTCTCCCTCTCCCTTGGGGAGAGGGGGGACCGCAAGGCGGGGGGTGAGGGGTTTCTTCGCGGGTGATTAATTCATGGTCATGGAGGTGTCTGGCGCCCTTGACTTTGACGGAATCCTGTGGCCTATACAATACAGTCTACGGATCGGAAAATGTGATTCCCAAAGGTCCCGACAAATAATCTGGACCGATCACCGAGGGCAATACGGGCCGTGCTGTGCATGGGAAGGCAGGCAAAGGAAATGTAGCGCAAGGCTCGCGGCACGGCCGTGCGGCTTTTCCGTCGCGACGCAAGTTGGGTGGCGCGGCCAGGCGAACGTGTTAGCACCGGTCAAGGGAACAATTTTCGCCGGCTTAGCCCGCATTTCGCACCACGATTTTGGAAGGGCGGGGCTTTACGGGCTGCGGAAAAACTGGAAAGCGCTGTCATTCTGAGCATTGACAGCCGTTTGGCTGCCCATGATAGGCGGAAACTCGGGCCGAGGAAGGGTAGCGCGGACCTGTTTGTTAGGTCCGCGGCTTTTCCTTGTCCATCGGGGACGTGCCGCGGACCTAAAAAGCAGGTCCGCGCTACCCCTGTTATCGACGAACGAGCCGCGGACCTACACAACAGCTCCGAGCAACCTTGCTCCATCGCGAGGCGGAAGGGACGCCCTCACGAGGCCGAAGAGACGCGAACCGCCAAGGCGCGGCGGTCCGCCCCGCTTGCTAAACACTATCCACTAGCAACTAACCACTGCTTTAGGCAAGGTCGTAGCGACCAAGGTTCATCACCTTGTTCCAGGCAGTTGCGAAGTCCTTCACAAACGCCTCCTTCGAGTCGTCACAGGCATAGACTTCCGCGAGGGCTCGGAGCTGGGAGTTGGAACCGAAGACGAGGTCAACGACAGTGCCCGTCCACTTGAGATCGCCCGTCGCCCGATCGCGCCCCTCCAACACACCTTCAGATGTGGCGGACTTCTGCCACTTCGTGTTCATGTCGAGCAGGTTGACGAAGAAATCATTCGTCAGCGTCCCGGGTCGCTTGGTGAAGACGCCGTGTTGGGACTGCCCGAAGTTGGCATTCAGGGCGCGCATGCCGCCGACGAGAACGGTCATCTCGGGGGCCGTCAGCGTCAGCAACTGCGCCCGATCCACCAGCAGCTCAGCCGCCGATCCCTCGTGTCCCTTCCGGAGGTAGTTGCGGAACCCGTCTGCGGTCGGCTCCAGTGGGGCGAACGAATGCACATCGGTCTGCGCCGGCGACGCATCCGTGCGCCCGGGCGAGAAGGGAACCTTCACGTCGTGCCCTGCCTTCTTCGCAGCTTCCTCGACGGCTGCGCTGCCGCCCAGAACGATCAGGTCAGCCAGCGAGACCTTCTTCCCGCCGGACTGCGCGCCGTTGAAATCCTTCTCGATCCCCTCCAGCGTCCGCAGGACCTTCGCCAGTTCGGCCGGCTGGTTGACTTCCCAGTCCTTTTGCGGCTCCAGGCGAATGCGTGCTCCGTTCGAGCCGCCGCGCTTGTCGCCGCCGCGGAACGTTGCCGCCGAAGCCCAGGCCGTCGTAACCAGTTGGGAGATGGACAGTCCGGATGCGAGGATCTTGGCTTTCAGGGCAGCAATGTCCTGCTCGCCGATCAGTTCATGAGCCACCGCGGGAACGGGGTCCTGCCAAATCAGCTCCTCGGTAGGAACGAGCGGGCCAAGGTACCGCGCAATAGGCCCCATGTCGCGGTGCGTCAGCTTGTACCAAGCCTTGGCGAACGCGTCGGCGAATGCCTGCGGGTTCTCATGGAAACGCTTCGAAATCACCGCGTAGTTCGGGTCCACCTTCAGGGCCAGGTCCGTGGTGAACATCATCGTGGGGTGCTTTTTGGACGAATCGTGGGCATCGGGCACGGTGGGCACTGAAGACCCGTTCTTGGGCGTCCATTGGTTGGCGCCGGCGGGACTCTTGGTGAGTTCCCATTCATAGCCCAACAGGTTGTCGAAGTAATTGTTGTCCCACTTGATCGGGTTGGTGGTCCACGCGCCCTCCAACCCGCTAGTGAACGCGTCGTCGCCTACGCCGGTGCCAAAGCTATTCTTCCAGCCGAAGCCTTGCTCTTCGATGCCGGCAGCCTCGGGTTCGGGACCGACATACTTGATCTGCTCGGCAGCGCCATGGGCTTTGCCGAACGTGTGTCCCCCGGCGATGAGGGCCACCGTCTCCTCGTCGTTCATCGCCATGCGGGCGAAGGTCTCGCGGATATCCCGTGCCGCGGCGACTGGATCCGGCTTGCCATTGGGCCCTTCCGGATTCACGTAGATTAGGCCCATCTGAACGGCGGCGAGAGGATTGGCGAGATCACGGTCGCCGCTGTAGCGCTCGTCTGCCAGCCACTTGCCCTCAGGCCCCCAGAAAATGGCGTCATCCGGCTCCCAGATGTCCTCGCGCCCACCGCCAAAACCGAAGGTCTTGAATCCCATCGATTCCAGAGCGACGTTGCCGGTGAGGATTATCAGGTCGGCCCAGGATATTTTCCGCCCGTACTTTTGCTTGATCGGCCAGAGCAACCGGCGTGCCTTGTCGAGACTCACGTTGTCCGGCCAACTGTTCAGGGGCGCAAATCGCTGCGCTCCGGAACCCGCGCCGCCTCGACCATCGGCGATGCGGTACGTGCCCGCGCTATGCCACGCCATACGGATAAAGAGCGGCCCATAATGGCCGTAGTCCGCGGGCCACCAGTCCTGCGAGGTCGTCATCAAGGCATGAAGGTCCTTGATCACGGCATCCAGGTCGAGGGTCTTGAATTCTTCCGCGTAATTGAACTCCTTGTCCATGGGATCGGACAGGGGGGAGTGCTGGTGCAGCATCTTCAGGTTAAGCTGATTCGGCCACCAGGCCGCATTCGGCATGTGCCTGTGAGCGCCGCCCATTACCGGGCACTTGCTTTCGGTTGACGAGGGTTGGTTCTGATTGGCGGGATTAGGCGTCGCCGCTGTGGTGTTCAGTGTTTTATCCATATGTTTGTCCTCCTTCGAATTAATTAAAAAACTGTGACGAACTACGAAACCATCGTACACTTTCCCATTCGCGCAATCATTGTCGGCTGCGCTTGCAGACGCGCGCCATTCATCCGTTATCCACACGTCTACGACCGTGGTAGCGCCGACCTTTAGGTCGGCATTCGCCGTGCTGACCTAAAGGTCAGCGCTACGGGAAGCGTGGCGGGGAGCGCACTTTGTGCAGAGCCCCCGGAAAATGAGTTCGCATTCGCGAAGAATCCGCTTGCCAAGGAAGCCCGAGACAGGCCTGGGCACGTCGAACCACTCAATGTCCTCAACATTGCCGCAGCGGTCGCAGATGAAGTGGTGATGCCGCACGCCTTTCGCATCGAATCGCGCGGCACGGCCCTCCACGGCCACTTCACGCACCAAACCCGCCTGCACCAAGTCCCGCAGATTGTTGTAAGTCGTGGCCCTGGAAGAGCGCGGATCCGCTCGATTCACGGCTTCGAAAATTTCCGCGGCGGTGGGATGCCTGTGGTGTTCCGTCAAGAACGCCATCACGGCGTAGCGCTGCGGAGTGCACCGCAACCCGCTGCCTTCCAAGGACTGTTTAATTGCCTCAGCGTGCATCAAGAGCTTAGATTATATCTAATGTGAGATTTTGTCAAGGCTCACGCTTTTGCTTGCTGCTGCGAGCAGAGAACCGGCGGATGCCGTGTTGAGCGGGTAGCACCAGTCAGTGTTTTCCTGACGGTGGGTTCTTGCTGACGTGGGAAAAGCCCACGGTCAAGAAAGCATTGACCGCGGCTACCTCTTCCACGTCGAACGGTCCCGGCGTTTCGAGGTGGTGAAATCTTGGGGGTTTTTTTGACACGATTTTTTTTGTGCCATTGAGCATATCGAAAGTCGGGGCGTTGATTGGCGAAACCCCTCATCCGGCCTCGTCCCTCGACCACCTTCTCCCCTGGGAGAAGGCAAGGCACCTCGTATTCTAGCCCTCTCCCGCGGGAAGAGAGTGAATGACTGCCGTGACCGGGGTGTTGAGTAACGCTGAGAGGTGGTGGGCACTCAGCAGAATAACCCGTCGCCGGCCCCAGCGATTGTTTGTGGCGCACTTTGCGCATCGTGTACAATGAATTTTCGGGCTCAACACGAATCTTCGCCCGCGAGGGAAATTTCCGCTCTCACAAACCTGCATGTCGAATCTGCTTGACCAACTTAATATCCAGCAGCGCGCCGCGGTGGAACAAACCGAGGGACCGTTGCTCATTCTGGCCGGGGCAGGCAGCGGCAAGACGCGCGTCATCATCTACCGGATTGCTTACCTGATTGAAGCCCGGGGAGTTCCTCCGGAAAATATCCTGGCGGTCACTTTCACCAACAAAGCGGCGGCGCAGATGAAGGAACGCGTGGCCAAGCTACTGGACAGAAAAGCCGCAGGGCGGGAGAGCGAGCCCGGCGCTACAACCGCTCCGCACGTTTCCACTTTTCATTCCTTCTGCGTCAGCGTGCTGCGGCGGCACATTGACCACTTGGGGTATAGCCGCGATTTCTCGATTTACGACGAAGACGATCAGCAGCGGCTGATGAAGGCATGCATCCAGGAATTGGGCCTGGGGGAGCAGGTCACGTCGCCCCGCAGCGTGCTATCAAAGATCAGTTACGCCAAGAATCATGGCATGACGGCGCAGACAATGTACGAGCAGGCGGACACCGATCCGATGGAAAAGATCGCTTCGCTCTTTGACCTTTATGAGGCGAAACTGCGGCAGGCGAATGCCCTGGATTTTGACGACCTCTTGCTGAAGACCGTGGAGCTTTTCTATAAAGCCGCGGAAGTCTGCGAGCGATACAATCGCCGTTTTCAGTACGTCCTGGTGGATGAGTATCAGGACACCAACCGCACGCAATACCAATTGATCCGGCAACTCACGCTGCTGCATCAGAACCTCTGCGTGGTGGGCGATGAGGACCAGTCGATCTACCGCTGGCGTGGGGCTGACATTCAAAATATTTTGAGCTTCGAGAAAGATTACCCCAATGCCCGGACCGTCCGCCTGGAGCAGAACTATCGATCGACGCAGAAAATTTTGGACGCGGCCGGGGCGGTGGTCAGCCGCAATCTAGCGCGCAAGGGGAAGACTCTGTGGACGGACCGCTCCGGCGGCGATGCCATCGGTCTCTATGAAGCGTGGGATGCCGACCAGGAAGCGCTGTCTGTGGCGGGCGAAATTACCCAAGCGCTCGCCCAGGATGCCAACAGCAGCGTGGCCGTCCTGTACCGCACCAACGCCCAGTCGCGCGTGCTGGAAGAATCCCTGCGCCGCAACCGGATCGCCTACCGCCTGGTGGGCGGGTTCAGTTTTTACGCGCGGGCGGAAATCCGCGACGCGCTGGCTTATGCGCGGCTGGCGATCAATGCACGCGATGTCACGGCGCTCCAGCGCATCATCAACACCCCGGCGCGAGGGATCGGCCCTTCCACGGTGGGGGCGATTGAGGCGTCTGCCCGCCAGCAGAAAATCACCTTGTGGGAAGCACTGGAGGACGAATTGGCGGCGCGGCGTCTGCCGGCGCGCGCGCTCAAGTCGCTGGAGGCTTTCCACGCGCTCATGAAACAACTGATGGCCGACCAGGAGCGCCTGCTGATGGGGCAATTTTTCAAAAGTATTCTCGACCGCACCGGTTACGTGGAAATCCTGAAGCAGGAGAATCAGCCGGAATCGCAAGACCGCATCGAGAATCTTCAGGAACTGGTGAACGCCGCGGTGGAGGCGGCAGAGCAAGGCATTACCCTGGCGGAATTTCTGGACCACGCCGCGCTGGTCTCCGACGCCGACGATTACGACGAACGCGCGCGCGTAACGCTGATGACGCTCCACAGCGCCAAAGGGCTGGAATTCAACCTGGTTTTCCTGGTGGGGATGGAAGAAGGCTTGTTTCCCCACAAGCTTTCCCTGGATGACGACGCAGGAATCGAGGAGGAGCGGCGGCTCTGCTACGTGGGCATGACGCGCGCGCGCGACCGGCTGGTGCTATCCTGGGCGCGGCAACGGCGCATGTACGGGCGGGACTCCATGGAAGGCAGCCGGCGGTCGCGTTTTCTGGACGAAGTGCCCACCAACCTGCTGGAGCCTTTAAGCGCCCAAGCGTCAAAAGCTCGCACAACTTGGGAAAATGCCGTAAACTCAATCGCCGGTGCGGAACGTTTCCTACGCGAGCGCGGCATCGACCGGCCGCTGGGGAAAGGCCAGGGAGAAAGGGCGCGGCAATCCCAGCGCTGGAAGCTGGGCAGCCGAGTGCGACATGCGAAATACGGCGTCGGCACGGTTCTGGATTGTGAAGATGACGGCGAGAATAGCAAGCTGACCATCAGCTTTCCGGGCTATGGCCGGAAAAAAATGGTGGAGCGTTTTGCCGGGCTGGAAAGAGTTTAAGTGGATGCCGCCAGCTCACAGCCGACAGCTTACAGTTATTGTTGGCTGCCAGGTATCAGCTAAACGCACGAACATAAAAAGGTCCAAGACGAGGAAGTTGGAAGGTCATTTTTGAAAGGGAATGCCGGCATTTCAAAGCCGACAGCTCACGGTACTGTCGGCTGTTGGCTGTCAGCTATAAGCTAAATACATGAACACAAAAAACATCAAGGATAAAGAAGAACGTAAGAAGCTGAAGCGCGCGGCGCGCAAGAAGCAAGTGGCCAAGCCGAAGCGGACGGAACCGCGCGGCTCTCGCAAGCCCAAGGTCAAGAAGAAGGGGCCGGGCGTGGCGCCACGCCGGAAGTAATAAAGGCAGTGATCCGTGGCGAGTGACCCGTGACAAGCGGGCTCGCCACTCGGACTTGCTTTTGTTTATCCCCAGCCACCCGTGACGGGTGGATTGCGGCAAGCGCTAAGCGGACTTGTCACTCGTTACGGGCCACTCTTCACTGCGTTTCAAGGAGTTCCTTGGCGAGCCAACTTTTCCAGAAGAAGAGTATCGACAAGCTGATTGCCGACGCGGCATCGCCGGGACATCAACTCCGCAAGTCGCTGGGACCCTGGTCGCTGACGGCGCTGGGGATCGGCGCCATCATTGGGACCGGCATTTTCATTCTCACCGGCACGGCGGCGGCGGGCGAAGTCCTGGAAGTGCATTCCCTCCTGAAAGCGCCTCTGCTGGATGTGGTGCTGCACGGGACGAAGGCGCTCGGCACTGCCGGACGGCCGGGCGCCGGTCCGGGCATTGCGTTGTCATTCCTGCTGGTGGCTATTGCCTGCGCCCTGGCGGGACTCTGCTACGCGGAACTGGCCTCCATGATTCCCATCGCGGGCAGCGCTTACACGTATTCTTACGCCACACTCGGTGAAATTGTGGCCTGGATCATCGGTTGGGATCTGATCCTGGAATACGCCGTCAGTAACATGGCGGTGGCGGTGGGCTTCTCCGCTTACATTGACAGCCTGCTGCGCGGATTCGGGATTGATCTGCCGCGCAAGTTCATGGAGCCGATGTTTGTGGAGGGGAAATACACGGGCGCCTGGTTCAACGTTCCCGGCTTCATGATCGTGATGATCCTCACCGTGATCCTGGTGATTGGGATTCGCGAAAGCGCGAGCGCCAACAATTTCATGGTGTGCGTGAAAATTCTGGCGATCCTGATTTTTATCGTCGCTGCTTCCCGTTTCATCCACGTATCCAATTGGAAGCCCTTCATGCCCAATGGCTGGCAGGGGGTTCTGACCGGCGGCGCGATTGTCTTTTTCACTTACATCGGATTTGATTCCGTCTCGACCGCCGCCGAAGAGTGCAAGAATCCGCAGAAAGATGTGCCCTTCGGCATCATTACCTCGCTGGTGATCTGCGCCACGCTTTACGTAACGGTGGCGCTGGTGCTGACTGGGGTGCAGAATTGGCAGACCTTGCGTAACGCTGCGCCCGTGGCCAACGCGCTGGTGGCGCTGGGATTGCCCAATGTGATGAAGTGGGTTTCCATCGGCGCGCTGACGGGAATGATCAGCTCCCTGCTGGTTTTCCAATTGGGGCAGGCGCGGGTGTGGTTCGCCATGTCGCGCGACGGCTTGCTGCCGCTGGTTTTTTCCAGAGTCCATACGCGCTTCTTGACGCCGCACATCAGCACCTGGGTGGCGGGATTTTTCGTCGCCATTCCGGCGGGAATGTTCGATATCGGTACTCTTGCGGACCTGTCCAACATCGGAACCCTGTTCGCGTTCGTACTGGTTTCTCTGGGAGTGCTGGTGTTGCGGCGGAAGCAACCCGACCGCCCGCGCTCGTTCCGCACGCCTTGGGTGCCTGTGGTCCCGATCCTCTCGATCGTAGCTTGCGTTATCCTGATGGCCAGCCTGCCCCTGGAAACCTGGGTACGATTCCTGGTGTGGCTCGTCATCGGTCTGTGCATCTACCTAACGTACAGCCGGCATCATTCGGAATTTGGCAGTTCGCCGCGCACGCCGGCGGCGGGATCGCCTCCCCTGATCGCGCATCCCACGCCCTGAACGGCGGCCGGCGGCGGCGGAGCCCGCGCCCGGATGGTTTTTCCTAAAGCGCATGCGCCTGGGAAGCACAGCCGGGGTGAATTGCGATAGAATCAAGTGGGTTTGACCGATAGGGGAAGGACCTTGACCGATGGAACCCGCAAGGAGCAGAGTTCTTCTGGGCCGTCGCAAAGCGGGGATGAGTCCCAGGCCGTTTGTTTTCCTGCTCGCCCTACTCGCCCTGTGCCTGACCCGCCCGAAGCTGGCCCTGGCCTGGGGTCCGACCGCGCACGATATCGTTACTACCTGGGCTATCCAAACCCTGCCTCCGGAAATCCGTTCCTTTTTTGAAAACAATCGCCAGTTTCTGCTTGAGCATGCCAACGACGCCGATGCGTTGATGAAGACAGATCGCTACGAGCGCATGCGGCACTACATTTACCTGGACAAGTACGGGGTCTTCCCCTTCCCGGACCTACCGCATGATTACGGGCAGGCGAAGGAAAAATTCAACTCCTGGCGCATCAATCGCGATGGCTTGCTGCCTTGGCAGATTGGCGAATTCAGCCTACGACTCACCAAGTCCATGAAGGCCGAGAATTGGGAAGAAGTGAAATTGGATGCTGCCGCTCTGGCGCACTACGTGGCGGATTCCCATGACCCTCTGCACACGACGCAGAATTTCGATGGCCAGTTGACCCGGCAACACGGCCTGTCGGCCCGGTTTGATATCCACCTGTTTGATCGGTACTCCAAGTTCTTCATTATGCATCCTGAAAATGCCGAGAAGATCGACGATCCGACGGAATATGCTTTTCAAACCTGCCTGGCGTCCCACGTCTGGGTAAATCTCATCATCTGGTCTGATTTGCGCGCCCGGGAAGGCTTGGCGGATTATAACGACGAATATTACGACGGTTTTTACGACCGGGTGGGGCCGACCGTGGCCCATGAGATCAATGCGGCGGCGCGCGACGCGGGATCCTATTGGTACACGGCATGGCTGAACGCCGGCCGGCCTCAACTTCCCGCGCAATGAGAAAAGCAAGGGCTAGGTGTTAGGGGCAATACTGTTCACATAAGAGGTGGAAATTAGTCATCAAGTTGTTGCCGAGAGACCCGCTCACCCCCCCTACTTGCAAAACGTGGGTGAGAGGATCGAATATTGGGAATCCTCAGCTTAAGCGAGCAGTATTGGGATTAGGGGAAACTCCCCAGCCGCCGCGAAGACAGTACTCATGCCTGAACTGGAACCCTCTCTTTCCTCTTTCATCGCTCAATTGCCAAAAGTCGAGCTGCACCTGCACCTGGAGGGAGCGGTGCGCCCGGAAACTTTGCTTGAACTCTCGCAGAACAAGAGCGGGTTGAGGAAGAAAGTAGACGACTGGATCACCGCACGGCGCGCGCAACGTTTCCGCTACGGGAACTTTCGCGAGTTCCTGATGGCATTTAAGATCGTGACCCTGCTGATCGAGACCCCGCAGGATTACGCGTTGGCCACTACGCGATTGATCGAGTGGCTGGCCGAGCAGAAGGTGCAGTATGCGGAGATCATCTTTGCCGCCGGGGTGGTGCTGTGGAAGAAACAACCGGTGGACGCGGTTTTTGAGGCGGTGGCAGCAGCCGCGGAAGAGGCGGAAGCGCGCACGGGAGTGCGGGCGAAGTGGATTTTCGACGCCATCCGCCATTTCGGGACGGACCACGCCCGCGAAGTGCTGCGCTGGGCGGCGTGCTACCGCTCGCGAGGCGTCGTGGCCTTCGGCATCGGCGGCGACGAGGCGGGCGGCCCGGCAAGACTTTTTCCGGATATCTTTCGCGAGGCGCGCGACCTGGGGCTTCACTGTGTGGCGCACGCCGGCGAGGCTTGTGGGCCGGAGAGCATTCGCGACGCCGTCGAGTTGCTGGGCGCGGAGCGCATCGGCCACGGCCTTACCGCCATTCGCGACCCTGGGGTGATGGCCTTGCTGCGTGAGCGGCGGATTCCGGTGGAAGTCTGCCCCAGCAGCAACGTGTCCACGGGATTGATTGCGCGATTCCAAGATCATCCCCTGCCGAAGTTTCTGGAAGCAGGATTAGTGGTGACGCTGAATTCCGACGATCCGGCCATGTTCGGGACAACCCTTCAGGAGGAATTCCTGCAAGCCGCCCGCTGCTTTGAGCTCAGCCGCGCTACAATGGCGGGGTTATGCCGGAACGCAGTGCACGCTTCGTTCCTGGGCGAAGAAGAGAAGCAGAGACTGCTAGAACGGTTGAGGGTCGAAAGTTAAAAGTCAAAAGCGGTTCCACTTCTGCCTACTGCCTACTTCTTATTGCCTACTGACTCCCGAGCGTCTCGCGCAGGTGCTTGCTCAGGTCCTCGGCGAAGCTTTCTGGGTTCACACCATCCTGGCGATAAACGATTCGGCCCTGGCGATCGAAAATCATCACCGTGGGGAGTTGGCTGACACTGAAGAGTTGATCCAGGCCCTGGGCATAGGCCACGGGCAGCGTCCAGCCCTCCTGCTTGAGAAAGGCGGGCACGCCGCTGCGATCCTGATCCACATTCAGCGACAGGAAAGCGGCGCTCGAATCCGTGCGAAAACTTTCGGCCACCTGTTCCACAAGTTTGCCTTGCAAGCGGCAAGGGCCGCACCAAGTCGCCCAGAAATCCATCACCACGACCTTGCCGCGGTAACCCGCCAGGGGTAGTTGGGTGCCATCCATCCGCTCCAGGATGAACTCGAAGGGATCGTGGCGGCCGGCGTTCTGAGGCTGGGCGCTGGAAAGGCGTTCGGCGAGCAGTGGCATAAGGGCGTCGTAGCGCGACAGCGCGAGGTCTCCCAGACCTTGCTCGGTATGGTGCTGCTCCCTATACAAACTGCCGAGCTTGCGGCGAATCTCCTGGCGGCGGGCGAGGTCAGGGTTCTTGTCGGGAAAGACAAAGGCGGCGAGGTAATAATCTACGGCGCGCCCGGAATCACCCTTTTTCAACGCCGCATCTCCCAATTGCTCCGCGACGAGGGAGGTGGGGTAAGAGGCGTAGCTCTTTTCATAGTCGGCGAAAGCCTGATCGAGATCGCCGGAATCCCGATAAAACCCGGCCCGTTGGGCATAGATGGCGGCAATGCGCTCCGCCCATTGGGTATTGTTGCTGCTCCCCGCAGCGGCAGTCTGAGCGCGCTGATTTTCCGCGAACTTGACCAGACGCGAGGAGTAGTCGATGGCGCGGGTGCGGCTGGCCTGGTCGTTTTGCCGGGCCAGCGCGTCAACGAGCAAAGCCAACACCTTGGGGTCGTCGGGCGTCATCTCCAGGAGCGCCTGGCCGTATTGCACGGCCACGCCGGGCGCGTTGGCCTGCATCGCATAAGTGCAAATGGTGCGCAAGATTACTTCACGCCGGGAAGACTTGGGGAAGCGCGTGAGGAAAGCTTCCAAATTCTTGATGAGGATTTGGGGATTGCCTTCCGCCGACCGAAATGCATCGTTCAGGGCGCTCTGTTCGCCGGCACCCGGAGCGGCTTGTGTTGCGGGATTATTTTCCCCCGGTTTCGCTGCGGATTGGGCCGCGCGCAGAGGAAGCGGCCCACCGGTCTCGATCAGGCAGAAGCCGAGGACCAGAGGTAAACCGATTTCCAGCCACCATCCGTTTCTTGCCTTCATCACATGCGACCCTGCGTCAACGGCGGATGAACCTAATCTAGTGGCAAGAGCGAGGCGGGTCAAGGTCATTTCCCGCAGGGGCTAGAACGTCGGTGGTGGTTGCAGTTGAGACATCTAATTGAGAGTATGCGGGAACATGTTGATTAACCGATTCGGCTCGACTACCATCAAATATTGTGGCTTCATTGGGTCGTGGTCAGCGAGGGCAGACGTGCAAATTACGCGAGAGCAGATCCTGGCAAAGTTAACCGAGCACCGTGATCACATCCGGTGTTTCGGGGTGAGGAGTCTTGGGCTGTTTGGTTCGGTCGCTCGCGGCGAATCCGCCTCGGCCCGCGATCTGGATTTTCTTGTCGAGTTTGACCAGAAATCCTTCGACGCCTATATGGATTTGAAGGCCTACCTGGAAAACCTGTTCGGCTGCCCGGTGGACTTGGTGCTGGCCAATACCCTTAAGCCGAGGCTTCGAGAGCCAATCCTTAACGAGACTATCCATGCCCCGGGATTATAAGGTTTATCTGGAAGACATACTTCAGGCGATTACGAAGGTCCGGGAATACACATCTGGAATGTCGCCGGCGGCGTTTGTAGGAGATGCAAAAACCCTCGATGCTGTGATTCGAAACTTGGAGGTGATCGGGGAAGCTTCTAAGGCTGTGCCGGAAACCGTTCGCTTAAGCCATCCGGAGGTGGATTGGAGGAAGATTGCAGGGCTACGCGATATTCTCATCCATCAGTATTTCGGAATAGATGCCGAACTCATCTGGGATATCATCAAGAATAAGCTTACCGCACTCGAAAACCAGATTCGAGCAATAGAGAAAAGCTAAAGATGCTAACTTAGGCATGGATTCTGCCCGTTGGGCTTTTCATTTATGAAATCACCACACGTTCGCGCCATTTTCTTTGACGCAGGGAACACCCTGCTTTATCCCCGGCTCGATGAACGAGCTCGCGACCTGACCGAGGCGGGCTTCCCGGCTCGCGTGGAGGATTTCCATGCGGCGGAGCGGGTGGCCAAGCAGAAGCTCGACGTATGGCTGTGGCCGCAAATTCGCCAAGGCGAGGTGCCGCGCACCATTGATCATTACTACTGGGCTGATTATCTCACGTCGTTGATGGGTTTGATCGGCGCGCCGGAAACCGAACACGCGCGCTTAATTCGCCTGACGGCGGACGGGTTCCGCAACATCCGCACCTGGTCTGTGGTGATGCCGGAGACGCCGGGCTACCTGGCGTCGCTGAAGGAGCAGGGTTACTTTCTGGGAGTCATTTCCAATTCCGTGGGTACTATCGAAGATCAGTTGCAACATGTGGGCTTGCGCAGCTACTTCCAAGCGGTCTTTGACTCGGCGATTGTGGGGGTGGAGAAGCCGCATCCGGAAATCTTTCAGATGGCCCTTGCCAGCGCCCAAGTGGCGGCGAACGAGGCCGTCTTTGTGGGCGACACGAATGCCACTGACGTGGGCGGCGCGCAACTCGCCGGCTTGCACGGCGTGCTGATCGACCGCATCAACGCCTACCCGCACGCCGAATGCCCGCGCATCATGTCACTGCCGGAACTTGATAGGGTGCTGGAAAAGGTAGGTGTCAGGTGACGGGTGATAGGTGCCAGGGTCGAAAACTGTAATTCGCAGCTACCCTCAGGTCCCATCCCTGGCAAGGAGGATATGGCCGCGAGTTTCGCCTTCCCTGCCACCTGGCACCTGACACCTAACGGAGAGCGCGGACCTCTTCGATGGTCCAAGGCGGGGTACCTCCGGGCCGGCTGGCGACGAGGGATGCAACGCGATTGGCGAAGTCGGCAATTTCCGGCGGGGGCCAATGCAAGCTTAAGCCATGGACATAGGCGGCGGTGAAAGCGTCGCCGGCTCCCACTGTGTCCTGGGCTTGAACTTTATAACTGCCGGCTTCGACATATTCCCCGTCTACAAGCATCACGCAGCCCTTTTCACCCCGCGTGACGCAGGCCGATTGCCAGCCAAACTCGTTTGCGTAAACGCGGCAGAAATTTTCCAGGGAAAGCGTGTCGCGGCCGAACATCCGGTCGATCGCCGCCGCCTCGTCCTCATTGAGTTTTACCACCTGGCCGCGCGCCATCAACTCCCGCACCAGCGGCGCCGTGAAGGAGTCCTTGCGCAGGTTGACGTCGTACAGAAGGCGCGCGCCGCAATGGGAATCGATTAATCTGTAGGTCAATTGCTTGGCCTGCGGGCTCATCTGAAAGAGGGTTCCGAAATAAATCCAATCAGGTTTCGGTGATAAAAGTTCCGCGACCTCACCATCGGTGAGTTCCGGCGCGTCGTAAGCTGCGGGGTGATGAAGGGTGAATCGCGGGACACCTGCCGGATCGAGTTCGACGGTCACGACACCCGTCGGGTACGTCTCAATTTCGTGGACGTAACGCGTTGAGAGGCCTAATTCCGCCATACGGCCGAGCACGCGCCGGCCCCGCTCATCCTTTCCGACGGCGCTCACAAAGAATACGGTGTGCCCCAGGCGCGCGGCGTGGGCGGCGAAATTGAGCGCCGCGCCGCCGAGGTATTCCTTATCTCCGATTACGTCCCATAAGACTTCGCCGATGCTGACGATTCTCACGGCACAGCCTCCAGTATTTGAGCCGCCGAAATTTTCTGAACCGGGCGCCGCGGTTCAGGAAGGTCACCAAGTTAACCCTTCGAAAGGGAATTGGCAACACCCACCTGGAAAAATTTCGGTAGGGGCCGCCAATCGTCCCTCCCGCCTGCAAAAGCGTGGAATACATGCATCCTTGGGGGTTTGCTAAGCGTCGAATAATATAGTATGGGTAGGGCGAAACCCAAAATGGAGAGCAGGAGGCCGGGCGCGTGGGACGGTCCTGTCCGCAAGGGTACTCAACCCGTCTAAAGACAGGGAGGGTGAAAAATGCTAATAAAAAAGGTGCCGGGAATTCCTTCGTCAGACATCACCCCGAAGTGGCTTTATATGAATCGGAGAAAATTCCTGGCGGGCGCGCTGGGGGTGACGGCGGGGACGCTGGCGGGGCGGGCGTTGAAGGAGTTGGCGTCGCCCTCGCAAAAAGCCCTGGCAGGAACTAAGCTGAACGTGGCCGCGAAGAGTCCGTTCAGCACCA
Organism: Terriglobia bacterium; assembly: GCA_049519635.1. GTDB lineage: Bacteria > Acidobacteriota > Terriglobia > UBA7540 > UBA7540 > Bog-366. The sequence continues at coordinate 11,819 of JBEKQO010000069.1, read as the reverse complement.
CCGAGGAAGTTACGAAATACGATAACGTGACGCATTACAATAACTTCTACGAGTTTGGCACGGGCAAGGAAGATCCCGCCAAGAACGCGACACATTTTCAAACTTCACCTTGGAGCGTGAAGGTAAGCGGGCTGGTGGACAAGCCACGCACCTTTACGGTGGAGGAATTGCAGCAATTGGCCCCCCTCGAGGAGCGCATCTACCGTCACCGCTGCGTGGAGGCCTGGTCCATCGTCGTGCCGTGGATTGGTTACTCCTTCAACGCAATGCTGAAAGAAGTATCGCCCCAGCCCAAGGCAAAATTCGTGGCGTTTGAAAGTTACTATAGTCGCGGCCAGATGCCCGCGGCGGGTTACGCGGGGATATCTTTCCCTTACGTTGAGGGGTTGCGGCTGGACGAAGCTATGCACCCGCTGGCGCTGCTCTGCTTCGGCATGTATGGGGAAACGCTGCCCAATCAGGATGGCGCGCCGGTGCGCATGGTGTTGCCGTGGAAGTATGGGTTCAAAAGCATCAAGTCGTTGGTGAAGATCAAGCTGGTGGAAAAAAAGCCGGAAACTACTTGGAACCTGGCCACCCCCAATGAATACGGATTTTATTCCAACGTCAACCCCCAGGTGGATCACCCGCGTTGGACCCAGTCCAAGGAGCGCCGCCTGGGCGAGTTTTTCCGGCGTCCCACGCTGATGTTTAACGGCTATGACCAGGTTGCGTCGCTTTACGCGGGCATGGACTTGAGAAAGAATTTCTAGAAACGGAGAGTGTTTGCGAAAACTTCTCAGCAGCAAATGGATGAAGTTACCGGTGTTTGTATTGTGTCTGGTCCCGCTGGGCCAGTTGGCGTGGCGGGCGCTGCACCAGGACCTGACCGCCAATCCCATCGAATACATCACTCACCAGACGGGCGACTGGACGCTGATTTTTGTTATCGCCACGCTGGCAGTGACGCCGGTGCGCAAGCTCTTGCGCCTGCCGGAACTGATTCGCTTTCGCCGCATGCTCGGATTGTTTGCCTTCTTCTACGGGCTGCTCCACTTCAGTACCTGGATTGGCCTGGACAAGTTTTTTGATTGGCCGGAAATGCTGCACGACGTGCGCAAACGGCCTTTTATCACGGCGGGGTTCACGGGATTCGCGCTGATGCTTCCCCTTGCGTTGACCTCGACGGCAGGTTGGATTCGCCGCCTGGGGGGCAAGCGCTGGCTGGCGTTGCACCGGCTGATTTATGTTACCGCCATCGCCGGCGTGGTGCATTACTACTGGCTGGTGAAGTCGGACGTGCGCAAGCCGCTGTTTTACGGTGCACTGGTGGCTTTGCTATTGGCCGTGCGGGTGGGATTTTGGTTGGCCGCGCGGCGCGGCAAGCCGGCCGGCAAGGCCCACGAACCCAAGCTGACCACCGCCGAGACAGCATGATTGGCCGCGTTCCGTTGGATCAACTTCCTAGATAATAATTCAGGAAAGCATGGGTGAGCACCCAGGCCTGCTGGGCGGCGGCGGGGTTGTAACTGGGGCGCACGTCGCAGAAGAATCCGTGGTCGGCGTCCGAGAACTCGACGTTCACAAACGGCCTGCCGGCTTTGCCCAGAGCTTCTACAACAGCTTGCCTCTGCTCCGGACCAATGTGCTTGTCCAAGCCACCCCAGAACAAAAGTTGCGGCGCATGCAAATCGCGGGCCCGGTTGAGCAAGCCGGGAGTCATGGGGTTGGGCGCGATACCGCCGCCGTAAAACAAGACAGCGGCCTTGACCGGCAGAATGGAATTGGTGAGGAAGGAAACTCGTCCACCCATGCAAAACCCGATGCAGGCGAGGGGGATCTCAGGGGCGCCCAGCTTCTCCCGTAGCCACGCGTAGGCCGAGCGCGCATCGGCCTCGAGGCCTTCCTCCGTCAGGGCGCGCATGTGGGGCATGACTGCCTCGAAATTGTTGTACGCCCCCTCGAATCCCGGCGCTGTGCGGTGGAAGAGTTCCGGGGCAAGGGCATAGTGTCCTTCGCGCCCAAAGCGTTCCGTGACCTCACGGATGTGCGCATTCACGCCGAAGGCTTCCTGAAACACCAAAAGCCCGGCCCGGGGAGCTCCGTCCTGCGGTCGAGCCACGTACGCGCGCATGGAGGTTCCGTCCGCAATCTGCAAATTGACCCAGTCCGTCCGAATTTCAGCCATGAGTTTTCCTCCTGATCTGAGTCCAAGATAATGACACTTATTGGCGCCCGTAATTATCTTCCGCGCACTTCCCGCACCCCGTCAACCTCTACTTTATTACGAAACTCCTCGCCTCAGAAACGGAGGAGTCGGCGGGCCCCTGCGGCACTGAGAATTCGTTCCGGCCTCACCTGATTCACAAAAGGGCTGAACGCCAGCAGGAGCGCGGTTTCGAGACGATATGGGTTGGGAATAGACGCAGGCAGTCAACCGGTGATTCGAAGCGGGGTTTCTTGAAAAAGAAGGCGGCCACGGGGAGGAGGTCAACCGTGGCTGCATGCCGGGAACAGAACTCAGATTGAGAAATCGGGAACCGTAACCGATGTTGGTATAAGAATGCAGTAGCTTCCGGGTTCGAAAATCGAGCTATACGAACCGCTGCTTTTGACTTGCAACCCCAACGAGCTAGCGCTGAAACCGTCAATCCTCTGGTATGTGGTTCCCCAGTTGATTGTGACGGTCTGGGCAAAGCACGGCGTGGAGAGCATGAATACAGCCGCAAGGAGATAAAGCAGTTTCTTTATTTGAAAGCTACCGCCGCCATCGCCGCCAGAGCCAGCATCAGCAGGCGCGAACTCGAAGGCGCGCCGTTGTCTTCGCAAAGCAACCCCGTGGCAAACGTCCGCAAGGATGGTTGAACTGTTTTCGTTCATGCGTAATCCCCCTCGTTGAGAAGTCACGTGCTACAGGGCCGCGCCGCCCGGAGCAGACAAGGCCGCCGCGTTCGAATCCAGAACCAATACCCAATCGTTAGAATCGGGCGCGGTAAAGTTGGCGCTGCCCGTATTCGCCGCTGTACCAATATGCGTTGTCGCCCCGGTTGACGGATTAAGCCACCACTCATTGACCGTAGCCCCCGCATCCGTGATCTTCGCCATGTTGATGGTCACCGTGGTCGAGTTGCCGTTGGGAATGTAAACCACAACGGTTTGACCGTCCGATGTCCGCGCCGCTACGGAAAGGGTTGATCCGCTTCCATATCCCGCCGTCAGAGTGACATTGCCGGCATCGGGAACGAGCTTCCAAAATTCCCTACTGCGAAAGAGTTGCCCAAGGTATTGCTGCGCCGTGGAACCCGAAGAGGCAAGCTGACTTTGCCAAGTCTGGCCCATTGTGTCATTCGGGCCGCCAAACGACCAAATCGCGTTATTGCCAAAGATGCGCCCCAGCGTGCAGCCGGAAAGAACCTCCCAATAAGACTCTTCCCGCAATTGCAAGGGCGTAGTTGAATGCTCACCCTCGTACCAGTCTTCTCCCGCGAGTTGCGCCATGTAGGGAGAGGCCAAGACATAGGATGCATAATTCCTCGCGCTTCCCGCCTGCATCCCGCCGTAATCGTCATAGACCCAATTAAGATTCAGCCAAGACGGAGGAAAGCTCGCCGCCGTGTAAGCACCGCTTACCGCGCCGCCCCAAGCGTCAAGGCTAGACCAGCCATCGTTAGGCGCGCCCCCTCCGCTTTCATAGAACCTTGACGCTTCAATGGTTATCAAATGCATGGAATCAGCGGAGCGGATGCCCGCCGCCAGTTGATTGAGCTTTTCATAAAGCCCCGTGTCCGTAGGGTCAGAATCTCCCGCCAGCACCCACAAGATATTAGGGAAATTCTTGTAACGGTTTCCCAGCCAAACCCCATAGGCATTCACCACCTGGTCGCTACTTGTTAAATAGCTGTTACGGTATCCGTCTGCATTCAGAAGGCCGCCAAAGCCTGGGTCAAGCCCCATAGTGATTCCGTAGCTCTGCGCCAGCCTGACGATGTAATCAACGTGCGCCCAATAACCCGCATCCTCGTTGGTAAAGTCCGCGCCATCAAAGGGAGCGGAGCCGTAGTAATTATTAGGCGGATTCGTTTGATACACGTTATCCGCCGCCGCCAACCAAAGAATGTTGAAACCCCGCGAACCACGGTCTGCAAGATAGGTAGCCGCGTCCGCATTATCTAACTGTTCGATCAAATCCCAAGCGCTGTCACCCACCAGAAACAGCGGGTGCTGGGTATAAGGGTTTACCAAGTAAGCGCCCGAAGGCGAAGCGCCAATAAACGGCCCCGCCCCTGGGCCGCCGCTCGCGCCGGAGCGCACGCCGGAAAAGCCCTGCGCAAACCCCCAATGACAAACAAGGAAAAGCCCAACAACCAATCCAACCCTTTTCATTTCCATGCAAACGCCCCCATAGAAGCCCCGCAAGACGGAGACTGAGAGTAGGTCAACGCGGCAGCGGAGCTTTGATTGAGCGCACCCAGAAAGCCCGCGATCTGATTGTTAGCGGTATCAACATCGCTAGGGTTTGTGTACGGAGCGCCGGGAACGGTGGGAGGATTGCAAAATGCCCCCCATTCCGCTACGTAATCGGAACTCCCGCCTAACGTAAGGGCCGGGCCACTGCATGTCGTACAGTTATAATTATGGGCAGCATTCAACGTGTCAAGGGAAGAAGAGCCCGTTGACCTCCGAACCTCGTAAAGATCCAAGTCTATGTAAGCGCCGTCAGAACTATTTACATTGGAAAAGCCGTAGGTCATGGACAGAGAAGTTGCTCCGCCCGTGGCGCTCGAAATGTAAGCGCAATCGGTGCCCTCAAAGTTGGTATTTGTAACGTTTGGAGTCTCACTGGTACAACTACTATTGTGCGTCCACGTGCTATCCCCGGAAGCCGAAACAAAGGCAGGGGCGGTTGCTACAGACGTAACCCCCACATAGTACGACAAAGCCAAAAGCAGCCCATCCCCGGCGGTGGTGGCAGAAACGGTTACCGTGCAAGCGAGATTTCCACTGGACGTGCTGGTACACGTCCAGTTGTGCGGATGCTGGACAAGCGTCCAAGTCACGCTCCCGCTTGACGGAACCGCCCCGCCCGGCCCCGGCACCCGCACCAAAACCTGCGGATACCAGAACATCCAGAAAGCAAGGGTAAACGCCCAAATCGTTGTCATATTAGTTCACCGATGCATAGATGACGTGTACAGACATCGCCTTAGCCGTGCCGCCCGCCGTACCACTAACTTCTTGCAAGTAATCGCCTCGCGCTAAGGTTGTGTTTTGTAGGGTTGCGCCGCAAGTCGTGGCCCCATCCAGCCCCAGCGTACCCCCGGAATTGCTGCACGCGATTGCCCCGGAAGCCGCTGTTGCCAGCGCCGCCGAAACAATGTTACTAATTGTCCCGCCATGATTCTTGCCGATGATAATGTTAGGGGTACCGGCATCCGCCGATACGTCCATTTCAATAATGGTCGCACCGAAGGGAACGTAACACTGGCGCGTTTCCGGGCCAAGCTGGGCGTTAACGATGGCCGTGCCCGTACTCACCCCGTTAATGTAAATGTCGCATGAATGGTAGGTTATTTCCGCCGTCAACTTACCGGAGCTTACCGCATTTGCGCCCAAATCCCCGTTGACCACCGAACCAAAAGAAGGGTTACCCGCCGCGTTTCCGTGCAATACCGTGGTAGTTGTACCCTGATTGGCAAAGTAAGCGGAAGCTAGCGCCAGCGTTGCGCAACCCGGTGCAGCCGAATCGGACACGGAAGTTACCACCTGATTGGTACAGCTTCCCAGCCCCACCGCCGCCGTGATGACGCCGCTCGAATTCTTGACCTTCAGCGCGTTGTCGGTAGAATCAAACCACGCCGAGATATATCCAGCGGGCGGAGTACCCGGCACTCCGCCGGTTGGCCCGTACCAAAGAGCGCTCAAGCTTGGGCCTGTTACCTGCGCGGGGCCAAGCGGCTGAGCGTTCGAACCATCCCAGAAAAACGTTTGCTCCGTGCAAGTTGATGCCGTAGGAAATACAATCGTGGCCGCGCTAAACCCCGTAGGCCATGAGAAAGACCGTGAGCCGGTAGAGTCCTGGCAAATCTTAAAAGCAAGATACTGGCCCGCCGCCGATGAGGCCAAGGTTGAGCTAGTCACGTTCCCCGTAAGGGTTATCGCCCAAGAGTTCACCGTGCTGCTGGACGCGGTGAAGGTGGGGGTGGTGGAGAAGGTTACGGAGGTGTACGCCCCCGCCTGTCCTCCACCCGGGGCAGAGCAGTTAGCGTTGCCATTCGCCGCGATCCCAGTGGCAAAGTTATTACCCGAGCATTGCGTGGGGGTAGAGGCCAATGCGGTGGCTGTCGCTGCGTTGCCAGAAGTATTGCTGGTAATGGAAACGGGCAGGTCCGCCGCTACCAAGGTACGGAAAGATGGGTTCCCGCTCGAACCGTTGGGCGCCGCCAAAAAATTATTGGCGGTCTGGCTGCCGAATCCCGTACCCGTTAAAGAACCCCAGGATGGATCGGTACCATTCGAGGTCAAGAAAGTATTGGCGCCGCCGATCGCCAAGCGGGTGTTGGAAGAAGAATGGTAGTAGTGGAGATCGCCCTCGGAGGTCAGAGGAGAAAGCGCATTGAAGGCAGTGGCCGCCGTGGTCTGTCCCGTGCCGCCCCCGGAGATGGCAATCGTGGGAAGGTCGGAACCGGCGAGAGCGCGGAACGTCGGGGCCCCCGAGCTGCCATTCGGCGCGGCATAAACACTGTTGGCGGTTTGACTGCCCACGCAGTTGGCGTTTCCGCTGGCCGCGACACCCAAGGCAAAGGCCGAACCCGCGCACTGGGACGGAGCTGTGGCCAGGCCTGTGGCTGTGGCGGCGTTGCCCGAAGTGTTGCTGGTAATGGAAGCGGGCAGGTCGGCCGCCACCAAAGTGCGGAAAGACGGATTCCCGCTCGAACCGTTGGGCGCCGCCAAAACACTATTGGCGGTCTGACTGCCGAATCCCGCTCCGGTTAGAGCCCCCCAGGAGGGATCGGAACCGTTCGAAGTTATGAAAGTATTGGCGCCGCCGATCGCCAAACGGGTATTGGAAGAGGAATGGTAATAGTTCAGGTCGCCCTCGGAGGTCAGAGGAGAAAGCGCATTGAAGGCGGTGGCCGCGGTGGTCTGTCCCGTGCCGCCACGCGCAAGGCTCAACTGGCCTGTCCATCCCAAGGTCAGATTCTGTGCAGCGATTGAGCCCGTCACATTGGTGTCGTTGCTGACCGAATTGACGGTGGTGCTGGGCTCACGCGCGGCGGAGAAGACGCCGGAAGTTACATTGGCGGCGTTGGTGGTATCGGTGGTCGCCGAAGGGGCAAAGGAAACCCCATTGGTCTTCGTGCAGGTGATGGCGTTGGAGCCGGAGGTGGTGCAGTCGCCCGACAATTCCCCCGAACTTAGGGCAGAACCGCTGGACCTGAGCAGGCCGGCGGAAAAGCCCGTTTGGCCTGTGCCTCCAGCGCCAATTCCCAGCGTTCCGGTAATGTCGCTGAACTGAATTTGTGCCAGCGTGGGCGCGGTTGCTACGCCGGAGGCGCCAACCGATTTCAGGTACATCGGGGTGGTGGAGGTGTTCCCCGCCAGACGAGTGGCCGCTCCGCTCGCGCCTCCGTAGAGGAGGTCGCCAAGCGTGGTCATAGGATCTGACCAAAGCGAGGTCACGCAATTCAAGCTAATACAGAACTCTGGCGCGGTCATGGTGGTCTTTGCCACCATATTACCGGCGCCGTCATCGAGAGTGTTTCGAGCGGCCCCGCTACCGTTCATTGTCTGAATAGGCGGGTTGCCCCCCTCCTGTCCAATCAACAATCCTGACGAACTGGCGATTTGCACGATGCAATGGGTTTCGGCCACATCGGCGTTGTAGCAGTTTTCAAATACCGACTGTGTTCCGGTTCCCGACGGGGAGATGGCAAAAGGCATATTGGAGTTAGCCATTTGGGGGTAAAGGTTTAGACCCGTGCCGAACGGGGAGAGCGTCTTGCTTTGGTGGTTGAAATTTGAAATGCGTTCGACGGTAGCCGAAGTGCCAAGGACAGCGTTGCCCGTGGTGTTCGCCGTTGGCTCGGTGCACCCTGCAAGCGTCTGCCCGTAGTCGAAGTACACCCCGACGCTGCCATTGAGAAATCCCGGTTGCAAGCCATAGCCGCTTGCCATGTATCCTGTCACGAGACAGGTGCTGGAGCTGTTCACTGCCACGTCCCACTGGTAGCCCGTGGTCTTGATATCCGGATAACCGGAGTTGCCGTTGCCCGTCTCCAAGGGAGGGAACAGGATGGCGTTGTAGTAAGGGGTGACATCAACTTGGAGGCCTGTTCCCGACCCAGTAAGCGTAGTGGTCGTTGCCGCGTAAGTGGGCTGGTTGCCGGTTCCCGTTGTTGTCACGGTCAACGCGGTAACACAGCCCCCACTCGCAGTTACGGTCAAAAGATTGTCGAGATTACCGGTGTTGGCTCGAACGGTGTTGCCGGTCATGAATCCAGTACCACATAGGGGACTCGATGAATAACCCTCATACCCACGACCATGGGATACGGCCACTGTGTTGATTGTGCCGAGCTGACTCCGAGGAACGGAATTGGTCAGAGAATAAAAGCTCGTGAGTCCGGTAACTGTCGGCGAACCAATATTGCCGATTCCCCCGGGAAGGGTTGCGTTGATTGCGTACTGCACGGTCGTGCTACCAGTGCCGGGGTAAGCAACAAAGTTGGAGGAAGTTAGGCTTGGCAGGATTACGGGCAAAAGGGTCATTCCGCCCTGCACGCTCAAACCGCCTAAACTCGATAGCGATCTAGCAGTCTGAAGACTGGGGACACAATCGGCTAGCGGGCAGGTAGTTGTTACATTTTCTGCTGAACCTAGGAACGTATTCCAGGGCGACCATGATGCGTCAATAACCGAGGCCGCTTGAGGTCCAATAATGGTATTGTTCGAGGAGCCGGGTTCTAGAGCATAACCTCCCTGCGCCGGGAAGACCTCCCAAATCACACTGCCATCAAAGGTCTGTTGCCCAAACAGGTCAGCCATGAAATACGTTCCCCCCACCACATGGTTCGCGGACGGCCATGTTGGTTGCGTGCCACCGGTCGTGCCGGGAAGAACGCAAAGCTCAACGTTCCCGTTTGTATCTTTGATCACGGTCCCGCGAGTGTAAGAGGTGCTGGCCGCCCAGGCGATACTGGTTGCCCCGCTTGCTTCCTGATAAGGCGCCAGTACCGTATTGTATGAACCCCAAAAGTCGAAGTTCATCCCGCAGCCTTCCGTGTCGGTATGCAGAAATTGGTCAACACCTGCACTCACGCCGACGTATACGCATGTCGCGCCAGTACCCCACGGGAGGACATTTTCAAAGCTGTTGCTGTTGGACGTTCCGAGCACCTCTATGACGTCCCCGCCCTGGTTAGGTTCCTGCAAAAACCTGGAGTCCCTGACCACGTTATAGTAATTTGCACCATTGAACTGCAATGAAGGAGACAGGCCGTTGTAGAACAGGAGATTCGAAAATACGGAATCGCTCATGTTCGTAGCCGTGGCCCCCGGTCCCCCATTGTCATAGGCGAAGTCCCGTAGCAACACCCCGTTGCTGCCGGAAGGGAGGTTAGCAAGCGGCGTTGATTGGTGCGCACCGGAAAACACGGAGGAGTATATTCCCTGCCCCAAAAGGCCGCCCCCGGATGAAAGACCCCAAGTGCTGCCACTTGGAACTGAGGTTATTGCTGTGGGTAGAATCACATTCGTTGGCCTGCCGGTGCCGCCCGGTAAACTTATGCTCGTCGACATCGTCTGACTGCCGCCGAGGCCACGGGTTTCTACCGTTCCACCGTAGGACGGCAGGGCGCTGTAGGCTGTGCCAATTTCCAAATTGAAGGTCCCGCTCTCAGTAGTTGCATCGATAACAGTGGCGCCGTTGCCCAGCCCTGTGGAGGAACCACTCCCCGTGGGAGTTCCGCAAGACGGCGCCCCGGCGGTGGAAATCTGGTTTAAGAACTGGCCGCCCGTGCAAATCACGGATTGAACCCCGCCCAACGTACTGGCGGTGGGAGCGGGAAGATCAGCTCCCACCAAGGGGCGGAAGGTTGGCCCTGCGGCAGTGCCAGAACTAGGGCCAGCCATGATGAGGTTAGCATTTTGATTCGCCAACCCTGCTGTCAACGCGCCGGATCCGGTCACCGGTGAACCGGAAACCGAGAAAATGGAGGGCAATGACAGACCGACACTGGTAACCGTTCCGCTTCCGATACTGCACGAACCCCAGACAGGATCCGTGCCATTCGAGGTCAGGCATTGGCCGTTGCTTCCCAGAGCCAACCGGCTGTTCGCGGAAGTATGGTAGTAAAGAAGGTCGCCTTCCGTGCCGAGCGGCGAAAGAGTATTGAACGCGGCGGTCGCGGAGGTCTGTCCGGTGCCGCCCCCGGAGATGGCAATCATGGGAAGGTCGGAACCGGCCAGAGCGCGGAACGTCGGGGCCCCCGAGCTGCCATTTGGCGCGGCATAAAAATAATTGGCGGTTTGACTGCCAATGCAGTTGGCGTTACCGCCGGCCGCGACACCCAAGGCAAACGCCGAACCCGCGCACTGCGACGGCGCGGTGGCCAGGGCGGTGGCCGTGGCAGCGTTGCCCGAGGTGTTGCTGGTAATGGAAGCCGGTAGGTCGGCCGCCACCAAAGTGCGGAAAGAGGGATTCCCACTCGAACCGTTGGGCGCCGCCAAAAAATTGTTGCCGGTCTGACTGCCAAATCCCGCTCCGGTTAAAGAACTCCAGGAGGGATCGGTGCCGTTCGAGGCCAAGAAAGTATTGGTGCCGCCGATCGCCAAGCGGGTATTGGAAGAAGAATGGTAGTAGTGCAGATCACCTTCGGAGGTCAGAGGAGAGAGCGCGTTGAAGGAGGCCGCGGCAGTAGTCTGTCCAGTGCCGCCGCCGGAGATGGCAATCGTGGGAAAGTCGGAACCAGCGAGAGCGCGGAACGTCGGGGCCCCCGAGCTGCCATTTGGCGCGGCATAAAAATAATTGGCGGTTTGACTGCCAATGCAGTTGGCGTTACCGCCGGCCGCGACACCCAAGGCAAAAGCCGAACCCGTGCACTGAGACGGCGCGGTGGCCAGGGCGGTGGCCGTGGCAGCGTTGCCCGAGGTGCTGCTGGTAATGGAAGCGGGCAAGTCGGCCGCCATCAAAGTCCGGAAAGAGGGATTCCCACTCGAACCGTTGGTGCCGTTCGAGGCCAAGAAAGTATTGGTGCCGCCGATCGCCAAGCGGGTATTGGAAGAGGAATGGTAATAGTGCAGATCACCCTCGGAGGTCAGAGGAGAAAGCGCGTTGAAGGAGGCCGCGGCAGTTGTCTGTCCAGTGCCGCCTCCTGCGATGGCAATCGTGGGTAGGTCAGAACCAGCGAGAGCGCGGAAGGTTGGGGCTCCCGAACTGCCATTCGGCGCGGCATAAAAATAATTGGCGGTTTGACTGCCAATGCAGTTGGCGTTACCGCCGGCCGCGACACCCAAGGCAAAGGCCGAACCCGTGCACTGAGACGGCACGGTGGCCAGGGCGGTGGCCGTGGCAGCGTTTCCCGAGGTATTGCTGGTAATGGAAGCGGGCAGGTCGCCCGCCACCAAAGTGCGGAAAGAGGGATTCCCACTCGAACCGTTGGGCGCAGCCAGGAAATTGTTGCTGGTCTGACTGCCGAATCCCGCTCCGGTTAAGGCCCCCCAGGAGGGATCGGTGCCGTTCGAGGCCAAGAAAGTATTGGTGCCGCCGATCGCCAAGCGGGTATTGGAAGAGGAATGGTAATAGTGCAGATCACCCTCGGAGGTCAGAGGAGAAAGCGCGT
>JBEKQO010000068.1:0-48326 GCA_049519635.1 Terriglobia bacterium | reverse complement strand
CCAATTGGGATACAGCGTCGAACTGACACCGCTAACCCCTGCACCGGCACCGACTTCACCCTAAAGGGCTCGGTGATCAGGACGATGATTTTCGACGGAGCCCGTTCGCTGTCATTCTGAGCGCAGCGAAGAATCGCGCTCTGCCCGCTCAGGGTAAACTACGCGAAGGGTCTTGCTCTGAGTGTTTTCAAGGCAATGCGAGATTCTTCGTCGCCGCAACTCCTCAGAATGACAGCGCTGGCGAGTTTTTCCGCCGCCTGTTCAGCCCCGCCCCTCCTGACCCGTAGTGAGAAACTCAATCTCGGGAACGTGATTTTTCCGGGGCCGCGCCGCGGAGAAAGTATTGCCATTTGTCCACGGTCGCGGGGACAGCCACATCGAAAAAGCCCACCATCATTTCGTCGTAGGTCTGATCGCCCCAGGTCACCGTCTGTGTTGGGTCAGGATTGTGCGCATTGTTCTTGGAGTTGTCATACCAAGCGACTGCCTGGAGTTCCGTGCCCGCCGTAAGGAATCGTGGCGAGGCCAGCCGGTAGCTCAATTGCCAGTGGAAATCGTAATGGACGCGCAGCAGCGTTTCAATAGTCCCACCCCCCGGGCGAATCAGGTTGTACTCAAATTCCTTTCCGCGCAAATGCATGTGCGGCAGAAAGCTGAGCAGCGTAGCGTCATTCGGTAGCGTGCCGTGAACTTCCACCCGGTAATCGTCAACCCCCGGCGGGATGATGAAGCGGTCGTTGGTCAGTTGCAAAGTCAGGACGCGCTGCGATGGCGTCTGCTTGGCGAATACCAAGCCGACGCTGGCCTGGTCGCGCGTGGATCCACCCATCGCCATGTAGTGCATCTGGAAAACCAGGTCAGAGCCTGCGGGAATGAACTTGGCCATGCCGTCAGGCCAGCGGTCGGGTGAGCTCCCCGGCGCGTAGACCAGCAGAATATCACTGTCTGTCCAGTGGGTGTTTTGGCGGTCTTGCGCGTCGGTCAAGGTAGAGGCCGTGAAGGGCGTTGCCACCGGGGCATTCCGCAGCCAATTCGAGCCGGGCGGGCGAATGTAGACAACGGCGTGATGGACATTGGCGCGGCTCTCTGGCCGAACCTCCGACATCTGAACCCACTTCCCTTCCGTGAAGCCCGTAGGCACAATTTCATAGGTGTATTCAACATCGCCATGCGCGGGCAGTCTTACTGGCCTCGGCATCCGCACCACCAGGTCGGGTTGTGGGATCACCCAACCCTGTGCCCAGAGACGAGGTGCCGGTGCATCGTGTGCGTCGCCGGGCGGCGCTCCGGCATCTGCCCAAGCGGATAGCGTTGCGATTTCCTGGGGCGCAAGGGAAGGGTCATTCGCAAAGTGCCCGAAGCGGGGGTCAGCAAACCAGGGAGGCATTTTGCGCAGGCGCGTGACTTCCTGAATCGCGTGCGCGTAAGGGTGCGTTTGGGGGTAGGTCACAAGCGGCATGGGAGCAATTTCGCCGCGGCGATGGCAAACCTGGCAATGCTGTTGGAGGATCGGCAGCACATCCCGATAAAAGGTCACCGGTGTCCCACCTCGCGGCGCCGGTGTGCCCATTGCCAGCCAGACCCCCAGAACCCCGACCAGCAAAAGGTAAGTCCTGGTTAGCAAGCAGGGCCAAGTGTGAGGTAAACTTTGCATGTCGCCAAGGTCTCTTCCTATGTCTATCCCCATCGATCATGACATCACTTCGGTCATCGGCAAAATCCCTTATCGGATGGCTCTTGCGGGCGGGTGGATTGACCAGCCGTTCGTTTCCACGCACAACCCAGCTCCCCCAGGGTCGATGGTGGTGGTGGGACTTGACCCCGCGTTCCGTTTCATGGATCGCAGCGGCATGGCCACCAGCACGCGCGAGGTCGCACGTAAGTTATGGAAGGATGCATTGCCGGGTCAAGACCCGCGGGAGTTGGTGCGCATCCTATATGATGCCGAGAATCAAGGGAGAGCCGCGCCCTCGGGATCGCAGGATATGGCGGGGCTGATTATTCCGGGCATCAGCCGGCTGGATTACGATTTCACCTTCGAGGGGGGCTATTTCCCTGCGCACATCGAAACGAACAACAATCCCACTGTCGCCCGCTGGCTGGAGAGTGTAGTGCATGTGCTACCCATTGCACCTCGGCCCGATCATTACAGCCCCCTCGAAGAAAAGAATTTGGACAAGGAGTGGATACGGCGGTTGGGCCAATCGGGGAAGGACTGTTACGCGGCGATTCTGGCGAGGGACGCGCGGGCGCTCGGCGCCTCCATGAATGAATGCATGTGCTGCTGGGAGGCAATTCTCCCGGGCACCGTCAGGCACCCGGCCATCAGCGTCGACCTGGTGGGTATTTTGAATCATTATCAGTCCAGGTATGCAGGAGCCATGTTTTCCGGCTGTGGCGGTGGTTATCTCTACGTCGTGTCAGAAGAGCTCGTGCCGGGTTCGCTTCATGCGCAGGTCAGGTGCGGGGAAGTGGTTAGTGGATAGTGGCGAGTGGATAGAAACAAGCAACCAACCGCAAGTTACAGTAAACTGTTCACTCTCCACTAACCACTGTGCACTATCCACTATTCACTGCTTTTACTAACCACTGCTCTTATGAATTCCATCGCGGTCACGGGAGGTTTTGACGATTTGCGCTCAAAGCACGTGCGCCTTCTCGAGGAAGCCGCCAAGTGCGGGAAGGTGCACGTCTGGTTATGGTCGGATGTAACCCTACAGGCGCTCGCAGGGAAGCCCCCCCGGTTCACGGAACGGGAACGCTTTTATCTGCTCCAATCCTTGCGCTACGTTCATCAGGTGACCCTCGTTAGGGGGACAATCGAGCCCGATAGCTTGCCTGATCTTGAAGGCGTTCAATCGCCCACCTGGATTGTCGACGAGGAAAGTGACACTCCGACCAAACGCGCGTACGCGGAGGCGCGGGGCATCCCGTACGCCGTAATGAGCAATCGGGATTTAAGCGGATTTCCTGTGCCTTCGTTCGTGCCGCCTGCCTTCGACTCAGCGCGGAAGAGGGTGATCGTGACGGGCTGCTACGACTGGTTCCACTCCGGGCATGTCAGGTTTTTCGAGGAAGCTTCCGCACTCGGAGATCTGTACGTAGTGGTGGGACATGACGCGAACATTAAGCTGTTGAAGGGCGAGGGGCACCCGCTGCTCTCTCAGGCCGAACGTCTCTACATGGTTCATTCGGTTCGGTATGTGCACCAAGCCCTGGTTTCAACGGGGCACGGCTGGATGGATGCTGAACCGGAGGTTGCCCTCCTCAAGCCCCACCTCTACGTGGTCAATGAGGACGGGGACAAACCCGAGAAGCGGGCCTTCTGCGCCGGACATGGCATCGAATACGTGGTGCTGAAACGAATTCCCAAAGCAGGCCTGCCGAAACGGGAAAGCACGCTGCTTCGAGGTTTTTGATGGGCGTGCTGAGAGCGCCGCCTGAGGCGGCCTAACGGGGATTTCCCACCACGGGTCCGGAAGGGCAGGGCTTTACAGGCCGCGGAAAAACGATCCAGGATTGTTGTTCTGAGGAGGTCGCTGCGGCGACCAGCGAAGAATCTCGCATGGCAATGAAAATGATCGGGGCGAGGTCCTTCGCGCAGTTTATCTTGAGCGAGCAGAGCGAGGTCCTTCTGCACGCTCCGGATGACAGCTTTGGAAGGGTTATCCGTAGCCTGTTTTGGCGCCGCCACAAGGCCTTTCCGATTGTTCCTGTGTCCCACGCCCCGCAGTTGCCACGGGGACCCAGCCGGTTGCGCCAAGTTCTGATCAACCTGCGCAGGCAGGCGCTGGCCACCCTCTCTTCTCAAAGTCATTGACACGTCCTGCCGAGCCCGCCAGAATACCGCAAACAGGAGGACCGGATGGAAACTACTAACAATCATTTCGGACTGCGAATAATGATTCTGGTTATAGCGATAATCGCCGGGCAGCGGGGCGCACTCTTCTCCGCGGAGACAGGTGCTGCAAAGGAAACGATGGGAATGTATTTTGCCAAAAAGTCCTACGAAGCCAAACCCCTGGCGAAGTTCGCAAAGTTGCGATCCCAGTTGCCTTCTCCGATCTATGATGACAACCCTGTGCTCGTACGGTTGTACTGGAAAGCCTGGGAACTAGCGTTCCGCAACTTCCATGAACCTGCCCTGCAGAGCGGGTTTGTGTCCCAGTTCATCGACGCCGCCTTTAACAAGAACATCTTCCTTTGGGATAGCTGCTTCATGACGATGTTCTGCAATTATGCGTATCCTCTCGTCCCCGGAATCTCGACCCTCGACAACTTCTACGCGAAGCAGCATGAGGATGGCGAAATTTGCCGTGAGATCGTGCGGGATACCGGGATCGATTTTGGCGAGTGGGTGGACCATGAGGACAAACCGCTTTTCAGCCGGTGGGGCTGGCCCGCTTCCGATAAAGAGCTGGGGATTGATGCTAACGCGCCAGTTATGTATAGGGGCCGGAGCATTCCTTCTCCCAATCCGAAGGTGACGCTTGATGGACTGAATCACCCGATCATGGCATGGGCGGAGCTTGAACACTACAGGGTGACGGGGGATAAGGACCGTTTGGGGGAGGTGTGGCAGCCCATGGTCCACTATTATGCGGCGCTCCAGCTCTATCTGCGGCAAGGGAACGGGCTCTACGTTACGGACTGGGCGAGCATGGACAACTCCCCACGTAATGCTTATCTGAAGAATGGGGGCACGGGGATTGATATCTCATCGGAAATGGTGCTCTTCGCGCGGCAACTGAGTGAGATCGCAGTGATCCTGGGCAAGGATACTGAGGGGCGCGCGTACTCGGCCGAAGCTGATCAACTGGCTTCGACCATCAACCAGGCGATGTGGGACGAGAAACAGAAGTTTTACTTCGACTTGATGCAGGACGGCCAACGTGTCCCCGTGATGACGATCGCCGCGTATTGGACGCTGATCGCCGGGGTTGCTTCCCCTGAGCAAGCGGCGGGTTTGGTGGCGGAGTTGAAGAACCCTGAGACTTTTGGACGACTCAACCTGGTGCCCACCTTGGCTGCTAACCAAGCCGGGTACACGCCTCTGGGCGGATATTGGCGGGGATCCGTTTGGGTGCCGACGGATTCCATGATCATCCGGGGCTTGGAGAAGTATGGTTATTCCGACCTCGCTCGCAGCGTTGCCTTGAATCACTTGGACCTTGTCGCGCATGTTTTTGAGAAAACGGGAACGATCTGGGAGAACTACGCACCGGATCAGGCGCGGCAGGGTGACCCGGCAAAGTCCGATTTCGTGGGCTGGAGCGGAATTGGACCGATCATGTATCTTCTGGAGTATGCCATCGGACTGCGGCCCGATGCTGCTCACAACCGGCTGGTCTGGCAAATCGAACCCGGGGGCCGGCGTGGGTGCAAGCGCTACCGCTTTAACGGCCACGTTGTATCATTGATCGCCAGACCCACGACCGATGGATCGAAGGCAGAGATCATACAGGTTCAGTCGGACTCGCCATTTGAACTCCAGGCGTACTTTCAGGGTGCGCAAAAAACGTTTATGGTTGTGGCGGGAAAGCAGAAATTCGACATCGCTGGAATTTCGAAGTGATAAGGGCGTCAACTCTATGTCGTACTTACAACGAATCCGTGTTGAGCGTGCGGGAAGTGCTAAGGGAGAGATGTCGATCGGGCGCCGGGTTTCGGGTGGCTTCTGCCTGGTGACGGTCCTTGCGACGGTGATCCTTACAGCCCCCACGAACCTGACTGGCCAATCGCCACCCAAGTTTGACAGCGTCGCCATTGGAGCCTTTGATCCTGAGGCGTGGAATGGCCTCGTTTTCCTGGCTCGCGCCCGTCAGCAACCGTTCAATTTCGCGCTGCGCACCGGGTCGCGGAGCGGCTCGTTTCTGGACGGCAACGAAATCTCTAACGCCGTGTCGGAAGTGGGCCCACACGCCCCCGACGGTTCTTACTGCCGCATGTCGTGGAAGAATCTTCCGCGCGAGGCTCCGGTTACGTTGGAATGGTCGCGGATTGACGAGAGCACGGTGGTCGGGCGATTCACCGCTGCCCAGGACCTTCAGTTGGTGCTCGAAACCTACTTCCCGGGCGGGTCTCAAGGGGGGAGTCAAGGCTTCTACACTATTGATCCTACGAAGCAGGCGGTGGTGGGAGAGCGCTTCTTCGATGATGTGTTCGACGCTTCCGCACAGTTTGTCGTCATGGTCGACCGGCCAACCATCGGCAGCGGACTCTACCCTTCCCTTCGGCAATTGCGTGACAGCATGAACGCCTCTGCCCGGTTGGTATCGGGGACTGAAAAGGAGTCTGGGTCTGCCGCAGCCGGGCTCGAATTTGTCGCTGGACCTACTGAGTCAGCTCATTTCGTCGCCACGCTGGGTTGGAGCCGGGACAATCTGGTGAAGCGGGCTCAGAGCCTGCTCGAAGCTGACAAGATTGATGCGATCCTCAGGCAGAAGTCGGAGGAATACGCCCGCCGCAGGCCCAAAGTGACGGGCCTGTTCGAGGGAGCGGCAGAGGCCATCGGAAATTCCATGTTCTGGAATACGCTTTATGCTCCTTCGAACGGCCTCATTTTCCCCAGTATCAGTCGCCACTGGGCGAACGATTTTGACGGCTGGGTGGTGGGGGAGTGGGACTGTTTCTTCGGGTCTTTGTTGACGGGCCTGGAAGACCAAGCCCAGACCGTTGCCGGAATCAAGGCGATCCTGCTCGCCCAGAGCGAGACCGGGGTTGTGCCCAACATTGCCGGCGGTTCAGGCACGACCCCGGACAGGGCGCAGCCGCCCGTCGGATCGTTTGCCGTGTGGAAGGAATATGAGAAATTTCAGGACCGCGACACCCTGGCCTGGGCTTACCCGAGGCTTGTAAAGTGGCACGATTGGTGGTTTCACGACCGTGGAGACGGCCAGGCCTGGCGTGACGGCAATCGCGACGGGCTACTCGAGTGGGGAAGCGACCGGGGCTCCACCCCCGCTGTGGGCGGACGTGGCTTCTTTCAAGCCGCCAAGTGGGAAAGCGGCATGGACGACAGCCCCATGTATGACGATGCGGCTTACGATCCGAAGACGTACACAATGAATCTTGACGACGTGGGGCTGAATTCGCTTTATGCGCTTGATGCGGAATGCCTGGCCAAGATCGCAGCGGTGCTCGGTTATCGAGAGGATAGCGAGCGCTTCTCCAAGGAATACGATCGCACGAAGCAATTGGTCCGGGAAAAACTATGGAACGACTCGGACGGTATCTTCGAGAACCGCTTCTGGGATGGGCGGTTTTCGAAGCGCCTGTCGCCCACCAACTTCTATCCCCTGTTTGCAGGTATCGCCAAACCCGACCAGGCGGAGCGGATGGTGAAGGAGCACTTGCTGAATCCCCAAGAATTCTGGGGCACGTACGTCGTGCCCACGATTGCACGGAATGATCCGGCGTTCAAAGACCAGTTCTATTGGCGTGGGGATATCTGGGGACCCACCAACTATATGCTCTACGAAGGCCTCGAGCGCTATGAATTCGATCAAGTGGCGCTCGATTATGCCGGAAAAAACTACGCGCTCTTCATGGACGACTGGAAGTCAAATCAGCACGATAACGAGCAGTACCATGCCTGGGGCGGCAACGGCGGCGGCGACACGCATTACACGTGGGGAGCGTTGCTCTGCCTCGTGGCCCTGGAACAGTATATCGACGAGAACCCCTGGGAGGGGCTGCGTTTTGGAGCGCTCAGCCCGTCGTCAGAGGGAACATTTGGGGGAGCTGTCTGGGAAAAGCACGACTACGAAATCACGATCGGTCCTCGCCTCACCAAGCTTGCCCGGGATGGCAAGAATCGGTTCGAGGCGGACGCAGGCGTCGTGGTAAGGAACTACGAAGTGGCCCCCTCCCGTCTCTCCTTCCGGATCGACACAAGCCAGAGCGCCAAGGTGACCACGGCTGAATTCGAGTCCGGTATCCTGCAAGTCCGCGTTGACGGGGCTCCTCAGGGTCAAATCAGCGTCAGGGATGGCCGCGCCACGTTTGCAGTGGCCGCAGGAAAACACGCTGTCGAGTTCACGCACTGAAGCCGCGCCGGGCCTCGCAGCGCTAGCCCGGATTTCTCCCCACGGCGAACGGTTCTCATCGAGCGGTCGGAAGGGCGGGGCTAAACAGGCCGCGGGAAAAAGCCCCCACCGCGGACAACCACCCCGGCGCCGAGCGCCGGGGTGGTGCTGATTAACAGGTCGTCTTGATAATGACATGGCGGGCGAGTTTTTCCGCAGCCTGTGAACCCGTGCCCTTCCAGCAGGCCCCAAAAGCGCCCAAGCGTGGAAAGAAATACGTCACTAGAGGAGTTTCATGCCATCGGGGTCCCAACGCACCGGCTTGCCGCTGTCCATGCTCAGATTGTTGAGCAGGGCGGCCCCGGCGGCGCGGAATCCAAACACCGCGTCCTCGACAACGGGCCGGCGAGAGCGTACGGACGCGAAGAAATTCTTCAGGTGATCATAGCTGTCGCTATAGCCTTCCGGAGCAGCGTATTTCTCCTCTGCCGCATAAGGAGGTTCATCCGGATGAGTGCGGGGATATTTCTTGAGGTATTCCGCAAGGAATTTCTCCTGCATGTCCTGAGTGAAAGTATCGATGGTGTATCCGGGCTCGCGCTCCCGGGGAACGTGGTTCAAGGTGACCTCATTCTCACCAATAACCATCGACCCTTCGGAACCGTTAAACACAAAACCTTCGCTTTCGCTTCCGCCGCAGGCGAAGTTGACGCGCAAGCTGAGGTTAAATCCTTGCGGGTAATCAAACAGCCCCAGCAGAACGTCGGCGGCGTCACGGCCATCCTTCCAGAATCGGATGCCGCCGGTGGCGAAAGCGCGCTGGGGCCCGTTCACCTGCGTCACGAAGTGAATGCCGCTGAAGAGGTGAACAAACAAGTCGCCGGCCACACCCGTGCCATAGGCGCGCCATTTGCGCCACTGGAAGAAATGCTCGGGGTTAAACGGAATCTTCGGCGCGTTCCCGAGAAAGCGGGGCCAGTCGATAGTCTGTTCGGAAGCGTCGGGCGCAATAGAGTAATTCCAAGCGCCAAGGGAGGAGTTGCGGTCCCACCAGGCGCTGATGGCGGTTATCTGCCCGAGTTTTCCCGATTGCACGATCTCTCGCGCCTTTTTGTAAGTGATGGAGCTTACACGTTGGCTGCCGATCTGAATAATGCGCTGCGTCTTCTTCGCCGTGTTGACGAAGTCCATGCCCTCGGAGTGCGCGTGGATCATGGGCTTTTCGCAATAGACGTCTTTGCCGGCATTCATGGCATCAACGGCAACCTGCCGGTGCCAGTGGTCCGGAGTACCGATGATCACGGCGTCGATGTCCTTTCGAGCCAGCACTTCATGATACTCGCGGGTGGTGAAGACATCGTCGCCCCAAAGTTCTTTGCTGTGGGCAAGACGGCCGTCGTAGCAATCCGCAACGGCCACGAGTTTGACTCCCGGGACCTGGATGGCGGTTTTCGTGTCACCCATCCCCTGTCCCCCGGCACCAATGAGCGCGATTTGAATCTGATCATTTGCCGAACGCGCGGGCGCGGCGGGTTCCTGTGCTTCCGCCAGCAGATGAGTTTTCAAGCCTCCGGAAATAAAGGTCCCCGCGGTGGCAACGCTGCCCGTCTTGAGAAAGCTTCTGCGATTCATTCCGTCCTTCATGCTTCACCTCTTAAAGTTTACGAACCTTGTCAGTTTTGATTTATTCTCTACTGGCTATCTTCCCGCACCACAGTTCAGGCCCCTGGAATCACCACGACGCTACCGAAACCGAATCGAGAGCGATACCGGTGTCGCATGGAGACGAGAAGGTGAGCGAGTTGTCCCCGGACGCCATAAGAGATGCTTCGACCGTGACGGTTCCTACGGTGTCCTCACCGCCAGTGGAGGGAAAGGCGACCATGGTCGGGCTCTGACCGTTCACTCGCAGCTCAGCGATGATGGGCGCGTTCCCGCCATTGATGTAGGCAATGTGAAGGTAGGCCATTTTCCCTGTTGAGGCCACGTTCTTAAAGGTTAACGACCTATTGCCACCGATAAGCACGCTCGCCCCGCCAAGGCAGTTTTTGCAAGGGGCGGGGGCAGATCCTCCCACGAACCCGTTTGTGGGAGAAGCAGCTTCGTACCGGGTCGCCTTGCCCGCGACACCACTTATCGTTAACATCACGACATCATCGGCGGGTACATTTCCGGTGTAAGACCCGGTATCGGACCCCAAGCTCTTTTGTGCCCAAAGATCTCGCACCGCCGCGCCCGAAGATGGCTGCAAGCCGAGGTCGCTCCAACGTACCGAAATTGGAGCGGAATGGCTTGTCCTGTTGAGCAGCACCGCAGCTCGCACCCCGGATCCGGCCAGGGGTTTCGCCCACACTTGGAGCCCGGAGCCTCCCTCGGCAATTTTGACACATTGCAGACCAAGACTGTCTTGTTCTACGGCGATGACCTCTGGATTGGTTAGGATTGCCAGTTCTTTGCTGGAAAGCTTCGTGATGTCAGCCCCTACGATTAAGGGAGCCCCAGAGATTGCCCAAAGGCTCATGTGCAGGCGATTTGAGGCCTCTGACATTCCCGGCATTCCTAATACCATCATGTCAAGATCGTTGTAAAAGCCGGTGTGTTGCGCCTCGGGATGTATGCCATGGTCAAAATTGACGAGCACGTTGCGCGAACTAACCGTCCGGTGAGCATTGATTGAGCCGGCGACAATCGGAGCACTAATATCGCCGCTGGTTCTCCATATATCCTCGGTTACTCCGCCGATGCCCGGCGCCCAAGTCCACGGGCTTTGGTTGCCCCAGTTACAGATCGAGAAGAAAAGGCGATGGCCTGTCGCTGCTTCCGCTTTGGCTATTGCTCGCGCTATCTCCGCGTATTGAATTGCGGGATCAAGGTGTTCGTGATCGCCACCGCACCAGTCAACCTTAACATAGTCGAACCCCCACTGGGCGAACTGAAGAAAGTCTTGATCGTAATGCCCCTCACTCCCTGTATTGGGTCTCCGAGGCCCAAGGTCAGGCCCCGCGTAACTACAACCGAATTTTCCAGCATCCGTGTAGATGCCGGCTTTGAGATCCAAGCCGTGAATATATCTAACGATATTCGCCATATCACCGGTTCTTTCGCCGGGCGCCAGGGCAGGCCACTGCTTCGGGTCGACCAGAATGTTACCCCTCTGATCCCGATCTCCCAGCCACCATCCCTCGTCGATAAGCACGTACTGATATCCGGCTGCTCGCATGCCGGATGCGACAATTGCCCTGGCCTGCTGCATGACGACATTCGAATCTACGGTATTGGAGAAGCTATTCCAGGAGTTCCATCCCATGGGTGGGCGCGGCACGGGAATCTGCTTGGCGGCGGATAGCTTCTCGTCCTGGGTATCAGGGTCCGAAGCCATGGATGCTTCAGATGTCCCTGAGCTGGCAATAGCCCAGGCTTCAACTGCTGCTGCACGAACCGGCCTCCACCCACAAAGTGCAAGCGGTGAAAGGGCAATGGCCGCAGGCACCACAAGCCGCGACATCCAACTCTTTCTTCGTTTCATCATTTGCTTCCCTCGGCAACCGATGGGGCCAACCCTGCTACCCCGCTGTTTGGCGAGGTAAACTCGCCGCTACAGTATCAAATTGACCCTCATGCCCAGGATTTCCATTTTGGCATCCCGGCCGAAGGTAATATACACTCCACCGGCTTGTTCGCAACCGCAATTTTGCAATCTATACGGAGCGGCATCAATGTTTGCGCATTTCCCTCCAGCAGGCCCGGCTCTAAAAACTCATTTTGGAGAAGAATGATAGAATTGGCTGTTATAACCTGAATGTGTAGGCGCCACTTCGCAAAGGGGTTCAATAATGAGCGGGCCCAGCAAGCGGTTCCACGCACGCTGCCCGTGCGTGTTTGTGGCCTTCATCCTGATCGCAATGGGGGCTCGCATTCTCGTCCAGTCTGCGGACCAGGCACCAGGTGGCGCTGCCGTCTCCTTGCCCATTTTCACGGATATCACCCAGCAGGCCGGCCTTAACATGAAGATTATCGACGGTGATGAAATGACCGAGTATCTGACAGACGTAAACGGCGAAGGCGCATGTTTTCTGGATTACAACAACGACGGTTACCAAGATATTTTCCTGGTTAACGGTTCTTCGCGCAAGTCTGAGGCCACAGGCCAACTTCCCCACGATTACCTCTTGCGGAACAATGGTGACGGGACTTTTACTGACGTCACCGCGCAGGCCCATTTGGGAGACACGGGCTGGCACAGTGGCTGCGCTGTCGGCGACTATAACAACGACGGCTTTCCTGACCTTTACGTAACCAGCTTCGGCCCCAATGAGCTTTATCGAAATAATGGTGACGGGACATTCAGTGAAGTCGCGGAGGCGGCGGGCGTGGCTGATCCTCATTGGGGCTTCCCAAAATGGAGCATGGGTGCGGCGTTTGGGGACTACGACAATGATGGCCGTCTCGACCTCTATGTGGCGAATTTTGCCAAATTCGATCCGCAGCATCTTCCGCCTCGACCGGGCGACCCTAATGCGTGCAAGTTGAAGGGAGTGCCCATCGCCTGCCCACCGGACTTCTTCCAAGGGGAGCAGGGTATTCTTTATCACAACAACGGAGACGGGACCTTTACGGACGTGACGAAATCAGCGGGCTTAATCCGCTCAGACCTCGGCCGGGGCTTTGGCGTCGTCTTCGGCGACTTCAGCAACAATGGGCTCCAGGACATCTACCAAGTCAACGACTCCGGGCCCAACTTCTTTTACATCAACAATGGCAACGGTACCTTCAAAGACGCGAGCTTCGAATCGGGACTTACCGTCGATGGAAACGGCAATCCGATGGGTACGATGGGTGTCGCGGTAGGGGACATCAACAATGATGGTCTCATGGACATATACGTTGCCACCTGGATCAACCAAAGCCACGCCCTCTTTGAGAATGAAGGCTCCTACACCTTCAACGACGTAACCCAGCCCTGGGGTCTGTCTCAAATAGGATATGATTACTGCGCTTGGGGGACCAAGTTTTTCGATTTTGACAACGACGGATGGGCGGACCTCTGGGTAACCTTCGGCCACACGGACCCGCAGGTGGAGAAGGCGAACCCCCAGGATCCCTGGGCTGAACCGAGCTATATGTTACGGAATATGCAGGGCAAAAGATTTCTCGATGTATCCGAAGCCGCCGGCCTCAGAAAATTGAAGAAACGGTCGGGTCGAGGTGCGGCCTTTGCAGATATTGACAATGACGGGGATACCGACGTCCTGGTTATCAACAAGAATGATGTTCCCACGCTATTGCGCAACGACGGCGGGAACCGTAATAACTGGCTGACGATACGGGCAGAAGGCGTGAAGAGCAATCGGAGCGGCATCGGAGCTCGGGTCACCGTCACCACCCGCGGGGCGCGCCGCATCTTCGATGTACGAAGCAGTGAGAGCTACTTGTCAGGCAACGACCTGAGGGTCCAAATCGGGATGGCTGACCGGAGGCAAGCGGACCTGATTGAAATCCACTGGCCCAGCGGTCAGGTTGATCGATATCCCAATGTGCCGGTTAATACTTTCTATCTCGCCCGGGAAGGAAATTGGCTCAAGCCGGACCCCCTGATTGCGGGGCGAAAAGACCGCGCCCATTAAACGGTCAGCCGCCATTCCCTTCCCGTCTTCGTGCAATCTGATTTACGCAATTCGCAGCATCATGTGCTCGATGTCAAAGTAACGGTCGCCGACTTTCAGGCCGCGAGGCTCCATTCCGTACGGTTCGAAACCGAGGGAGCGATAAAGAGCCCGGGCAGGCTCTTGTTCGCTCACCACGGTCAGGGACACTTGCTCCACGCCCGGGCAGGCTCTGATTCTCGCGAGCAGCGCTACCATCAACGCCCGCCCAATGCCTTGTCCGCGGCAACTCGCGCGCACATAAACGCCCCAGATCCTTCCCTTGTGCCGCGCCTTGGCGTTTGGGTAGCAGAAGAACCCCGCCATGCCCACCAGTTGTCCTTCGTGAAAAGCGCCGAAGACAAAGTTATCGTCAGGATTCGCCCCCAAGCGTTCCGCGGCCGACTCTACGGAGGTCACACGATGTTCCTCGGCGGACTCGCCAAAGGACTGCGGTTCAAACTCCAGGGCCTCCAGTCGAAGGTGCCAATAGGCTTCCGCATCTCGACCAGTCAACAGACGGATTTCAGCATTGGTCATGAAAAGCACTTGACCGGTGGGCAGTGGACACGGGCAGGTGCCGGCCGCTGCTTCTTCGGCGGCATTACTTCGGGCTTGGCACTGACCACTTTTCGACTATCCCCCAACCACTATCCACAAGCCACTCTTATTTCAGATCGCCCTCGATGGCGGCCTCCGCCACGGGCGCCAGCACTTCATATCCCCGCGCGTTGGGATGCAGGCCGTCATTGGAGTAACCCTCATGCAGCATGCCTTTGTCATCTACCAGTGCCGTGTAGTAGTCCGCAACCTGGGCGTGGACATCCGGCGCATAACTCTCAATCCAGTGATTGAGTTTCACAATATCCGCGGGCGGCCGGTGCACGGTCTGTTTCGCCTTGGTATAGTCGCTGATGGGAGTGAGCAAACAGAGGATAATCTTGATTTTGTGGCTTGCAGCGAGTTCGCACATGGCGCGAATGTTGTCTTCCACCATCTCCAGCGTCTCCGGACCGGTGTTGCCGGCAATGTCGTTGGTGCCTGCCAACAGGATAAATGCCGCGGGGTTGAGGTGGATTACATCAGGGTGCATGCGAACCACCATCTGCATGGTCGTTTGTCCACTGATGCCGCGGTTCACGTAAGGCTTTCCTGGAAAGTATTTTGCCAAATCCCATCCGTCGGTTATCGAGTCGCCAAGGAATACGACGCGGCCCTCAACGGCCGGCGCCTTTTCCAGCCGCAAGTTATCCTGGCGGTAGCGGCCCAATTGGTTCCAGTCCTGTAGTTGGTCCGTGAGTTGGGCCGCAACCCGCGGCAAGCAACACGACGACGGTGGGGGATTGAAATCCGGCGCGAATTGCGCCCGCGCTGAAAAAGGCAGGCATAGGCTCAGGCACAGGCCGACGAAGATCTTCTTCACATTTTCCATGGCTCTCTCCCTTGCCCGTGTTATATCCGAGTTCAGGCAGGGCGTCAAAGAGATACACCGCCGGGTAGTGGTGTCATTTGCGGTGGCACGGCCATCTTGGCCGTGACCGCTCACGGGCGGGACGCCCGTGCCGCGGCAAATGACACCACTCCCCGCCGGCGGCGCAGTTGCCCCCTTGCCCGGCCGGGCTAATCCTCTTAAGATACGGTTACCTAGGCGTCCCTCCCCAGCGAGAGTGGATTTCAGTTGATAGCGCCCGGCGCCCGGCGCAGCGAAACGTCACGAAGAGGTGTAGCTTGGAACGAGTGTTTGGAGCGCGCAATCTTATAGGACTGGTTCTCGGAGTCATCCTGTTGGGAGGGGTGTCCATGTCAAACGCATACGATAAATCATCTGCAAATCAGCCTCCGACGATTGCGGAGGCGGAAGCCTTCATCAAGAACGCCGAGGCCAAACTGCTGGCACTCAGCGTGAACGCCAGCCGTGCCGACTGGGTGAAGGCCACGTACATTACCGACGACACGGAAATCCTGGCGGCCCAGGCAGACGAGCGCGCTATTGCGGCGCAGGTTGAGCTCGCGAAGCAGGCCACCCGCTTCGACGGCCTGCCATTGCCCGCCGGCCTGGCTCGCAAGATGCTGCTTCTGAAAGTTTCCTTGGTGCTCCCCACTCCCGCCGATTCCCACGAGAGTACGGAGCTTACCGAGATTGCCTCCCGCATGGAAGGCGTTTACGGCAAGGCGAAGTGGTGCCCGGACGGCAAGGACAAGTGCCTGGATATCGAAGATCTGGCACGTCTGATGGCCACCAGCCGCGACCCCAACGAACTGCGTGAGGCCTGGGTGGGCTGGCACCAAATCTCGAAGACCATGCGCAAGGATTTTGTGCGCTTCGTTGAGCTCTCGAATCAGGGGGCGCGGGAATTAGGATTTAAAGACACCGGCGCGCTATGGCGCTCGAAGTACGACATGCCTCCGGATGATTTTGCGCGGGAACTGGACCGGCTGTGGGAGCAGGTTCGCCCTCTTTACCTCCAGCTCCACGCCTACGTGCGTTGGAAGTTGCGCGAGAAGTACGGCGACACGATAGTTCCCGCCGGCGGCCCCATACCCGCCGACTTGCTGGGCAATATGTGGGCGCAAACCTGGGACAACGTCTATTCCCTGGTCGCGCCGCCCAATGCCGACCCGGGCTACGACTTGACCCAAATATTGAAGAGCCGCAACACCGACGCTCTTGGGATGGTCCGTTACGGCGAGCACTTCTTCACCTCGCTCGGCTTCGCACCCCTCCCGCAGACTTTTTGGGATCGCTCGATGTTCGTCAAACCGCGTGACCGCGACGTGGTCTGCCACGCCAGCGCCTGGGACGTGGACTCCGATCAAGACCTGCGTGTGAAAATGTGCATTGACGTCACCGCCGAGTATTTCTCCACCATTCATCACGAACTGGGGCACAACTTTTATCAGCGAGCCTATCGTCACCAGCCTTACCTGTTTCGCGATAGCGCCAACGACGGCTTCCATGAAGCCATCGGCGACACCATCGCGCTCTCCATCACGCCGCAATACCTGGTGAAACTCGGTCTGCTCAACGAGGCTCCAGATCCCTCCAAGGACCTGGGGCTGCTCATGCAAAAAGCACTGGAGAAAATCGCCTTTCTGCCTTTTGGACTTCTCATCGATCAATGGCGATGGAAGGTGTTTTCCGGCGAGATCACACCCGAGCAATACAACCAAGCGTGGTGGGCCTTGCGCTTGAAGTACCAGGGGGTTGCCCCGCCCACGCCGCGCAGCGAGGAGGACTTCGACCCCGGAGCAAAATATCACGTGCCGGCCAATGTTCCCTACACGCGCTACTTTCTGGCGGACATCCTGCAATTCCAATTTCATCGCGCCCTGGCGAAAACCGCCGGTTGCACCGAGCCGCTCAACCGCTGC
The DNA here is from genome assembly GCA_049519635.1 of Terriglobia bacterium. Taxonomy (GTDB): domain Bacteria; phylum Acidobacteriota; class Terriglobia; order UBA7540; family UBA7540; genus Bog-366. The sequence goes on along the minus strand of JBEKQO010000068.1, from coordinate 31,285 downwards.
TCGATTTTCGAGAATAAGGAAGCGGGCGCGCGCCTGGCCAAAATGCTCGAAATGGGCGAAAGCCGCCCGTGGCCCGACGCCCTCGAAGCCCTAACCGGGCAGAGGCAAATGGACGCCACGGCCATTCGCGACTACTTCGCCCCGCTGGAAAAGTGGCTGGAGGAACAGAATCGGGGTAAGCCGGTGGGGTGGTAGAGAGCAGTAGGCGGAAGGCAGTAGCCAGATTTCGCGCCCCCCTGAGTGTGGGACTTCCAGAAATCAGGGGACAGGGAGCAATGCTTGGTTACTCCTTCGGTGGTTTGAAAAGGGAGGGCGTTTCTGCAAACAACTCATCCAAAAAGCTCTCCCGGTGGTTCAAGAATCGGCGGACAATCTGAAATGCAGCGACATCGTCGTATTCAACTTCGTGGATGCACCCATCATCGAACGAGAAAATCTGGGCCTCTGGATAACCAAGAAGGATAGGCGAATGGCTGGAGATGATGAACTGGGCATCTTTATGCTTGCGCAGGACGTCGTGAATGAGTACCAGAAAGGCTAACTGCCGCTGAGGTGAGAGCGCCGCCTCGGGCTCGTCCAGCAAGAACAAGCCATTGCGCTGGAACTTGAGATCAAGCACGGTAAGGAAGGTCTCCCCATGAGAACGGGTATGAAGACTTCGACCGCCGTAAGAGTCGCTGATTCGTGGACCAAAAGCCGGTTCCTTATCGAGCGCGTCCATGTATGAAATCGCGCTGAAAAGGCTTTCCGCTCTTAAGAAGAACCCGGCGCCTGTCCGTTTATCGAATGACAATCGAAGTGCTTTCACGAGAGGATCGATCGAATGATTGGACTCCGTGGTGTCGCTCTGGAAGTTCCGGTTGCCACCCTCGCGTCCAAGTCCATAGTGCACAGCTAAGGCTTCCAGCAAGGTGGATTTCCCCGTGGCGTTTTCACCGGCGAAAAAACAGATTCGTGATTTGAATTCCAACTCCGTTAGTTCGCGGATGGGAGGCACGGTAAAAGGATAGAGGTCCCAGTTTTCAATCCGATCACGCAAGAGAGTGATTTTCTTCAACACAGGTTGCGTAAAGCCGTTTGCCGGGGCTCACTCCTTATCAAACGCTTAATCGAACTCAAACTTCGGCTTTGCCTGTTCAGGGCCTACCCGGCCTGCGGCGATTTCCGCCCTAAGATAATTCTCTCCCCGCACCGGGCAGCCGGCCAGGCGGCGCAGCATGGCAATCTGGCCGACATGCGTCAGGGAATCGGCGATAGGACCCTGAAACAGTCCCTCGACGGAACAGGCGAGGGGTACATCGGAGGAAAGCCGCTTATCGAAAGCCTCCAGCGCCGCAAAGAAGCGGCCCGTTCCCTGCTCCCAGTTGAGCGAAGGGGAATTGTGCCAGGCTTCCTTGCCCTCGGCCAGGGAAAGCGCCCAGTCGAGCAGATCGCCGATGTGAGCCAGGATTTGAGCGGGCGTGCGAGTGGTCTCGCCAGCGCGAAACTCGGCAAATCCCGCCGGCGCGCCACGCAACGCTTTGCCCCCGCGGTAAGCGAGCGTGGCCAGGGTATGCCGCAGAAGAACGGTTTTGCCGTCGGTCATGAGGCCCTCCCGAACCCGCAGAGACTAACCTTTCTCCAGGCTACGCGCGCTTTCATCTTTGGCGGGGTCCATCCAGGCAACGTCCGTATGGGGATCGCTGAAGCGCCGCAGGGCCGCCTCTTTGATGGCAGCGTCCGGGACCTTGTTGAGCGGGGTATAGCGCGGATGGTGGGATTCTTTGTAGGGATCATTGCGTGCCGCGTTGTAACAGCAAATCATCGACCAGCGCGGGTTGTCAGAATGGTTTTGGTCAGACCGATGCAGAAGGTTGCAATGGAAGAACAAAGTATCCCCCGGCTCCATTTCAACATAGACCAGTTCCAATCGTTTCCGAATTTCACCCACGCGCTCCATATCCGCGCCGGCCTGCTGGCCTGTCAGGACGTGATCAATGCGCCCGAGTTCATGCGAGCCGCGCAGCACCTGCATGCATCCGTTCTCCCGGGTGGCCGGATCGACGGCAATAAAGGCGCTGCATAGCAACGGAAATAAAACCCCGTTTTGGTACCAATACCCATAGTCCTGGTGCCACGTCCAGGCACCGCCCACCTTGGGATCCTTCATAATCATCTTGGAGTGGTAGTGGTACACTTCGCCGCCCAAGAGTTTCTCCGCAGAATTAACCATGGACTCGCAGCGTGCGAACATTCCGTACAGCGTGTCGCCGGGATGGTTCCACAAGGAGAGGCGCGTAATCCCACCTTCCCCATCCTTTCTGCCGAACGAATGCTGATCGAGTTCCCGGTCCTCCTTGGCGGCGCGCTGGAGCAACCCCACCTCCTCTGTGTCGAACAACCCTTTGGCCAACACATAGCCGTTGGCGTTGTAATCGCGCACCTGCTGATCGTTCAGGGGACCTTTAGCCATGAAGAAGCTCCTGCGGTTAGAGTTGAGGAATTTCCCAGAGTTGGGAGTATAGAGTCATGCTTTAATGCCTGTCCACCAATTCCTGTCTTGCCCTCCGCCCGCTTTCCGCCGACTTCATTACCCTGCAAAGTGGGACAGCCGTGCCAGAAGGGAAAGCTTGGTACAGAAAGGACCGGATGACTCGATCCCCGTCCTTCTGACGGCGCTGGCTCAGGAGATATGGCTTTTGCCAGGGCAAGCGGCTTTTGGACCTCAGCAGCAATCGGGGCAGCCTTTTAGGCTTCCTCTTGCCTGACTCATTTCTTCGGAATCCAGGTAAATTCTGCCCATTTCGTCTCCTGCACGCGGCAGGCGTTGACGTCGATAGACCGTAACGATTCGGAATGGCCCGTGATCTTTTCCGCCGAAATGGAGTCCACTTCAAAGCGCACGGTGAGAGAGCACAGCTTGGTGTCTTTTCCCGTTGGCGCCCCGGGTATGGCAAAGAGCATGTTGACGGTCGAACTGCCTACCCACTTGGGCCCTGCCCGGCGGCATTCTGTGTGGATGTAAGCGCCTTGCTTAGCGGCGGCGGGAGGTAGATTCACCCACTCAGCGTGAAACAGGTCATTCGTTACCTCCACGCGGAAGTCGTGTTTTGTGGCCTCGGAGTGCCAGATCTTGGGGAGTTTACCGCTTGCGGGGTTCGAAGTCGCGGTGACAGGCTGTGCTGAAGTTTCCGGCTTTTGGGCGGCCACCGTTAGTGGGGAAATTGCCAGAAGGGCCATCCCAACCATCAAAGCAAGTTTCCGTGGAATGCCTGTGGGTTTCAATGTGCCCCCCCTTAGTGCCCGCTTCGACCGCTTAATTCCCTCCGCCGCGTCGCAGCCGGAGTCTTTTTCGTTGAAGCATCAGTCTCATTCTAACCGGCCCTCACCAGTCAAGCCACCAAAAACCGCGACCGGAAATCCCCTTGCGGTTTCAAGCAGTGACCCTGGGCGGCGGGCTTCAAAGTCCTCTGCCTGAATCGCAACTCGCAATGGTGTAGAAATTCGCAAGTGTTTGATGTGTTCTCAGCAAGGTGGGCCAGAGCGCGGCAAACGGGCGATCCGGTAACGGTGACGGAACGAGAGCGTTACAATCAATCTGGTTGGCTGCTCGATTTTTAGCGCGCGACCACTGCGGAATCTCGCGTGGGGGATGCGTCGCTCGACTTGTTCTCGGGTCGCGCTCGCAGCACCAACACCGGAAATGGGGAAAGCCGCACCACCTTTTCGGCCACCGACCCAAAAGCCAGTTGGTGCCAGCCGGACATCCCGTGCGTCGCGATCACAATCAGGTCCGCGTGATTGTGCTCAGCCGTCCGAAGGACTTCCATGGCCGTATCGTTCGCAGTCCCCACTGCATACTTGGCCGCGATGCCGCGCCGGGCGATCTCCTCAACCATTTGCGCAAGCTGCTTCTCAGCATCCGAGTGCAACGCTTGCTCGTACTCTGCCTCATTAAATAATGACCGCACGGAAGGCAGCTTCGGCAAGGCAGGCACTACATGGACAAGGCAAAGCTCCGAACCGAAGAGCAATGACAAATCCGCTGCCGTTTTCAATGCATCATCCGAGTGCGTGCTGAAATCAACCGGTGAAACAATTACCTTTGGCGGAAGCATCGGTGTCTTCTCCCCTGCACAACCTTAAGTACGGATTTCTCACCATGGCACTGGAAGGGCGGGGCTAAACAGGCTGCGGAAAAGCCCCTCAAACTGTCATCCTGAGCGCAGCGAAGGATCTCCTGCGGCTCCTCTGCAGAAACTCGACGCGTAAGTCCTTGGAATTCAGCAGGCGTAGCGCGGACCTGTTTTTTAGGTCCGCGGCACGTCCCCGATGGACAAGGAAAAGCCGCGGACCTAAAAGACAGGTCCGCGCTACCCTTCCTTGGCCCGAGTTTCTGCCGATCATGGGCAGCCGCAAGGCTGTCGATGCTCAGAATGACAGTGCCAATGAGTTTTTCCGCAGCCTGTAAAGCCCCGTCCTTCCAACCAGCTACATATGGTATTGCTGATTTCTGCAATTTGGCACGAAGACGATTTTCCGATTCCCGTCCTTAGAAACTTGCCGGGTTCACCGTTCTGGTCGTCGTGCTAGATACCAATGCGGCGGAAGAGCCAGAAGAGGGATGCGGACAACACAATTGAAACGGGAAGAGTCAGCACCCACGCCATGGCGAGATTTCGTACCGTGCTCCATTGGAGTCCCGAGTGGTTGGCGGCCATCGTTCCCGCCACGCCCGAGGAAAGCACGTGGGTGGTACTCACCGGCATACCGAACCAATCCGCGGCGCCGATGGTAAACATCGCCGTAATTTCCGCCGCCGCGCCCTGGCCGTAGGTCAAATGATCCTTTCCGATTTTCTCGCCTACCGTCACCACAATCCGCTTCCAGCCGATCATGGTGCCCAAACCCAGCGCCAGAGCCACGGCTACCTTCACCCAACTGGGGATGAACTTTGTGGCGTTATCGATGTGCGTCTTATAGTTTTTCAGCACGACCGCATCCGCCGCTGAAAACTGCGGCCGGCCCGACTTCTGCATTAAGCGCAGCGCTTCGCTGATCACGTACATGTCATTGCGGAAGTTACGGACCTTATCCTGCGGCACCGCCCTCAGCTCTTTGTACATTGCCATTTCGGTGCCAACCCCGTTCACAAGATCCCGCATCGCCAGCATAGTGTTCGGCGTGAAGTTCTTCGAGCGAATGTAATCCGTCACTTCATCGCGCGGGTCACCGACAACCGCATCTGCCGACACATAGCGTCCCAGCGTCTCCGCCGTCTGCGTCGACACCGCAACGAAGTCTTGGGTTTCTTTTATCCTCACGGCATGGTTCAGCGCATAGGCAGTCGGTACTGTGCCTATGAGAATCAACATGATCAGCCCCATGCCCTTCTGTCCGTCGTTCGATCCGTGCGCGAAGCTGACGCCCGTGCAAGTCAGCACCAGCAGCGCGCGAATCCAGAACGGAGGCGGCTCACTCCCCTTCGGTGCTTCGTACAACTGCTTGTTCGGGATCAGGGCTTTGCACAGGAGCAGCAGGAGGCCGGCGCCGACAAATCCCACCACCGGCGATAGCAACAGGGACTTCCCAATATTCGTCGCTTGACCCCAGTCCACGCCGCTGGTTCCAGTCTTCACCGACATCAACTGGTTGGCAATGCCCACTCCGATGATCGAGCCAATCAGCGTGTGGGAACTCGACGCGGGCAACCCCAGCCACCAGGTTCCGATATTCCAGATGATAGCGGCAATCAGCAGCGCGAATACCATGGAAAATCCGGCCTTGCTGCCGACCTGAAGGATGAGTTCGACGGGCAGTAAAGAAACGATTCCGAAAGCAACCGCTCCACTCGACACCAGCACGCCGATGAAGTTCCACGCGCCCGACCACACGACTGCGACATGCGGCTCCATCGAATGTGTATAAATCACCGTGGCAACGGCGTTTGCTGTGTCGTGAAAGCCATTCACGAACTCAAAGCCCAGTGCCACCAGCAGCGCGATCCCCAGCAACACGAAGGGCATCACTTCCGTGGAATGAATCTCCGAGAGGTCGGACACCAACCGCACACCCGCATAGATAAACCCGATAATCAGCGCCAGGCCAAAGACGAGCATTCCAATCTTTGCCGACCTGCCCGCCCCTCCCGTCAACTTCGCTTCTAATACCGATGCGCTTGTTGCCATGTCTCGATCTCCCTTTTCATTTTTCATTTGGTCAACAAATTCGGAGTGGCGGGTTCCTCCCCATAAGACAGAACCCGCCCTCCTTCAACCCCCCCCGTTGGATATTCCGCTTCGGTTCAGTTGCCCGCTGCCTTGGCTTTGTGTCCATGGTGCTCGACGTGCAATTTCGCCGCTTCCGCTGCGTGATGGGTGGCGTGATGTAAGTGTCCTTGCGCCGAGTGCGCGTGGTGGGCGGCTAGCTGGTGGTCACCCGCCTCGTAATGCCGGGCTGCTTCGCGATGGTGCTCTGCCGCTTGCTCGTGGTGCTCCGCTGCGGTGATGTGGTGCTCCGCTGCCTGCTTTGACATTTTGCCTCCAAATTGTTGCAGAGTTGCCCTACAGGCAAAGACCTTAATTGCCGTGTGTTACGGGAATGTGAGCGGCGCATGAAGCTTCATGCACCTGTCGAAATCAACGCTACCGGCGGGAATGCCGGCTTTGGGGAAGTGCTTTGCTACCCGTGGGGTCGATTCGGGGTGTTGAAGAGTTCATGTTTCTACTCTGAGAAATCGCCTAAGCTCTTTGAATTCAGTAAGATTGTGATGTTACCGAAGGTCGCATTTTCATGGTTCGGGGGGATCGCAAAGCGCCGTGACAGAACCATTACGAGGTTGGAAGGGTGGCTCCATAGTAGCGTCATTGGCGGCTCCGTGACCTTGACATTTTCAGGGGCCAAGAACACACTTGCCGCCCGGGAGGTAGAAAATCGTGGCTGAACCGGGTTGATTTTCGGGGTTTTACAGGCTGCGGAAAAACCCTACAATGCTGTCCTCCTGAGCCCATTCGCTGTCATTCTGAGCGCAGCGAAGAATCTCGCTCTGCCCGCTCAGGGTAAACTACGCGAAGGATCTCGCTCTGTTTATTTTCAAGGCAATGCGAGATTCTTCGTCGCCGCTGCTCCTCAGAATGACAGCGCTTTCGAGTTATTCCGCAGGCTGATTAACCTCTGAAGCGGTACGGCTTCAGTGCCCGAAGGCCCATTCAACCTTCTGCCCAGAGGCGGCGGGGCTAAAGCCCGGGCCTTCCGGGAGCCATGAATAAACGTACTTACTCATGCCATTAAGCACTAGAAAGTGAGGCACGCCATGAAAGAAACCGTCATCATTTCAGCCTGTCGCACGGCGATCGGGAAATTTCAGGGCTCGCTTACTCCTTTTTCCGCAGTGGATTTGGGCGCGGTCGCCGTGCGCGAGGCGGTGCACCGGGCGGGAATTGACCCGGCTCTGGTGGATGAAATCATCATGGGCAATGTGGTGCCGGCCGGACTGGGCCAGAATCCCGCGCGGCAGGCGGGCCTGAAAGGCGGACTCACCAATCGCGTCGCCGCCATGACCATCAACAAAGTTTGCGGTTCGGGCTTGAAGGCCGTGGCGCTGGCGGCACAGGCCATCCAAACTGGCAACTCAGAAGTCGTGGTGGCGGGCGGAATGGAGTCGATGACCAACTGCCCATACCTCTTGCCCCAGGCCCGCGCGGGGATGCGGATTGGACACGGCAAAGTGCTCGACTCCATGATTACCGACGGCCTGTGGGACGCCTACGAGGACTTCCACATGGGAATGACCGGCGAGTTGGTGGCCGAGAAATACGGCATCACCCGCCAGCGCCAGGATGCGTATGCGGTGGAGAGCCACCGCCGCGCTATCGATGCGATCAAGAATGGCCGCTTTCAGGACGAAATTGTGCCCATCTCCATCAAGCAAAAGAAAGGTGAACCCATCCAGTTCTCGACCGACGAATCCCCGCGCGCGGACACTTCGCTTGAAACCCTCGGTAGGTTGCGGCCCGCGTTCAAACCGTATGGCACGGTGACTGCCGGGAACGCTCCCGGCACCAACGACGGCGCGGCGGCGTTGGTGGTCACATCACTGGAAAAGGCTCGCGAATTGGGGAAAGCGCCCCTGGCGCGCGTCGTGGGGCAGACCGTAAGCGGCGTCGAGCCCAAATGGGTAATGATGGCGCCCGTGGACGCCGTGCGTATGCTGCTCAAGAAGCTGGATTGGAGAATTGAAGACGTGGACTTGTACGAGTTGAACGAAGCCTTCTCCGTCCAGGCCATCGCCGTGATGGAGCAGTTGAGACTCGATCCGGCCAAGACCAATGTGAATGGCGGCGCGGTGGCGCTCGGCCACCCCATCGGAGCCTCCGGCGCGCGCGTCCTCGTGACGCTGCTCTACGAAATGGCCCGGCGCAACTCCAAGCGCGGCATAGCCGCGCTGTGCCTCGGCGGCGGCAACGCCGTGGCGCTGGCGGTGGAGCAAGTGTAGCGCGGACCTGTTTGCTAGGTCCGCGGCTTTTCGTTGGTAATCGGGGACCGGCCGCAGACCTTACAAAACAACTCTGCAACACCAGCGAGGCCCTGAAAGGGCCTTATGTGAGTAGCCGCAGGTTTCAACCTGCGGATCGCGGCGCGTAGCGAAACGCCCAACCCCAACGGGGTTGACCCATAAGTCCGGCCCCTTCAGGGCCGGCAAAAATTTTGTGGTTCCAGTCCGTGGGTTTCACCCACGGCTACTCATGGTTTGCCCCTGCGGGGCAACCAAGCGTCGTTCGGACCTGTAGGAATTTCACCCGCTGCTGAGGATTTTGTTAGCGCCAATCCTGCGCGCCATGCCGGATGCAGAGGGTCTCAGCAACGTCATCCTTGAGACGGTAAACGATAACGTAAGGCGAGCGGGTCACGGCTCGAAGAGCCGGTCAATGCGGCCGACCACTTCCTCGTGATCGATCAGGTCGCCGCGATCGGCGGACGCGATGCCGCGCTTTACGCCTTCCACGAAACGGGCCTGCCGTTCGAGCATGTGGCTGACCGTCTCTTCCACTACCTCCGCGGCGTCCTTGCCTTTGCGGGCAGCAAATTCCTTGAGCTGCGCTTCGGTATGAGCAAGCGTAGCGCGGACCGGCTTGGTAGGTCCGCGGCTTTTCGGCGGGCGGCGGAGCGGATCGCAGGCCCGCAGAACAGGTCTACCCCCGCCGATCAGGGGCCCTCGTCTTTTACGTTAGGCCAATAAATCAGGCTCCCGGGAACGGGCTGAATGGGCGATGCGGCCCACGCTTCAAGGAACCGCGCTCGGTATTCGGGCCAGCGCTGTTGCGGCAGAGTGATGACCACCACGGCAAATTCCGGAAATGATTTTAAGGCCTGGGAGGCAGATTCTCCGAAAAGTTGGTCGCGTGTGAGAAGGCAGCGAAACCCCTCGGCGAAAGCCGCGGCCACGAGTTCACCATTGGACAGAGTCTTCCACCCACGATGGGCGACTGTATCGCACATGGTGCCACGCTCTCTAAAGATCGCGGCCAGATGCACGTCCACGTTCGCGTCAAGCAGCCACATGAATGGAATTGGTAACCTCGGCGGCGACCTTGAGGACCTCGGGCAATGCCTCCGGAGGGAAAGCCCGGTCAAAGGATTCGTCGATGTCCTGCAAAGTCATCCCCGCGGCGAGGCATTCGAGGATCAGAGAGACCGACAACCGGGTGCCGCGAATCGCCAGCCTCCCACCCAGGAGTTGAGGGTCGGCGACGATCCATTGATAGTCTCGGTAAGGGGCTGGCTGCCAGTTCGACATAATTCACCTGGAAATCCTATTTGAACCGGAGTATATCACAGCGAGCGCAGCCCTGCTTTCGATGGTTGGGCTCTGCCGGGGCGACCGTGTCGTGCAAAACAGCAAGTGTAGCGGACCTGTTTGGTAGGTCCGCGGCTTTTCATTGATAATCGTGGGTGGCGCCGACATTGCGGTTTATGTCAGCGACCGTCAAGAAGTTAGGACAGGCAAAAGTTAGGACACAGGCACTGAGATGTTGCGTGTGTTGTCGGAGCGCATACATAAAAGGCAATGATGCGCCACCCGTGGGTTATTGTGGGAAAGAGGGAATTATGGAAATCACAACTATTGGCGTAGTGGGCGCGGGCCAGATGGGGCATGGCATTGCCCATGTGATGCTTCGCGCCGGGCATCAGGTGATCTTGCTCGATGCTTCGCAGGCTTTCGTTGACGCGGGCGCGAAGCGCATCATCAAAGGCTTGGCGCGCGACGTGGAAAAAGAGCGCTTGACGGAAGAACGGCGCGGGCAGGCGGTAAAGCGGCTGAAAGCGACGACCGTGCCAGCGGACTTGGCCGAGGCCGACTTCATCATCGAGGCGGTGACGGAGAAGTTTGAAGTCAAAGCCAGCGTTTTCCGCTCCCTTGAGCCGCACTGTCCGCCGGAGACGATCTTCGCCAGCAACACTTCTTCGATTTCCATTACCCGCCTCGCTGCCGCCACGCAGCGGCCCAGCAAGTTCGTAGGCCTGCACTTCTTCAATCCCGTGCCGGTAATGAAGTTGGTGGAAGTCGTGCCGGGCCTTCAGACCGCTCCCGAAACCGTTGAGAAGGTCATTGCGCTGGCAATTTCTGCGGGCAAGACTCCGGTGCGCGTAAATGATTTTCCGGGATTCGTCTCGAATCGCGTGCTGATGCCCATGATTAACGAGGCGGTTTTCTGCCTGATGGAGGGCGTGGCCGACGCCCAAGGAATCGACAACGTCATGAAGCTGGGCATGAACCATCCCATGGGGCCGCTGGAACTCGCCGACTTGATCGGCCTGGACGTGTGTCTCGACATCACGAAGGTCCTTTACGAGAGCCTACGCGATGCCAAGTATCGCCCCTGCCCGCTGCTGGAAAAGATGGTGGCCGCCGGCTGGCTGGGGTGCAAGACCGGGCGGGGGTTTTACGAGTATCCGCAGGGCAAGCCGTAGCGGTGCCAAAAGGGTCCACCCTCTGGGCACTCGGCTAGCAACTCCCGTTCAATCAAAGGTATAATGCTCGGGAAGTCGGGCAGGAAAGAGGGGGCGGTAGCGGCCGTCCAATCTGGAAATGGCATGAAAGCCATCTACAGAATGACAGTTTTACGCGGAGAAGCATGGAAAGCCCTAAAAATCGACATCAAACGTGTCGCGAGCCTTCCATTGTCTCCGCAACGGCATCTAACTTAATGGATCAGGGCGAGAGGAAGAGCGACCGATGCAAGGGAAAGACGGTCCCGACTCATCCAGATTGTCCTGAGACGTTCGCCCCTCTTTTCTCTATCATTACGACATTGGACCTGAAGTGCTGTAAGGGAGCGTTTTCGCTGCTTACGCGCGCTCACATAAAGTACAGCACGGGGTAGTGACCAAAAACAGGCTGGTCATTGACCTCATCAAGGGGAGGAGTATCTCGGCGCCTTTAGGTTAGGGTGTCCGCCGTTGCTCAACGGCGCGCTAAAGCCAAGCCGTCCGCGCCCCGAAAAGGTCGCGTGGTGAGCAGGCCTAACAGTGGGTGAGGGCCTTCCCCGGATTCAGGCTCATGGCTACAGCCTTTCGGCGCCCATTGCCTGCGTGGGAAAAGCCGACTCGTAATGGAAATTTTTTCATGATTCGCCGTGGGGCAACCGAAGCATATACTAGGGAGACGCGCCAAACGTAGCAGGTGGACAAACAGAAATTGCGGCTGGGGTCTTCTTCAAAACGAGGAAGTAATCCCACGCCAGTGCATTGAGTAATTCAGAAGGGAGCGTTTTAAATGCCGGAAGATCGCACGGAAAAAAACAAGGCCATCGATCTGGCGCTGATCCAGATCGAGAAACAATTTGGCAAGGGCTCCATCATGCGCCTGGGTTCGAAGGACGCCCTGGTGCCGGTGGACATCATCCCCACGGGTGCGATTTCCTTTGACGCCGCCCTGGGTATAGGTGGCATGCCGCGCGGCAGAGTGGTTGAGATTTTCGGTCCTGAGTCGAGCGGCAAGACCACCATCGCGCTGCACGTGGTGGCCGAGGCGCAGAAACGCGGCGGCATGGCGGCCTACATTGACGCCGAGCACGCTATGGACGCGGCTTACGCCAGGAAATTGGGCGTGGACATTGACAACCTCCTGGTTTCTCAGCCCGATTATGGCGAGCAGGCGCTCGAAATCGCCGAGTCGCTGGTGCGTTCGAATGCCGTCGATGTGCTCGTGGTTGACTCCGTTGCGGCGCTCGTCCCCAAGGCTGAGCTGGATGGTGATATGGGCGATTCGCTTCCCGGCCTGCATGCGCGTCTGATGTCGCAAGCGCTACGCAAGCTCGCCGGCATCGTGGCGAAGTCGAAAACTTGCTTTATCTTTATCAACCAGATTCGCGAGAAAATCGGGGTGATGTTCGGCAACCCCGAAACGACTACGGGCGGCCGGGCTCTGAAGTTCTATTCCTCCGTGCGCGTGGACATCCGCCGCATCGCCTCCATCAAGGACGGCGACCGCGTGGTGGGCAACCGGACTAAAGTGAAAATCGTAAAAAATAAAATGGCCGCTCCCTTTCAGGAGGCAGAGTTTGATATCCTATACGGCGAGGGGATCTCAAAAGAGGGCGATCTGCTTGATATCGCCGCCGAGCAAAACATTTTGGAGAAGAGCGGCGCGTGGTTCTCCTACGGGGGCGAACGCATCGGGCAGGGCCGGGAAAACGCCAGGCAGTTCCTGCGCGACAATCCCGATGTCTGCAAGAAATTGGAAGGCCAGGTGCGAAAGGCTTTGAACCTTCCCGGAAATCACGAGCAAGCCGCGGCAGCAGCGTCCGCGGAGGGGGCAGCCCCGGCGCGTAGTAAGAAATAAAGAACGGGGGAACGGGCGCCTAAAGCCTTCCCCCCGTGCAGTTTGGCAAAAAGACCTTCCCTTGTTTACCGGCGCCAGCGGAAACGGACCGAAGGCCAACGTCACTATACAGCTAAGGAGATATGTGAGAAACTTGTTACAACGACTTGCCCCGCTGGCCTTGGTAGCTGCTTTGTTGTTAGGGGTTGAGTTTTCGTCTGCCACCGCGTCCGGTGGCGCTTCGGGCAGCCCCGACAACTCTTCCATTACTCCTCCCAAGTATTCGACCACGGCGAAATCCACCCTACACAGGACTGCCGTCAGGCGCCGCAGCGCGCGCCGTTCCCCGCCGGTGCAGGCCCCCTGGACGCTTAGTTCCTACGGCAATCCCGGCGCCGCCGACAACCCGGCGGGCGATGATCCCGTCATCCGGCAAGCGGCGGTGGACGCCCTGGGAAGGTTGAGCGGCAGCATTGTGGTGGTTGACCCGAACACCGGGCGCATCTTGAGCATCGTGAATCAGAAGCTGGCGCTTGCAAGCGGCTTCACGCCATGCTCGACGTTCAAGCCGCTGGTGGCGCTCGCCGCACTGCGGGAAGGCCTTATCACGCCCACCACCAAGTTGTATGTTGGCGACCGCACGCGCATGAACCTTACCGATGCCCTGGCCCACTCGAACAACGTCTTTTTCCACAAACTGGGTGAGATGCTCGGCTTCCAGCGCATCACGGAATACGCGCAGGAGTTCGGCTTGGGGGAAAAGGCCGGGCAGAACATTCCGGGTGAATCGGCCGGCCACTATCCTTCTGCTCCGCCCAAGCAAGGAGGCGTGGGGTTCCTCGCCTATTGCGGTACGGATGTGGAAGAGACCGCTTTGCAGATGGCTGCGGTCATTTCCACCATCGCCAACGGCGGCACGCTTTACGCGTTACAGTACCCCCGCACTCAGGAGGAAATTGCGGCGTTCCAACCTGTCGTGCGGCGGCACCTTGACAACCTGGCGGAGTATATCCCCCAGATCCACGATGGCTTGGCGGGATCCGTACTTTATGGGACCGGCCGCTCCGCCTACAATCCGGAACTTTCCATTTATGGGAAAACGGGAACGTGCAGCGAAAATGGTGCGCGTCTCGGCTGGTTCGCCTCCTACGCGGGCGAGGTCCATCCCCAATATGTGGCCGTGGTCTTACTGCGCGGCGGACGAATGATGTATGGCCCGCACGCTGCGGAAATCGCCGGACACTTCTATCGCGGGCTGTTGCAAAAGGAACACTCCACGCAAGCCAGCCGCGGAAATTTCCCCTCGATTTCCACCGGGCGGTAGCTTGCCCTTACGGTCGGCGGCCGCGCGCAGGCATTCGCGCCAAAAATTTCCGCGGGCTGACTCCACCTGTACGGCAGAGTTTCGCGGCTCTCCTCCTTTCTTGGCCGTCCCCCGGCAGGGGCCAAACGTGAATGGCCTCAGGTATTGACCTGCGGCTGCCAAAGCCCGCCCGACCTCACCATCTCCACCGGGGTTGACACTTCGAAGGTTCGGCCCCTCCCGGGCCGGAACCGTCTCTTGGCTTCTCTATCCCCAGGTTTCACTCGCGCACGGCGAACCCAAAACGGCCCGCGCTGCTCGCCCCTGTCAGTTCTCTTCCCTCCCAACAAGTCCAACTTCCGGCTTGACAAACTGTCCTCTTGACAATCTAGAGGACGGGCGTATCCTCATCTCGACAATCAAGAGGAGAAACCTATGCCGGACAAATCGAGCGGGCTCGTGCAAGGCACCCTGGACATGCTGATCCTGCGAACCCTTGCACTGGAACCCATGCACGGGTACGGGATTGCGCTTCGCATCGAGCAGATCAGCCGGGGAGTGTTTCGCGTCAATCCGGGTTCGCTGTTTCCCGCCTTCCGCCGCCTGGAGCGGCAGGGCTGGATCAAACCGGAGTGGCGGCCGACGGAGAACAATCGGCGCGCGAAGTATTACCTCCTCACGGAGCGTGGCCGCAAGCAATTGAAAGCCGAAACCGCGGAATGGGGAAGACAGATCGCGGCGATTACCCGAATCATGGAAATTGTTGATTGACGATTGTCGATTGTCGATGGCAAGACCGGCAATTCGTTCCGCCGCGGTTTTCAATCGACCATCGGCAATCGACCATCGGCAGTTAGGAGGGCGGCTATGTCAGTCTTGCGAAACCTAACGAGCGGTCTGCGCACGCTGTTCCATAAGGAAGAAGTGGAACAGGAGATGGATGAGGAGCTGCGCGGTTTTCTGGACGCCGCGATGAAAGAGAAAATGCGCTCGGGAATGAACCACGCCGAAGCCCTGCGCGCCGCGCGCGTGGAGATGGGCAGCGTGGACGCGGTGAAAGAAGAAATCCGCACCAGCGTGTGGGAATCAACCCTGGAAACCCTCTGGCAGGACGTGCGCTACGGCCTGCGCCAGCTCAAACGCAATCCGGGGTTCACTGCCGTGGCGGTCATCACCTTGGCGCTCGGCATTGGCGCGACAACGGCCATTTTTACAGTAGTCAATGCTGTGCTCCTTCGTCCCCTGCCCTACCCGCATCCTGAGGAGCTGGTTTATGTCCAGAAGAACTTGCCTCCCCCCTACGGGATCAATCCTTATGCAGGCAACAGGGAGTTTGCGGCTTGGAGGAATCAAAGTCGAACCCTCATGCCGGTTGCCGCCTACATGTATACCTGGTTTAACCTCACTGGCGGGGGCGAACCGGAGCGCATTACTTGTGGTTTGGCCACTGCTTCGTTTTTCGCGCTCCTGGGTGTGCGCCCGGCGCTCGGACGGACCTTTCTTCCGCAGGAAGACCGCCCCGGCGGCCCACCGGTCGCGATCCTGAGCTATGCTTTATGGAAACGGCGCTTTGGCAGCGATCCTTCTGTCGTCGGCAGGGGAGTAAACCTGGATGACAAAACTTACACTGTTGTGGGGGTGCTTCCTGCGACGTTCGTGATCCCCGATCAATACAAGATTGACTATGCCCTTTGGGTGCCACTTGCAGAGAGTGAGACGGGGGCCGGGCCGTTTCGGATAGTCCGAGTGATCGGCCGCCTCAAACCCGGCATAGCCCTCCGAACGGCACAATCCGAACTGGACACGATCTTTCAGGCTATTTTGCGAGGACGCGCCAAGATGAGCATCGTGCTCTCACCCTGGCAAGAACAGATTACGGAGAAATTCAGGCTTTCATTGTTCCTCTTCCTGGGTGCGGTCAGCTTCCTGCTTTTCATCGCCTGCGTCAACGTCGCCAATCTACTGCTGTCCCGCGCAGCCACGCGGCAAAAAGAGATAGCGGTGCGGCTGACCGTGGGGGCCGGGAGAAGGCGCATCGTCCGACAACTTCTCACGGAGAGCTTGCTGCTGGCTTTGCTAGGCGGGATCCTCGGTCTGGCACTCGCGCACTGGGGAAAGGACCTGTTAGTGGCATTTATTTCTCCCAACCTTCCGGCGCTCGAACCGATCGGTCTCGACTACCGGGTTCTGGGTTTTAGCCTGGCTTTAGCAATGGTCACCGGAATCGCTTTTGGCTTGGTTCCTGCGCTCCACGCATCGGGAGTATCGTTAAATGAGGTGCTAAAAGAAGCGGGCCGTAGCGGTGCCGAATTCCGATCCGGCATGCTACTTCGAAACCTGCTCACCATCTGTGAGACTGCCCTGGCTATGGCCCTCCTAGTCGGGGGTGGATTGCTCTTCAAAAGTTTCTTGAGAGTACGAGGGATCGACACGGGATTCAAATCCTCTCATATCCTGAGTCTGACCATTGACCTTACACTCTCCAAATATCCCACGGCAAAAGACCAGGCAAGGTTCTTCCAGCAGGTCTTGAAGGGGATCAAGAACATAGGCGGAGTGCAATCGGTAGGCGGCAGCGGGTGTCCCCCACTGGGAGGTCGCACTAATTCCCAGTCAGAATTGGCGGTCGAAGGGCGATCGGAAAAGATACCCCTTACGTTCGTCGCCAAGGTCAGTCCCGACTATTTCCGCACCATGAGGATTCCTCTCATCTGGGGACGCTATTTTGGCGAGGGTGACCGTGAAGGCTCGCCGAGTGTTGCTATGGTCAATGAGTCATTTGCCCGCCGCAATTTTCCCGGCGAGATTTGTGTCGGTAGAAAAGTCGAAAGCTGGGTTCGCAAAAACGATTGGCTAACCATCGTGGGCGTCGTCGGGGATGTTCGGAGTTGGATGGATAGAGAGCCGGACCCGGAAATTTACCTTCCCTATTTGCAGGCGGCCGAGCCGTATATGACCTTTCTCGTACACAACAGGAAACCCAAAACTTTGTGAGGAGGCGGTGCGCCAGCAGGTTGCACGTATCGATAAGGACCAGCCAATACGCGACGTGGCGATACTGGAAGAACTCCAGGCGAAAAGCCTAACCACGCGGCGAGTCAACCTGCTCTTGTTCGGTGCGTTTTCACTGCTGGGGTTGCTGCTGGCATCGGCCGGCATTTATGGCGTGGTGGCTTATGCAGCAAGCCAACGCCGGCATGAGATGGGTATCCGCATGGCGCTGGGCGCCGGGCGCAGCGATTTGGTAAGACTCGTGGTCAGCCAAGGGCTCGGACCAGCATTAATCGGCATTGGCATCGGGATGGTTGCCTCGCTGGCGCTCACTCGGTTTCTGCGATCCATGCTGTTCGGCGTCAAGCCCACCGACCCGGTGACGTTTGTCTGGGTCTCACTGATTTTGGCGGCCATCGCGCTGCTCGCTTCTTATATTCCCGCTCGGCGGGCGACGAAGGTCGACCCCATGGTGGCGCTGCGGTATGAATGAGGCAATTAGCGGTCAGCTTATTTGCACAAGTTGGCGGCGAGGCGCGGGTGGTGAATCCCGCGAAGCGGGATAACGTGAGTAGCCGTAGGTGAAACCTACGGAAAAGGAAACCGAGAGTTGGTTCCGGCCCTGGAGGGGCCGAACCTCCCGATGTTCAGCCCCGTTGGGGCTGGTGGAGGAAATAGGGGGTAATGCCGTCCGCAGGTTGAAACCTGCGGCTACTCACGGTTGGCCCCTGCCGGGGCCTGCCACCTTTCCATCAATCGTTCCCTTCGGAAATCGTTTCTGAGATTACGGGAAGCAGGGGTAGCGCAGTGCCCGCTCTCCGGCGCTGCGGCTTTTCCAGCCGTGCGGGCCATTGCCGCGCCGCGAGAAGATGACCCGAATTCCCACGGGCCGCGCCGCCAAGACCGCGGGGCGGGGGAAAAGCCGCAAGGCTGAACCGCGAGCCTTGCGCTACAGCTTCATAAGAAAAATGTCGTTGGCCCGTTACCTTTGGCCGTAGTTTTCTAAGCCCCGGCAGGCGCTACCCTTCGTCGGCCTGAGCTTCTTCCCACCATGGGCAGCCGCAAAGCCGTCCATACTCCCGATGACCGCCGCGCCCGGATTCCCCCCAAATTGTTTCCTGCCCTCCCCGCATTTTCCGCTTGACAAACTAAACTACTCGTACTAAACAATTAGTATGAGACGCAAAAGCCGCACCCTTACCGAGCAGGAATTGGAGATTATGAAGGTCGTCTGGGAACTTCCGACGGCCACCGTGCGCGACGTTTATGAGGCGCTCCTGCGCCGGCGCAAAATCGCTTACACCACCGTCATGACCATGATGAACATCCTGGAAGAAAAGGGATACCTGAAGAAGCGCGCTGGGGACAAGGCCCACGTCTACCGGCCCGCCCAAGCCAAGGCCAAGGTCATCCGCGCCATGGTGCAGGAGTTTATCGAGCGCGTATTCAACGGCGCCGCGCAGCCCCTTCTGGTGCAGTTGGTCAAAGACCGGCATCTTTCGGAGAAAGACCTCGCAGAAATTTCCCGCCTGATTAAGGAGGCGGAATGATTGCCCCTCTCTGGTTCCAGAACTTGTTTGCTTACAACCTGCAAGTCGCCGTGCTGGCTGTAGCCGGACTCCTGCTTCCGCGGCTGGTGCGGCTGCGAACGCCGCGAGTTTTGTATGCCTATGGGCAAGTGCTGCTGGCGGCATGCTTGCTGCTGCCGCTCGTTCAGCCTTGGCAGCGCTTCGAGGCGGGGCCGGGTGGAACGGGTGCCAGCCGGATTTTTTTTGATTCGGGGGCGGCGGCGCGCGTGGCAACATGGCCAGCGGCCGGGCTCATCCTCTTGGTGCTCGCTGGTGGCACGGTAGGGCGGCTGGCGTGGCTGGCGCTGGGTTTGGCCGGGCTCGCGCGCCACCGGCAGAGCGCCCGCCGCTTTGAACCGTTGCCCCCTGTAATCCGCGAGATGGGAACGCATCTTGGCGTCGCGCCGGAGTTCCGTGTGAGTGAAGAGATTCAGGGTCCTGTGACCTTTGGTCTCTGGCGTCCCGTAATCCTGCTTCCCCCGCATTTTGGGGAGATGGACGCCGATCGTCAGCAAGCCATCGCCGTTCACGAAATGCTGCATGTGGCGCGGCTCGACTGGATCTTTAATATCGCCGAGGAAATCATTCTGGCCGGGTTCTGGTTTCATCCTGCGGTTTGGTGGCTGGTGGGCCGAATCCGGCTGAGCCGCGAGCAGGTGGTGGACCGGCAAGTTGTGGAGTTGACAGGCGCGCGCCAGCCGTACCTCTACGCGCTGGTTGAAATCGCCGCGGGTCCGGGTGCAGTGCGCGGCCTGGTAGCGCCTGCATTCTTAAATGAATGCCAGCTTGCCGAGCGCATTCGGACCTTGATAAAGGAGGACTTCATGTCGAAGCGGAGGATTGCCGTCACTGTAGCATGTGTAGCGGTGTTGACGCTGGTTGCCGGGCTTGCCATCATCCGCAAGTTTCCCCTGAAAGCCGGCAGCGTCCCGGCCTCCGCACCCAATCCGATGCAGACGCCGCTCTCCGCCTTCAGCGCCGCTAATGGGGGGACCCCGCCCGACGTCGTCTTCAACGTTGGCAACGGGGTGTCCGAGCCTGTTCCAATCTATAAGCCCGACCCCCCCTATACCAAGGAGGCAAGGGCCGCAAAAGTGGAAGGCACCGTCGTGCTTTGGATTGTCGTCGGAGTGGATGGCACCGTGACCGACGCGAAAGTTGTAAAGGCAACCGACCAAGGACTGACCGAGAATGCGGTTGACACGGTGAAGACCTGGAAATTCAAACCCGCGATGAAAGATGGAAAGGCCGTGCCCTGCAAGGTTATGGTCGAGGTGAGCTTCAGGATCTTCTGAGCCGGACGGGCTGGCGCCCGACAACCTCCCCGCGATCGCGGCTCGGGATTGTCTGGTCAGGAATTCTTTCGCCCCTTGCAGGACTCGGGAGGGTGGGTGGCCGATTTTCCCACGGCCGGGAAGGTGTGAAAAAATCCCGTTGTAGCCGCGGTCTCTGACCGTCGGCTTTGAAAATCAACAACTTCGGCGGTCAGAGACCTCCGCTACAAATCGCGGCGCCGATTTTTTCACCCCTTCTTGCGCCATGAGCCACGATCTTCCGGCCGCTGTACGGGCTACTATGCTGGGCAAGCAGGCTCGAAATAGTTCTTGACGGTATATGTCGAATAGATTATTATCACCTAAAGTCCCGGCGTTCTGCCAAAGCTTGGCGGCGCCTGAATTTCGCGGCGGGAGGGAAAAATTCCGAGAGGACGCGAAGTCGTCAGTATTCATTCATCAAGCTAGGCGCGTTCCGGAGCGGCTGGGCTAGGGTTTACCAAAAGCTGATGACGGAGAACCGATTGTTTGGTGGCAGGCTGGCTTGGTGTCTTTGTGTCTTGGTGGTGAAGGTTCGGCCCTGTCCGGCCCGCGAGGAGAAAACCCGTCAAAACGCCTCGCCATCCGGATAAGTTTATGAAACAACAGGTGATAGAGGATGAGTGCGACAATCTTGAGGGTCCGTGCGAAAATCCAAGCCTATGATAATAGGGATGTTACCCTTATGAAACCCAGGGGTGAAAGGCTGAGCTAAAAGATGTTAAAAATGAAGAGTCCTCTGGATGAGTTATTTAGAACAAAGGGGTTAAAAAAGTGCTCTGGATGGGTTAATGAAAACAAACGAGTTATCGTCCTTCCTGGATGAGTCGCTGAAACAAAGGGAGATAGGGCAGGAAATTCTGAATTCTGAATGCTGAATGCTGAATGCTGAGTTTTGATGGCTGCTCACCACATAAGGGTGCATGGGCGGGCAGGGCGAGATTCTTCGCTACTGCTCGGGAAGACAGTGCCGAAGGCAGCACGGGGCTCGAACCTGTCGGGGTCGCGGGCAAGTTGACGGTGTTGTTCCCCCCGCGTGACACACTATCCCGCATCGGCTATCGGCAGAGTCAGGTGAGAAGATGAATCCATTTGCTGCGTCAGATGGTTTTCAATGGCCCGATGATCCGATGGCCCGATGGCCCGATCCGGTGATTGCCCGCTCACTCAATCGCCCGATGTCTGATGGCGTTGGAAGCGGCGTAGGCCGCTACTCCCACCAGCGCGCCGGCAACGGCGTCGGCGGCGTAATGGTAGCGGCCGTAGACGGTGGCCAGCGCCACGCTGGCGGCGAGGAACAGGAACAGGGCGCCCAGGCGCGGCGCTTTCCTGCGGACGGCCAAGGCCACGGCGGTGACTGCCGCCACATGTCCGCTGGGGAAGATGCAGGCTTGCACGCTGTAATGGTCGAGCAACCAGAAGTTCAATTTGCGCAGCAGAGGTTCCACGTGCGGCCCCGGCACGTCACCGAACAAGACGCGCGGGGGGGTGAGAGGAAACGCGGGATAAATGGCGTAACAGAAGAGGGTGGCAAGCATTACCGCACCCCAAAAGTCGTCCATGGCGCGCTGGCCGCTCTCGCCGCCGGGTTTGCCCTTCCCCCGCGAGGTGAAATAGATCGCGGCAACCCCCAGCGGCACCAGCGGGTAGCAGAGCAGATAGGCAAATTCCAGGTAGTACTGAAGCCAGGGCGCTCCGGCTTGCAGCACGACATAGACAAATTGATTTTGCAGCAAGACCCGGTCCCATTGGATGAACAGGTAATCCAGATGGTGGGTGGGATCGGGGGTCAGCAACAGGCCGGATTCCCGATAGGCAAGAAGCATCAACAATCCGGGAAACAGATCAGCCGCGGCAACAAGCCAGGGGGCGCGCTGACGGTTTCGGCGGAGCGCCATCAGCGTGCCGAGTGTCACCGTGTTGAGCGTCATGATGACGCCGAGGTCGCGCGCATCGAGGCGGAACACGAACGCGGCCACGGTGATGTAAGCGAAGTAAACGAGAGCGATCGGTTCGGCAATGGAAAGACGGGTTCGCATGTTTAATAATGACGGAAACGGGTGCGCTCTGGCCAGTCCCACGAAGGAGGTTTCGCTCACCGTAACTGCTGCCGGTCAAAATTGGCAGCGGGGGCTGAAAATCACGTTTATCCGCCCAGGGTTCCGTCAAAGTCGAAGGTGGCGCCAATCTCCGGATCCCTGTGTACATCTCCCGCGCAGAGACCCCTCACCCGTCCCGGCATGCGGCGCACCCTATTCCCAAGGGAGGGCGGGGAGGAGTCTTCTTCAACACCATCGGACCTGGACGGAACGCCCGGATTGGCTTGCGCTTGAATGCCACAATGCCACCAGCACGAGATGAGCGTTTCCCGTACCAAACCGCTGCTCAGTCTATCTTGCTGATAATACACGACTTGGTAAATCCATGGGTCCTGGCATGTCGTTGGCGGAGTGCCACCCTGACCCGCCGGGCGCAAGGAAAGGGCGGCACCCATCGTCACACAGATTCTCGCATCTATTCATACTATCGTAACATTTGAGGTGCTATAATTTTCTCGTGCGTCAACGTGTCATCATCATTGAAGACGAACGCGACATCGTAGAATTGGTACGGTATAACTTTCGCAAGGAGGGCTTTGAAGTCGAAAGCTTCTCCCGCGGCCGTGAAGGTTTGGACTATCTTCGCCGCAATTCTGCCGACCTCGTGCTGCTCGACATTCTGCTTCCCGACGAAGATGGATTTGAAATTTGCAAGCGCCTGCGCGCTGACGAGCGGCTGAAGACTTTGCCCGTCATTTTTCTCACCGCCAAGAGCGAGGAGATGGACCGCGTGCTGGGCCTGGAAATCGGCGCGGACGACTACGTGGTGAAGCCTTTCAGCCCCCGCGAACTGGTAGCCCGGGTCAAAGCGGTGTTGCGCCGCCAGGAACGCGTGGCGGAAAAGCGCGAGGTGGTGGAAGCGGGCGCATTGCGTCTCGACACCCGCACGCAGGAAGTGACCGTGCGCGGACGGATGGTGGAGTTGAGCGCCCTCGAGTTCAAACTGCTCTACTTCCTGGCTTCGCACCCGCGCCACGTTTTTGATCGCGACCGCCTGCTGGACGAAGTTTGGGGGCGTGATCGCTTTGTAACTCCGCGCACCGTGGACGTGCATATTCGCCGCCTGCGCGAGAAAATCGAAGAGTTCCCCAACCGCCCGCAGTTCCTCCAAACGGTACGCGGCAGCGGCTATCGCTTTTCACCGGAAGTCCTGGAAGGCGTTGAGGCGTAAGTCATTTTGGATTTTCGATTTTGGATTTTGGATTACGGACGGTGCAAGCCCGTTCCCTCTTTTTCCATCCCAAGACCAAAGTGACGGGTCACGCCAGGGCGTGAGCCGCCGTTTATTGCGGCAAAATCGTTGCTCCCCAAGATGCAATGTGGTGTAATTCCGACGGGCTGAGGCTGCCGGTCGCAACCCCCGCTCATTCTCTGTTTTGGATTTTTGATTTTGGATATGGGATTGGCAACCCTGCGGCGCCAATCTTTCCTCAATCCAAAATCGCCAATCCAGAACCCAAAATGCCATGGCCTTCCGCAGCCCCATATTTCGCAAGCTTCTGGCCGCCGCCTTCCTGTTGATTGCGGTAACCCTGGTGATTCTGAATTTCTACATCACCCGCTACACCGCCGATCGAGAAGTGCAGAGCGTGGAACAACGGTTGGAAGCGGAAGCGCGAATTCTGCAAACGGAAGCCGCCAATGTTCCTCGCGCCCAACTGGAAGATTGGGCGCGGCAGGCTGCGGAGCGGTCCCGTGCGCGCATTACGATTGTCGACCCGATGGGCGTGGCCCTGGCCGATTCCTCCCATGATCCCGAGACCATGGAAAACCACGCCACCCGCCCCGAAATCGTGGCGGCTTACCGGGACGGCGTGGGCAAAGCCACCCGCCACAGCGTTACCATCAATCAAGATCTCTGTTATCTGGCGATGCGCCTGACTTATGGTAATGAACCGGGATATATTCTGCGCCTGGCAGTGCCGCTGAATGAGGTGGATTCTTCCGTTGCCGCGGTGCGCTGGCGAATTCTATGGGCGTCCTTCTATGCCGCGCTGGTGGCGCTGATTTGCGCTTACTTCTTCTCGCAATCTTTCACCCGGCGCATCACGCGGCTGCGCGCCTTTGCGGAAGGATTGGTGGGAGCGCACTTTTCCCAAGCGCCGCTGCCGGATGCCGATGACGAGTTGGGCGCGCTGGGGCGCTCACTCAGCACCACCGCCGTGCAGCTTCGCGACCTGGTGGACCGGCTGAGTGTGGAGTCGGCGCAGCGCGAAGCGATTCTGGCCAGCATGGTGGAAGGCGTGCTCGCCGTGGACAGCAGTTTGCGCATCACTTTCGCCAATGAGTCCTTTGCCCGCGCCGTGGGGGCGTCCATCCCGATTGCCGCCAAGACGCCTTTGGTGGAACTCGTGCGTGCCCCGGAATTGCGCGAGGTTCTGACCCGGGTGTTGACCACCGGCGAATCCGTGAAGCGGCGCATGCAGGTTCCCGCGGCCGACCGCGTTTTTGAAGTGCAGGCCGCCCCGCTCACTTCGGGGGCCGCCCGCGGCGCCATTGCCATCCTGCACGATATCACCGACCTCGAGCGCCTGGAGCGCATCCGCCGGGATTTTGTCGCCAACGTTTCGCATGAGCTGCGCACGCCGCTTACCGCCATTCGCGGTTACGCCGAAACATTGCTGGAAGGGGCCCTGGAAGACCAGGAAAACAATCGCCACTTTCTCGAAATCATCAAGGCGCACGCCATCCGGTTGAACAACATTTCCTCGGATTTGCTGACCCTTTCGGAGCTGGAATCGGGCAAGGCGCGGCCAGAACCGGAGCCCGTCCCGGTGCGTGGGGCGGTGGAGTCGGCGCTGCGCACCCTGGAGGCGGAAGCTCGGCTGCGAGGCGTCTCCTTGGTCAGCGGACGCATCGAGGACGTGCAAATGCTCGTTGACCGCGTCCAAATCGAACAGGCGCTGGTTAATCTGCTCGACAACGCCGTCAAGTTCAACCGGCCTTCCGGAGAGGTGTTGATAGAGGCAACGCGCTTCGCCGAGGGCCGCGTCAGGATTACCCTCACCGATACCGGCATCGGAATTCCCCACGACGACCTGCCGCGCATCTTCGAACGCTTCTATCGAGTGGATAAAGCCCGCTCGCGCAAAGTGGGCGGCACGGGCCTGGGGCTCTCCATCGTCAAACACATCATTGAGCGCATGAACGGTACGGTCAGCGTCGAAAGCCAGTTGGGTAAAGGCTCAACCTTTACGTTGCTGCTCCCCGCCGCCCCCTGAAGCTCACGGCGTATGTCACCAGGCCTCTTGGAGTGCTGTTCCAGCGGGGGGAGAAGGCTTAACCTGGATTTCTCCCCACGGGTTTGGAAGGCGGGGCTTTACAGGCTGCGGAAAAACCCTGCAATGCTGTCATCCTGAGCGCATTCGCGGTCATTCTGAGCGCAGCGAAGAATCTCGCTCCGCCGCTCAGGGTAGACTACGCGAAGGATCTCGCCCTGAGCATTTTCAAGGCAATGCGAGATTCTTCCTTCGCAAGGCTCAGGACCGCCGCTGCTCCTCTGCAGAAACTCGACGCGTAAGCGCTTGGAATTCAGCAGGCGTAGCGCGGACCTGTTTTTTAGGTCCGCGGCACGTCCCCGATGGACAAGGGAAAGCCGCGCACCTAAAAAACCGGTCCGCGCTACCCTCCCTCGGGCCGAGTTTCTGCCCATCCTGGGCAGCCGCAAGGCTGTCAATGCTCAGAATGACAGCGCTTTCGAGTTTTTCGGCGGCCTGATTAGCCCCGCCGTGGCAAGGCCATCCTGATTATTTCCAAGACCCTCATCCACGTTTTGCAAGTTGTGGGGGGTGAGGGCGGGCCGAAATGAGAACGGTCAGCTTAAGTGAACAGCATTGGGCTTAACCGCCTGCCGACCGGTTTCAGTGGCGGCCCACCCCCACCTCAGCTACAATTCATGTCTGAGCATGGCAACATTTCACATCCTCAATTTTGGCTGTCGCGCCAGCCAAGCAGACGGCGCCGCGTTGAAGCAACAGTTGCTCCAGGCCGGCCTTCAAGAAGCTGGGAGCTTGGAAGAAAGCGCGGTGGCGATCCTGAATACATGCACGGTCACCGCCTCGGCGGACGCAGAAGTGCGCCAGTTCGTGCGCCGAATCCATCGCCGGAACCCCCAGTGCCGCATTTTGGTGACCGGCTGTTATGCCCAGCGGGCGCCGGAAGAAATCGCCCGACTGGAAGGCGTCGCCTGGGTGGTGGGTAATTCCCACAAGCACCTGGTGAGCACCATCCTGGCCCCGGATCGCGGGGAAGAATCGGGTGAGCGGGTGATCGGGAGATCGGGTGAGCAGGGGGAAAACGACCTCCCAATCACCGCATTCCGTCCACAAACAGGCTCGAAGTTCGTGCAGATTCAGTGCGGGTCTAGCCTTCCGACTCCGGACCTCGGACCTCGGACTTCGGACTTCGCCGAGGTTTTCGTGGGCGAGATCACGCAAGAATTCCATTTTGCGCCCGTCTTTGCCGACGATCGCACGCGCCCCACGCTGAAAATCCAGGATGGCTGTGACGCCCGCTGCTCCTTCTGCGTGATCCCCTCGGTGCGCGGGCAGAGCCGGAGCTTGGCGCCGGAAAAGGTGTTGGAGCAGCTCCGGCAACTGCAAGGGGCCGGCTACCAGGAAGTGGTGCTTTCGGGGATCAACCTGGGCGGCTACGGGCGCGACCTGGACCGGCGAATCAATTTCCTGGGAATGGTGGAGCGCATCCTGCGCGAGTGCTCCATCGCGCGCATCCGCATCAGCTCGATTGAGCCCATGGACGTCAGCCCCGCGCTGATCCGCCTGGTGGCGGAAGAGCCTCGCCTGGCGAAGCATTTCCACGTTCCACTCCAGAGCGGGTGCGACCGCATCTTGCGCCTGATGAACCGCCGCTACTGGACCCGGCAGTATGCCGAGCGCCTGCTGGCCATCCACGAGCAGATTCCCAACGCGGCGATGGGCGCCGACGTGATGGTGGGCTTCCCCGGTGAGACCGCTCAGGACCACACCGCCAGCCTGCGCTTCATTGAGTCTCTTCCTTACACTTACCTGCACATCTTTCCGTTTTCGGCCCGGCCGGGCACTCCCGCCGCAACCGCCGCGGGACAAGTGAACGGCCGTGTGGCGCGCGAGCGCAGTCAGGAAATCCGCGCCGTCATCACGGCCAAACGCCAGGCCTTTCTTGCCGCACAGGTGGGCCAAAACCTTCCGGCTCTGACCTTGGACGAAGTGGAAGAAGGCGCCCGCGTGGCGCTGACGACGAACTACCTCAAGGTTGCCCTGCCGGGTTGGGAAACTCCGCCCAACCGGCTGATCGATGTCCGCATCGGGCGCGCCGTTTCCGGCCAACTCTTCGGATATGCGGACCCTGCCCGCGTAGCCTCCCAGCAGACCCACTGGAATTCATAATAGGTCCTGAGCCGTGGGCAAGGGTCCGGCAATATCCTCCCCAATGGAGGTGCAGGTCACAGCAACATCCGCACCCAGCGCGAACCCCGCTGGACAAACCGGCGAAGATAAGCTATTGATAACAACAGTAGTTAGACATTGTGCGAAAGTGGCGGAATTGGCAGACGCGCCAGACTTAGGATCTGGTCCCGCAAGGGGTGGGGGTTCGAGTCCCCCCTTTCGCACCAGCTATCAAACTGTCCAATAATGACTTATCGGTTGCAACCAAGTCGTGTACAGGATACGTGCGATGAAACTCCGGTTTCATGATCGCATCCAGGAAGGCGACTTCAGGCTGAATCTCAAAAGCGCCGGAACCTCCCGATCGGCGGTAACTTGCGGTGCGAAAGCGGATAGATTCTTCTGCGGCCATTTGAGAGCAGTTTCTGAGTGCGACGACTGTCAGCCGGCCCCAGCGCCCAGTCATCGAGCCGACTTTTGCCCGGGGTGCACAAGGCGGCTCCTCTCTCAGAAGAATGTGTACGCTCATTGTGGACAATCAACCGTCCGGAATGGGATTCCTCTCACTGCCAGACCTCACAGCGTCCGCAGATTTCCCCTGCCGGACAGCTAACAAATCAGGGGAGAGAGCGCCAAACGAGCGCTCAGAAGTGATAGAGTGGAAACACTGTGAGCGGCCGGGTGGACTGGAGGCGGGGAACAAATCCGCGAAACCGCCCAACGAGCCGCGAGGCGGTCCGAAAGGGGACCCTGTCGACCTGAACGACGTCGACCCGAACCTGGCAAATAGCCGCGGCATTATTTGGCTTCCGCGAAGCGATGAAGTTGAAATCGTAAGATCCGCGATAGGTGGCGGAGAGCCGCCCTCAGAAAGCGAACGGTTATGAGTAATTCGTGCGAGTGTACAGAACTGGCCGGCCCAGGCGTTGTTCTTCACCTCCGTTGTTTCGGCCAGGTCTGGCTCTTCGAGGGTGCGCCACCGGAGTCGTGGGGTGCGATCTCCAAGAATCTGGTGCGGCGGAGCCTGGCGGTGGGCGAGGATCTCTTCCGGCAGGGCGACCCCGCAGACAGTATGTATCTGATCAAGTCGGGGTCAGTGAAGCTTTGGAAGGTTACAGAGGACGGGCGCGCCCTCACCCTTGATATTCGCAAGGCCGGAGATCTCCTGGGCGAAAGCGTCCTGCTGGAGAAGGGCGAGTACCCGGTTGGCGCCACGTGCTTGGAGCCCACGCTTACTTGCGGCATTGATGGAAAGAGTTTCGAGAACCTGGTCCTGAATTATCCTACGGTCGGGCTGGCGGTGATCCGAAACCTTTCCCTTCGAATCGAACACCTTTCCGGGAAGGTGGGCGCGCTTTCCGAGCCGAGTTTGGAGACTCGACTCTACGAAGTTCTGGTTAACGTCGCGCAGGAAGTGGGCACGCGCGGACCCGGAGGCTGGACGATTGCCTTCCCCCTGACCCACGAGGAAATCAGCTTCCTCGTGGGCGCTCACCGCGTGAGCGTTACCCGCACGCTCGGGAAACTCCGCGATATGGGGAAGATTCGCACCACCGGCAAGTTTCTTTTCATCAGTGACACGGCCGCAGTAAGTTAGATTCCCGGCACGCTCTTCCTGCACACGGCCACCACACGTCCCTGCGGTTGTTCATCTTTCCAATGTTCATACTCTTCTCCGTAGGTCCGCGTCCGCAGATTCTTAACACCCTAAAATATGTAGGGTTTGTAGCGCCTGCTACTGCGTTTGTTGCCGAAGCCTGCTAGAGTAAAGCCGGGTTAAATAAACCGCGTGGGTGGCGGTTGAGCTCGCCGCTGTTCCGCGGGTAGCAACTACCCTGGTAGCCCGGGCTGCCGTAACAAGGTCCGGCCATTCATGATCTGGAGGCACCATCATGGTAAGCATACCTAAGTATGTTCAGGACTTTCTGCCGGGCAAACTGGCGTGGGTGGCAACTGCTTCCCGCGACGGACAGCCCAACGTCACTCCCAAGGGAACTCTCAAACTGCTGGATGAGCATCACGTGCTTTTCGCCGACTTATTTTCTCTGAAGACGCGAAAGAATCTTGAGGAGAATGCCAAAGTTGCCGTCACGGTTGTGGACGCGGCTACGGCCAAGGGCTACCAGCTCAAAGGAACCGCCGAGCTCGTAACCTCCGGCCCGCTGTTTGAAGAGACCAGCAAGCAGCTCAAGGAGTCTCCCAAGGGCCTGCCGCCGCTGCACCACGTCGTGAAGATTACCGTGGAGTCCGTGTTCGACCAGTCCGTCGGCCCCGACGCAGGCAAGCAAATTGCCTGAATGCCTGCGGCTTGGGGTGGGCCTCGTACTGCTTGAGCTTTACGCCTGCAACCAGCCTGGCACACCCGGATCTGTGCTCGACGACGATGCCTTCTTGACCCAGGTGTTTGCCGGTAAACGCTTGAATGGTTGGATCACCGCGGAGGCCGTCGCAGCAGGGAATCCCGGGTTGTGTTTTTGCGGGATGAACCAAGCTGCGGTCGGAAAGGAGATCAGTCAATGAATGTGAACGCGGCGGCAAGACCGTTGCGCCACGCGGCTAACCCTCCCCGCCGGGGGTTGCGATTGACACGCCTGGTTGCGCGCCTGCTGCCGGCCCTAATCTTTTTCTCCGCCTGCGCGGTCTCCTCGGCGCAGCAGGCAATCAAAACCGGCCCGGAAGTTGGCTCTACCGTGCCTATGTTTGAGGCGCCTGATCAGAACGGCCAGCGCCAGAACCTCAAGAGTATTCTTGGCCCCAAAGGGGCGATGCTGGTTTTTTACCGTTCGGCGGACTGGTGACCGTTTTGCAAAACCCAGCTCGTCGAGCTGGAACAGCAGCTTGGGAATATCCGTGAACAAGGCCTGGGATTGGCTGCCATCAGCTATGACAGCGCGGCCGTGCTCAAGAACTTTGCGGACCGAAAGCATATTACTTATCTTCTGCTTTCTGACCCCGATTCCAAAATCATTCGAACTTTCGGGATTTTGAACGAAACCGTTCCGGTGAATTCTCGTGGCTATGGCATTCCTTATCCGGGTACGTACGTGGTCGATACGAGCGGCAAGGTGGTGGCCAAGTTCTTCGAGGACGATTTCAAAGAACGTACTCCCGCGATGGAAGTTTTGGAGCGGGTTGGGGGAACGCTCGGATCGACACACTCGACCGTGGAGGCTAAGCACCTCCGGTTTTCCTCGTCAGCGAGTACCAACGTGGTCCACCCGAGCCAGCGGGTGGCGCTCTTCCTGGACATCGAACTGATGCCCAAGATGCACGTTTACGCTCCGGGAGTGCAGGGCTACATCGCGATCGAGTGGAAGATGTCGGGAACTGCCGGCAAGTTTTACCCGGTGAAATATCCAGCGCCGGAGAATCTGCGGCTAAAGGTCATTAAGGAAACTGTACCCGTGTACCGCGGCCACGTTCGGTTGTCGCAGGACGTTGGCATGGGCACGGAGGCGCAGTTGAAACCTTTGCTGAACGAGCGCGGCGAGATGGTCCTGGAAGGTTCGCTCCGATATCAGGCATGCGATGACCACGAGTGTTATGTTCCCGAGACCGTCCCGGTGAAGTGGACGTTCAAATTCGAGCCGCTCGACCGCGAGCGTGTGCCCGCGGAACTCCAACGCCAGCCCAAACCTTAAGAGCAGGGATTGGCACGGGAACTGGAGCGGGACGAAAGAAAACAAATACTCGCTTAAGTCGTGCCTGTGGTTCGCCAAAACTCTGGCCGACTTCAAAAGCCATAACATAGCCACTGCCCTCCCGCCATGATTCTGCTATAACTCCTGGCCATGTTTCGAATCATTGTCCTGTCCCTCGGATTGC
>JBEKQO010000067.1:0-40490 GCA_049519635.1 Terriglobia bacterium | reverse complement strand
GCGCAAGCTGTGGGTGCAGCGCTGCCATTGGCGCTGGCTGGCGCCAAAACCCATGGCGAAACGCTGAAGGAGAGCCTGGCCCCGCCTGCCGGCAACCCCGACCCTCCTCAGCCCGGGCAGCCGCGAATTATTGATGTCCACCATCACTACAACGGTGATCCTGCCTACCTCGAAAAACTGGTAGCCAAACTGGAGTCCGTCGATGGATTGGCTTTGCTGCTGACCAAGCCTCACGATCTTGAAAGCGCAAAAAAGGGGATCGATCAATACCCGCAGCGCCTGGTGGGCATTGGAGAAATCGATCTTGATGAACCGCACGCGGCGGAGACCGTGGACCGTTTTCACGACGCGGGCTTCCGTGGACTGGGCGAGCTGGAAAACCCGTTGAAATACTACGATGATCGAACCTACTGGCCCGTTTACGAGACGGCGGAAAAACACGGGATGATCGTCCTCTTCCATACGGGCATCGTGAACCGCTTGCATCCGGAGATTCCTACCAACATCAGTATTGAACGAATGCGCGTGACCCAACTGGACCTGATCGTCCGGAGTTTTCCCAAGATCACTGTGATCGGCGCCCACTTTGGCAATCCGGACTACGATTGGGCGGCGGAGATCGGCCGCTGGAATCCCAACATATTCTTTGACGTTTCCGGTTCGAGCCTTATCAAAAAGCAGAATGACTATACCTTTTTCAAGTCGGTTTTCTGGTGGAGCGGCGTGGTAAGCCCCCACTCACCGGCGCCCAGCGCCAGCGCGTTTGAAAAGCTGGTGTTCGGCTCGGATTGTTTCGATGGCGATCTTGCCGAGTTTGACCTGGCGCTCTCGCGCTACCAAAAGATGCTCGCCGCCTGCGATGTGCCCGCCCCGGCGCAAGCGAATATTTTCAGCGGCACCATGTGGCGAATTCTCAATAAGAAGAGCTAGCGCGGAGTCCTCCCCACGCACGAAACGCTTAGAGGTTTTAGAAGGGCGGGGCTTTACAGGCCGCGGAAAAACCCGTCGGGGTTGTCGTTATCAACGGAACCCGTTTATCCCCTTCTCAGCACCACCCCGCCGCTCGGCGCGCCACCCCTCCTCATCTGAGGAGGGGAGCATTTTAAACAGCTCCCCTCCTGACTCAGGAGGGGTGGCGCCTTGGGCGCCGGGGTGGTTAGCCGCGATGAAGCAGCCTGAAAGGCCCCGTCCTTCCGCCCGGCCACAAACAGTGGCGCTTATTTCTGCAACTTGGCACTGACTCGAGGCGGCGACCCGTTCTCACTGCCCGCCGACGATCTGGACCGTCGTGCTCAGAGGTGTGCTCTCAGCGGACCCACCGGCGTACACCTTGTAATCGCCAGGGACAAGGTCCCAACCGTTCTTCTCGACATCGAAGATGGATAAATATTGCGGGCCCGCGCTAGCCGGCAACAGGGCGTACACTTGCGCAACCTCTGCTCCGGCACGGTCACCGGTATTCGTGATGCGGAAGGTCACGTTTAATCCCTTCTCCCCTGTCGCCGTAAGGTTCGAGTAAGAGTAGGTTGTGTAGGAAAGGCCGAATCCGAACGGAAAGAGCGGTTTCTTGCCCTCCGCTTCAAACCACTTGTAGCCGACCTTCAATCCTTCGTCATAATTGACATCGAAAGACGGAAAATGGATGTTCCCAGGATCATTTTCGCTAGCCGGCACATATTGCATGCCTGCCAGGGTGGGATGGGGCAGGTCCGCCTCGCTGTTGGGGAAAGTCACGGGAAGCTTCGCGGAGGGGTTAACATCACCGAAGATGATATTCGCCAAGGCCTCCGCGCCGCGGATTCCCGGGTACCAGGCCTCCAAAATCGCACTGACCTTGTCGATCCAGGGCATGGTCACGGGCCCGCCGTTTTCCAGCACGACGATGCAGTGGGGATTGGCGGCGGCGACTGCCGCAATCATCGCGTCCTGGGCATGGGGTAAGGAAAGGTTCCGCACATCGTGGCCTTCACTCGCATGTTGATGGACGAATAGGATGGCGACCTCGGCGGCGGCGGCTGCCTTGGCCGCGCGGGGAATGTCGATCCCATCATCGAAAGTCACCTGCGCGTTCGGCAATCGGCCGCGCATGACTCTGAGCGGGGAAGAAGGGTGCCACCCATAGGGATTCCCGGGAACGGCGTTTCCTTCCGCGGGATCGACCTGGTCAGAACCGCTGCCCGATAGCACTCCGGCATCGGCATGCTCGCCGATAATCGCCAGCGATTTGATGCTGGATGCTTTCAGAGGCAACTGGCCGTTGGCGTTCTTGAGCAGCACCGTGCCCAGTTCCGCCGACCGCTGCGCCACCTCCGCCCCCGTGAAGGGATTCACGGGCCTCAGCACCGGCGGCCCGTCGAATACCCCGAGGGCAATTTCCGTTCGCAGGATGCGATGCACCATGTCGTTCACGCGGGCCACGGGGACGTCGCCTTTTTCCACGGCCGCCTTGAGGGCATCTCCAAAATACTTCCCACTGGGCATTTCCTGGTCGAACCCTGCCAGGGCCGAGGGGACGGTGCTGTGTACAGCGCCCCAATCCGACATGACCCAGCCTTGATAGCTCCACGATTTTTTCAGGACGCAGGTGAGCAGGAACGGATCTTCACAGGTGAAAGTGCCGTTGAGCTTGTTATAAGCGCACATCACCGTGCCCACATTCGATTCCTGGATGGCGATATGAAACGCCAGGAGGTCCGTCTCCTGCATGGCGCGCTTGTCCACATTGACGTTCATGATGAAACGGCCGGTTTCCTGGTCGTTCACCGCATAGCGATTGATGTTGCCGATCACCCCCTGGGCCTGAGTTCCCTTCAGTTCGCTGCCCAGCATCTTTCCGATGAGGAGAGGATCTTCACCCAGGCACTCGAAGTTCCTGCCATTGCGCGGCTCGCGAATGATGTTGGCGGTTCCACCGAGCGATACGTTGAATCCGAGGTCGCGGATTTCCTTGCCCAGTAGCGCGCCGAAATCGTATGACGCTTGCAAGTCCCAACTTGCGGCGTTCGCCAAGGCCGAGGGGAGCGCCGTAGCGTAACGCCCGGTGCGGCCGATGTTGGCGACGCCGGACCTCCCGTCGGACATCTGCAAATCGGGGATTCCGAGGCGTGGGACACCGGGGACGTACCCCGCGCCGCCGAGCCATTTCTTTAACGATTGCCCACCCTCTTCGCCATGGACAAGAGAGAGTTTCTCTTCCAGAGTCATTTGTTGGATCAGCAGGTCGGCACGCTGGTCCGGCGACAAACTCTTGTCGGACCAGGGTCCCTTCGGCGCGGGCGCCGGCGCTTGATCTGTCCATTCCTGCGCCATCGTCAAAGGAATGCTGGTTAAGAGAATCCATACGAGCGCTAGGATTATTGATAGGTTTAAGACGGTACGGTGTAAAAGGCTTTCCTCCATTGATGTTCTCCTGGACTTGGGCTCCTGAGCGGGCCGCGCTGCTAGCGGCCGGAGGCCCGTTCATCTGGAAGGCAGAGTGGGCTGCCGCCCGCGTTTTTGGTGGGCCGATGAACGGCATCACCTGAGGGCGGCTCTACGCGCTTCCGTGGGGAAGGGTATGCTACGCGAGGAGGAAAAACAAGTACAGGTTCGTGGTGCGCAAGGCTCCGCCTAAATTGCGGGTCTGGTATAGCTTTGGGAATACGAACGCCTTCGATGATCAAGTTGGGCGAAGGCTGGCGGTCGCCAGCAAGGTTACTTTCGGGTGCGGGCGCTTGCCCAGATCCTCGGATTGTCCCTGCGAAATCGTCAATAAACACCAGGCGACTACCGAGGAGCTATTTCCTCGAACCCCGTATCTCGGGAGTTTGAATGCGTGAGGCACTTCTACGGTTTAGCGACACGACCAAGTGGTTGCATGTGGTGGAGCGCAATTTCCGGGCATGCGAGCATGCCCCGACAATCAGCCCTTGGCAGGTCAAGAGACAATCCCGGAAGAGATCGTAAGGTCGTCACTCACTTCTGTGCAGGTTGGTGGGGAGCAGCAGGCTCACGATCTAAGGGGTTTCAGCTCTCGGACTCCTACTTGCAGAGAGTCGACACAGGGGTTCGGTGGTCCGGCATTTGGTCGAGACCACTGGCAAAGCGTTTCTGCAGCCTGGGGGGTTAACGTGTTCCAATTCCTTCTCTCCCCCGAGTAGTCGACGGTTTCGTTCACATCCTGGCCATTTAAACAGAGGATCCACGTTTCGACGTTGCGTTTTGGAACGAGCCGCGCTATTCGCTCACCCCTGCTAACCGTTGGCTCGCCATTGTCCGTCAACGCCTGATCGAGTTGGTTCCACCGATCCTGCACTGAGCGGGTATCGGCATCGATCATTACGATCAAGGCAGATTCGGCACGGGCCTGACGGCTACGGTACGCTCTGGTTTCCGAGGCAAATTTCTTCAACACCCAGTTTTCTGCACTCCCCCGGCCTGAGGGGGAAAGCTGAATCCTCATCTCATGCTGTTCCAATCCGCACTCAAGAAGGTAGCGAAGAATGAGGGCCCTGTGGCGTTCGTCCTCCACCAGTACGAACACCCGGGATGGATTACTCATCCTCCCACCCACGGGCGATCAATTCGGAGGGCTGTAAATTCCCATCCGGGTCGGCCCGGAATTTCTCGGTCCGGACAAAGCCATTGTCTTCACGAAAGAAGCGCAATCCATGGCTGGAGGCCCACTGATTCAGAAGCTCAGGGTGATGGGAAATAAGTATAAGCTGCCCGTTATGGTCTTCAACCGCCCGCTCTGCCGCCAGAAGCCACGGCTGTATTTCCCGCAGAGCGATGAAGTTATCCGGCTCGTCGATAAAAACAGTGTGTCCTCGAGCGATGAGAAAGTGAAGAATCATATATAGGGCAAGCAAGCAGCGTTGCCCTTCTGAAAGTTCGGGAAGCGCATAATTCACCTCAGCCTGCTTCGGACCGGAAAAATCGGCCCAGAGCCTCACTCTCCCATACTCGTTGGGGGAAAATCTAAGCGTTTGAAAGCCTGTCAGTGCCTCTTTCATGGCGTTTGTGAAGGCTACATTCTCTTTCGGGTAAGCCTGCAATAAGTACCGGTACCACCCGGCGAGGTTTTGCAGTTCGTAGCCTGGCTCACGTTCCTCCCGGTCGGCACTCTCTTCCATAGCGTCAGGATACTCGTCAATTCGAAAACAATGAACGGAGTCGATCCACTCAACAAAGCGGCGAACGTGCGAGTTGCTCAATTGCGATAGGTGCAACGCGGATTTGGTGGTTTCCAACGGCACGGTCCTTGCTTGCGCGCCGCTATTGGGAAAGAAGTGGATCTCTCCATTAGCCAGTTCGAAAGCCGTTTCGCCGGAGACCTTTAACCGCTCTTCGGCAACTGACAGATTGCCGGACGCAATATCCTGGGATTTAGTCGACCGCGCAAAGCGAATGACGACCCGGTATTCGTATTGCTGCTTCTCTAAATGGGCTTCAATTTCAAAAACTTGGAGAGGACGATCCTGCCATCGCGTGCGGCTGGCTTGAGTGAATGGGTTCTCATCGCCCTTAACAAACCGCTTGAGATAGTTAATCGCGGTGAACAGCGATGACTTGCCGCTGCCGTTGGGTCCGAGTAGCAGTTGCTTGCTCTCTGGCCTGTATTCGAAGTTAACGAAGCACCGAAAATTGTCGATGTAGATACGCGTCAACATGGTTGCACATTATAATACAGGAAATCAATCCCCGGTGACTGCCAAACCTATGTTAACAGAACAACCCAGGATTTTCCGTTCGGAAACGTCGACATCGCAGTCCCCAAATCTGACCCCCTGCGCTCGTGTCAAAGTCGAAATCGCGGACGCTACGGCTGAGGCGGAAACAATCCACTTGGCTGATAAACGCCAACCCGTTGAAGTGCAACCCATGGCTCCCGCGAAGTCCCCATCTGGGAAGCTGAAGCGCCTGCCTTACCTGCGAGCGCCCAATCTTTTACGAATCCATCCAACTGACGTTACCCACTCAGAAGTCATCTCACGCAGTGGCTCGATCCCCATTGCCATTCAAGGTGCCCAACGTGCAGGGCTTCCGGGCACTAAGCGGGTCTTGTCATTGGCTGTGGCACGTTTTGTCAGGAAGCGTCCCACACAACCTCAAATTCTGACATTCTACATACGATGTAGTTTGGCGGAGTAAGTGAAAATGCCACCAATGATTTCAAGGGGCTCAACGCACGCTGTTGCCACCGTTCGTGAAACG
This sequence comes from Terriglobia bacterium, assembly GCA_049519635.1. Classification (GTDB taxonomy): domain Bacteria; phylum Acidobacteriota; class Terriglobia; order UBA7540; family UBA7540; genus Bog-366. The sequence goes on along the minus strand of JBEKQO010000067.1, from coordinate 34,295 downwards.
GAACCGTGCAAATTACGCAGCCTGCCATACTTTCAGCGTAGCGCGTCCGACGCTCACTTCGGCCAACCGCTCGCCGGCAGGGCTCCTCATTGCGATCGCGTCAAACGTGGTTGTCTCCATAGACCGATGCCCGGGCAGGGCCGACGACCAGACCCCAGCGTGACACACTAACCCATATCGGTTATCGGCAGTGCCAGGTGAGAGGATGAATCCTTTTGCCGACTCCAAAATCGTGGGGAGAAATGCGGGCTAGAGCCTTTTTAATGCAAGTGTATACATCTCGGCAAATCCGCAAACAAAAATGTGGGGCCCCCTCACCCACCGCCTTGCGGTCCCCCCTCTCCCCCAAGGGGGCGAGGGCTAAAATCAATACTTAAAAGCCCTCTCCCGGAGGGAGAGGGGGGACCGCAAGGCGGTGGGTGAGGGGGTCGAATTGGGATTGGTCAGCTTAAGTGAACAGTATTGGGGCGAGCGTGTGGTCAGCCAGTGCACCCTTTAAAGTTTTGGCAGGGGAGTGCCGATGAAGAAGGGGGAACGCTTGCGGCGCCGCACCGGCGAGCCTCGCGGGCAGCCCCTTGGTTCCATATACTATTTTCATCCGGCCTCCCCGAGGAGCGGAAAAGATGGGCGAGCGGTGATATCCATAAAAAAGTACCTGGACCTGGACTCGAACGAACTGGACAAGTACCGCCCGTCGAGCGCGGAGGAGCTTCTGGTCGCGATTCTGGAGGCGTACCGGGCAGCGCTGGGCGCCATGGGAAACAGTGGGCTTCGGGCCTGCCCATCGCTGGGTCCCGGGCTCCAGCGCGGCCTGATGCTTCTGGCCGAAGGCCTTGCCAAAACGGTCACTCCACCCCTTATCAAAGAGACGGAAGGGCACGTGGAACAGCAACTCCTGGAGTGGGGGGAGCATACGGTAGAGTACTTTCAGGAGCGCGCCGGAGATGTCAGGGAAATCCTGCTGGTGCTGGCGTGTGCGGCGGAGTCGGTGGCGGAGCGCGATCAGCGTTACGCCGCCCAATTCGGTGAGTTCACCAAGCGATTCCAGGCGCTCGCCAAGCTCGAGGACCTGCCCCAAATCCGGGCCGCGATCGTGCGCGGGGCTAAAGAACTGAAAGGATGCGTCGATAAAATGGAGCAGGACGGCCGGGAATCCGTGGCGGCGCTGCGCACGCAAGTCTCGACTTATCAGGCAAAACTGGAACAGGCCGAGCAGCGAGCTTCCCATGACACATTGACGGGACTGGACAATCGGCAGGGGGTCGAAACCAAGGTGCAACGCCGCATCGCCGTGCAGCAACCCTTCTGCGTGGTGATGCTGGATCTCAACGGGTTTAAGCAAGTCAATGACACCTACGGGCACCTCGCGGGCGACGATCTGCTCAAGCAATTTTCCACGGAATTGCGCTCCGCCTCACGCGCCACGGACGTGGTCGGACGATGGGGGGGCGATGAATTCATCGTGGTCCTCGATGGCAACCTCAAGGAAGCTCAATCGCACGTCGAGCGCATGCAAAAATGGGTCTTTGGCAGTTACACCCTCCGGACCGGACCGGACGGGCCCAAAGTCCATATGAACGCCGCCATCGGCCTGGTCGAGTGGGAAACCGGCGAGGGTATCAAAGAGGTCTTGGCTCGCGCCGACGCCCTCATGTACAAACAAAAGGCAGAAGCGCATAAGCAGTCAGGCACGGCGCCGGGGGCGCGGATAAATTAACGCCGATTACTCACGCGCAATGAGGAGGCCGGGTGGCTCGATCGCCTTCATTTGCGTGGAGCGGATCTCCACGCTTGCGGGCGAAGTCAGAGGCGGCAGCTTGGCGGCGGCAATCCCCGGCGCCTCGCGCGCGTTCAGAACCGCGATGCGCAGCTTAGGTGGCCCGCTCGTCCCGATCGTGTTCGAGCATATCTCGAACCTTTTGGCGCAAGGTCTCGGTGGAAGAAGATTTCTGGCCAACGGGAAGGCTCAGTCCGCGCCCACTGCTGCCCAAAACGTCGACGCCATAGCCCGGCAAAACTATTCCCGCTGGCAGGTCGCCGCAGTCCAGAACATTGCCCTCGGCGAGCATGCACGCTCTGCCTACGACATTAGCCAGTTCGGAGACATTTCCTGGCCACGAATAAGCGACCAAAACAGCCTCGGCGCCAAGCGACATCCGCCGGACAGCTTTCCCATATTGAGCGCTGTATTGAGTTAGAAAATGGTGCGCCAAAAGCAGAATGTCGTCCGCCCGCTCCCGCAGGGGCGGGAGGTGAATCTGAACCATACTCAAGCGGTACCAGAGGTCAGCCCGGAACCGACCCGATTGAGTCTCCGCCTGTATATCGCGGCTTGTAGACGCGATGACACGTAGCTCCTCTTGTGGGGCCAGCGGCGAACTTGCTTCCTTGGCCGCCGCTTGGTCAAGGAGTTGTAAGAGTCTGAGCTGCGTGGCTCCGCTTAGGTCGCCAATCTCGTCCAGGAAGACGGTTCCGCCGATAGCCGATTCGAAAAGTTCAGCTTCGCGCACGACTGCACCGGTAAAACCCCCACTCCCCTGGTTGGAAGGCTGGCTCTCCACGGGATTCTCAGTTGCGAATTCACTTTTGAAAACGGCAAAACGCTGGTTCTTACCGGGGCTGAGATTGTGCAGGCCCCGGGCCACGGTTTTCCTCCCGCTTCCCGATTCACCGATAATGACCGCGGTGCGGAAGTGCGGCGCCACCCGTTGAATCAGGTCGAAAACCTCCAACATCCGTGGGCTGCGGCCGATGATGCCTTCCAGATTGGACACTTCTGCAAGTTCCCGCACCAGGGTGCGGGTTCGCTCCTCCTGGGTGATCAAGGTTCGAACGCGATTGACCAGTTCCCGCAGTTTCTCCGCCGTGACGGGCTTGCAGACATAGTCGATCGCACCTTCTTGGATAGCCTTTACCGCCATATCAATCATGTAGTTACCCGTAATCATGACGACGCGAGTCTGCGGGTCGCGACTTTTGATCCGGTGGAGAAGTTCCATTCCATCAAGGCCGGGCATGGTCACATCGAGAATCACCAAGCTTGGGTCGTGAGCCGCTACCAGATCCATCGCCTGCCTGGGATCGGTGGAACTTTCGAAGCGGACGCCCATGCCGCGCATGATCGCTTTGTAAAATCCGAGAATTCCCGGATCATCGTCGATGGCAAGAATTACCATCGCAGGATTCTGCTCGGTAGGGGTCGCTGCCGCTGAAATCTCATGCCCACCACTTTCAGAATCCCCCAGATCAGCATTCGTTTGGCTCATTCGTGGCACCTCGACTGAAGTATTCCGCCCGCACTTGGAATCGCCGGCGGCCCGCACCGGACTCACGCCATCCCGATGTAAATCTCAGAGGCTCTGCTTTTCCGAACCCTTTTCCTGCGCCATGCGGCTAACTGCGCCACAATGGTGTTGAAGCCCGCGTCTCTGCCCCGCAAATCCCATGGATGCTTGTCCCACATCCCTTTCGAGGCACCGTGAGCCCTCCCGCGATCTCGGGGTTATGTTCAATCTGCTGTCGCGGCGGTCGGTAAGCCGCGTCTTGGGTTCCCCTGTCTGCACGGCACTCTCCGCCGAAGACGGTCCGGAGCAGAGCATGGCGGCAGAAAGCTGCTGCGACACCGACCCGGAAGAACTCTTACGCAGCATTCTGCGCTCTCTCGGGCGGACTATCAACTGTCTTTTCGCTGCCCCTGACATCTTTGGCGGCGGTGGGATCTTTCATCACGGCCAGGAAACGATTCCTCTTGGCTGTCAAGCCGGCCGGCGCAAACGGCCGCTTTTTGACGTCTGCGATCTCCTTAAGGGACTCTCTTCCCGCAAGGCATTGGCGCGCGATTACACTCCGGCAGCCTGCCGTTTTACTAGCCGGCTGAGGTGAGACATTGTAGCGAGGGCCTGTTCGGTGGGTCCGCGGCCTTTTGTTGTCAAAAGAGGACCTGCCCAAATTTCTTTGGAAAATCGCCGGTCCCAAAGAACAGGGATTGGCGCCAGCCGGAACGACTAGATTGGGTAAATTTGGCTGATCCGGCTTACCCTCTGCGCCATAAAAGCTTCCAATCGCTTACGTTCGCGAGGAGACCGGCATAACGCATGTATTGCGACCAGATGCATAAATGTTGGAGTACTCCGCCCGTGTTCCCAATGCGTAAGAGCGCCTTTTGTTACGTTAAGAAGCCGACAGAACTTATCTTGACTCAACCCCATGCGCTGTCGAATCCCAAATATTACCTTACCCAGAGGAACAGTTTCGCTCATGCCAGAAAAATCCTCCCGCTCTGCCTAGCCTGGGAGGAATCATAACAGACGGAGCAGGCCGCGCAAGGGGGCTAGACAACTTAAAATACCGCGCGGCCTATGCATCGGCCATGTTCACTTATGGGTGGAAGCGCACGGTTAGCAAATCACTGACCGTTGACTTGCTAATGGTGCGCCAAAGGATGCGGCCTTGACGTGCCGCTTGCGTCAAGGCCCCGGCGCTTCGAGCTTCTTCAGCAGTTCGCGCACCAGGGAGTCTTCCGGAAAGAATTCCAGTTGCTGTTTCATGACCTCGCGTGCGCGTTGTTCATCGTTTTCCTTGAGGTAGCAGATGGCCAACAACCTGCGGTAGGGCCGTGCATAAGGATAGGCGGCGACGAGGCGCTCTAAGACCTTGCCCGCTTCCTCACCCTTGCCGCTCTGCGCAAGCGCTTCGCCAAGATGCAACAATGTCGTGGGGTCTTGCGGCCCGTGGTCGAGTGCCCGCGAGAAGTAGTCAACCGCCTTGGCGTCGTCCCTTTCGTCCACGGCTTTAAGACCCAGAGCCGTGAGCACCTTTGGATCCTCCGGCACTGACTGGCGCAACTGCTCCAAAACCTCCAGGTAGTCTTTCTTCAGGCTGGGATCTTTCCGCATCGCTCCCGCATAAGCAGCTAACTTGGTCAAGAGAGGGAGGGGATCATCCTTGGGCCGGTTGAGGCAAAGCAGGCCGGGCAGGTCCGGCGGGGGCTGCTGGAAAGCCATATCCGGCAGCGCCTGTCCGGCGCGGACCACGATGCGGTGGCTCGTATCATCCGAATGGGGAATTCCCGCTATCATTCTCCTCGGCATGTGGCAGCCCACACAATCATTGGGCGGCTGTTGTTGCATGCGCTCTTTGACGGCCAGCCGGCAACTCGCGTTGGTGTGGCAGCCCAGGCACTTTTCACGGTAGTAGGCCACCTGATTCTCGGGTGTGGGCGGGTGGTGGATCACATGACAGGTGATACACGACAGCCGCCCCTGACTGGCTTGAAAGCATTTGCTCATTTCCAACCGGGAGATTTTCCACCAGAGAGGAATTTCCAAACTTCCCCTCACGGGAGGGAGAGTTTCCAGGCGATCCGCTTCCGCCCGTTGGTCTTCCCTTACGGGGAGCTTGAACAGCGCCACCGTCTGGTAAAGAGGCGCTCCAGGCCGGAAATCCAGATATTCCTTGCCCGGCTGCAAGATGTCCGGGGCCCCCATCTGATGGCAACTCATGCAGATGTCATCAGCCAGACGGGATGAAAGCCTGGCCGGGTTGACGATGGAGGTATCCACCGCGGGGCGCTTTCGCCCATGTCCCTTCGCCAGTTCCCGGACATGGAGTTCGCCGGGGCCGTGACAGGCTTCGCAACTGATTGCGTGTTCTCCGAACCGGAACGGCGGCGCCTTATACATGCCGTCGCGTCCCGGCTCCGGCTCGGGCTGACCGTTGTGGCAAACCAAACAACGGGTGGTAATTGGCCGGGTGAAACCATGGTCTTGCCCTTGCGTCGCATAACCCGGCGAGAGTTCCCACTGTTGGGTCTTGGTATAATAAGAAAGGGGCGCTTCGAATAGCCAGTTATCCCGATGGAACAGGTAGGTGTAGCCGGTAAACCCGGCCCCCACCACATAATCAAGCCGGTATTGGGTCTTGAAAATCGCCTTGCCATTTTCGTCGAGCTGGTACTCGCTCTGGTAAAGGCTGGAGCCGTCCCGATAGACTTCGAAATAGCGGTTCAGTTTTGAGTCGAAGACGGTAGCGAGCTTGGGCGCTTTTTCGAGTTCCGCGGGGGTGTTGGCAGGAGCCATGGAGTGCCCCATGGGCGTTTGCGGGTAGTCGCGGCTGGTCGCGTCATGGCAGCGGGAACCCGTACACGACTTTGACCCCACGTAGGCCACCGGGGGATTCGTGTTGCGGAAAACGATGGGGGAACCGCTCTGGCCCCCGGCGGCGCACGCAGCCAGCAAAATGAGCGCGACGAACCCCCAAAGTGTTTTCACCACGGCCGACCTCCAATCCGCCTATTCAGCCGTGAGCATAGAGACCGAACACGAGTCCTCGCCACGCCCACTCAAATTGACTGCCGCGCCTTTTACGTCAGATCCAGTTGAGGATGACCTTGGCGCATTCGCCCGAGTCCATGGCCTCAAAGCCTTTGATGAACTCTTCACTGGGGAAGCGATGCGTGATCACCGGGCTGATATCCAGTCCGCATTGGAGCATCATGGTCATCTTGTACCAGGTTTCATACATCTCGCGGCCGTAGATTCCCTTGATGGTAAGCAGCTTGAAAATCACCGGGTTCAAATCCACTACTGTTGCGCGCTTGGGAATACCCAACAGGGCGATCTTCGCGCCATGGCTCATATTGTCGAGCATGTCGCGGAGGGCATCACCATTGCCCGACATCTCCAGCCCAACGTCGAAGCCTTCAAGCATGCCTAATTGCTTTTGTACCTGGAGCAGAGTGCCTTGGCGAAGATTCAAGGCGACCGTCACGCCCATTTTCTTGGCCAACCCTAGTCGAAAGGGGTTGACGTCAGTTATCACCACATACCGTGCGCCTGCGTGCCGCGCGACCGCCGCTCCCATCAGGCCAATCGGACCGGCTCCGGTAACCAGTACATCCTCGCCCAGGAGCGGGAAGGACAGGGCGGTGTGAACGGCGTTTCCGAACGGATCGAAGATGGCCGCGACGTCCTGATCCACGGAGGGGTGATGCCGCCAGATGTTGGCCATGGGCAGCGCGATGTATTCCGCGAATGCACCCGCCCGGTTGACGCCGACTCCTTGAGTGTAAGCGCAAAGGTGGCGCCGGCCCGCGAGGCAATTCCGGCAGCGCCCGCAGGTCACGTGCCCTTCCCCGCTCACGATGTCACCGGCATAAAAATCTGCGACGTTCGAGCCGACCTCCACAATTTCACCCACAAACTCGTGCCCGATCACCATCGGGACGTCATAAACAAAATTTCATTTTTTTTTTTTGTTTTTTTCTTGTGTTTTCTTTTTTCATAAACCGCCGTTGGCTGTTTCTCCTTTTTTGAAATGTTGGGGGGGTGCGCCACCCCCCCCTACTCTAGAACCCCCTCACTCCGCCGCACGCCCCTCGCCCACCTTCTGCTTGTAACCATATTCCTTTTTAAGTTTGTAGGTGATGCTGTCTACCAAGGCCTGCCAACTGGCCTCGATGAGGTTTTCGGAAACCCCCACGGTTCCCCAGGTGTCATGGCCATCGCTGGATTCGATGAGCACGCGAACCTTGGCATCAGTGGCGCCCTTGGGGTTCAGCACGCGCACTTTATAATCGGTCAAGCGAATGTCTTTAATGCAAGGGAAGAAGGTAGTGAGTGACTTCCTTAACGCTCGGTCCAAGGCGCTGACCGGGCCCACGCCTTCCGCCGCAGTGTGTTCTTCTCTGCCGTCTACGCGCAGCTTGATGACCGCTTCCGAATAGGGTTCGCCCCCTCCCTTTTTTTCCGTGGTCAGGCGAAATCCATCCAGCTCAAAAAACTCTGCGGCATGATGCACCAGCTTGTCGAAAAGCATTTCAAAGGACGCTTCCGCTCCCTCAAACTGGTATCCGTCATGTTCCATCTCCTTGAGCTTGTCTACCACCAGTTTGGCGTCGGGAGAATCCTGGTCGATCTTGAGGCCCAGCTCGACCGCCTTATAGATCACATTGCTTTTGCCCGAAAGCTCCGATACCAGGACACGGCGTTCGTTGCCGACCACCGTGGGATCCACGTGTTCATAAGCGGAGGTCTCTTTCATCACCGCGCTCACATGTATGCCGCCTTTGTGGGCGAAGGCGCTCTTGCCGACATAGGGGAGATCCTGGCGCGGAGGCAGGTTGGCAAGCTCGCTGACGTAATGCGAGACTTCCGTAAGATGCTTGAGGCTCTCTTTGCCAATCGCGCGCATTCCCAGCTTTAACTCGAGGTTGGCAATCACCGAGCACAGGTTGGCATTCCCACACCGTTCTCCATAGCCGTTGATCGTGCCTTGCACCTGCACCGCACCCAGCTGCACCGCGGCAATCGCATTAGCGACCGCCATCTCGCAATCGTTATGCGTGTGAATGCCCAGGGGCCCTTTGACCTGTTGGGCCGCAGCTTGAAAGCGCTCGCGAATTTCGGCGGTCATCGTGCCGCCATTGGTGTCGCACAACACCAGGATGTCGGCTCCCGCCTCCTCCGCGGTCTGGAGCGTCTCCAGGGCATAGGCCGGGTCGGCTTTGTACCCGTCAAAGAAATGCTCGGCGTCATAGATCACTTCCCGGCCATGGGATTTCAAGAAGGCTACGGAATTTCGGATCAGGTCGAGGTTCTCCTTCAGCGATACACCCAAGGCCACTTTGACGTGCAGGTCCCAGGTCTTCCCGAAAATCGTCACCACCGGCGTGCCGGCTTCGATTAGCGCTTGCAAGTTCTTGTCGTGAGCCACGCCGTGGCGAGGGTGGCAGGTGCTGCCAAACGCCGCGAGTTTGGCATGCTTCAATTTCAGCTCCTGCGCGCGCTCAAAAAAGGCCACGTCTTTGGCGTTCGAGCCGGGCCATCCACCTTCGATATAGTCCACTCCCAATTCATCGAGTTTCCTGACGATATGGAGCTTGTCTTCCAGGGAAAACGAGATGTTTTCACCCTGCGAACCGTCGCGCAAAGTCGTATCGTAGATCTGAATCTTTTTCATAGTTACATTTGATCCTAGCGGGTTGACGGGGTGGTGCAGCGCTGACCTTCAGGTCAGCAGGTCGGATACTCGCGAAATATGCCGACCTAAAGGTCGGCGCTACCCTTTTTTCATCAACCTCCGAATAATCACTATAGGGTGAGAATGACCAATCCGGTTTAAGAAGTCAATGTTCATGCGGGCGCTTTGCGTCCAGCGGCTGATTTATGGTTTCCTGGGGAGAAGGTGGCGTCTTGTCGCGGGACACACGGATATTCTGTCTGTTGAAAATTCCCGTAACCCTTTATTTTCATCAACAAAGCCGGGTGGACCTTCATTTTGACTCATTGAACGGCGCGTCAAACCGACCGGCTACGCCCACTTCCCCCGTGTCCACTTGCCGATGATTTTGCTTTCGAGTTGAGGCAGCGGACTTCTCCGCCTACCACAACGAAGTGGAAGTAATAGGAAGGGGCCCTGGGGTTCGGGTGAGTCACGACCGGCGGCCACAGCGCCAGCAGGACTCCCTTATAACTCCACTAGCCTATTTGTCAAGCAAAAACCGTGCGGCGGCGGGTGTAGAGCGGACCTCCCGATGCCGGGCCGAACTGCGCCTGCCCCCGTGGCGAAGCACCGCGTATGCCTCCGCCGCGGCGGATTTTCTCACCCGGTCAACCATCACCCTACGGCGGGGTCGTGGGTCAGTTCCCGGCAATACCTGGAGGACGGGTCCATCCTGGCGACGGATCGGTTGCCCTGACCAGCAGGCGCGAGAGGCGGGGGACGCATACCTGAGAAGCAATGCATGCGCCACCCGCGGCGGAAGAGGTGTTTGGCCTAAAAATAATACTTGAGTGCGAATTGGATGATTCTGGGCGAGCCCGCCGTTTGCACCTGCCCATTGCTTGACGAGCTGAGGTTGGCCACGGGATTGCCAAAATTCGGATTATTGAACAAGTTAAAAGATTCCGCCCGGAAGTCCAGATGTTGTGATTCGCGAATCTGAATCGACTTGACAAGCGAAAAGTCAAAATCGGCAAAGCTTGGCCCCGCGAGGAAGTCATGCGGTGAGTCTCCGTAGGTGCCCAGAGGGCTAAAGGCAAAGGCGCTGGTATTAAACCACTCGCTGACCTTCTGACCGGTCGGCCGGCTGGAAGGCAAGGAAGGATTACCCACAATCTGGGCGCGATCCAGGCCAATGCCGGTAAGGGAGTTGTCGACCCCCGCAACCACGGAGTAGGGTTGGCCGCTTTGAACCGTCAGAATGCCGTTGGTTTGCCATCCGCTTATAATGTTCTTTCCCACAAAACCTAGAGACTTCATGCTTGGGCAGATTCCAAACGTAACTGAAATGAAATTCATTGGGTGTGTTGTAGGTGCAGGGGCCACGATCGAACCCGGGGTTGGGACTGCTGTAGTCCCAAGTATCCATGAAAGCTTCCTCAAAGGTTTGCCCCCCTTCATCCAGGCACTTTGACCAGCGGTAACCTCCCAAAAATGTCAGGCCGTGTGACATGCGCTTCTCGACAGAAATCAGAAGGGCATTGTAACTGGAGGTCCCAACGGTGGCGCCCAGCGAGATGCCTTGGTAGTTAGGATAGAGCGGGCGGCGTTGGTTGGTTTCCAGTAGATTCTGGTTGCGCGCGCGAGAGGGGTTATACACCGCAGCATTGTAAGGGAGCGAGCCAAACAGATGATAACTCTCGGCCCCCTCGTATGCCACCGTCAGGACTGTGGAGGCCGTCAATTGGCGTTGAATATTAACGTTCCATTGCTGAATTGTGGGAGCCTTCATTCCCGGACCGTAAGGATTCATTGCCTCGGGCAAGGGAAATACCAGGTTGGAGGGTGTGGGCGGAGAGATCGGGAAAGGATCCAAAATTCCCTGGTATGGATTGGCGGTGCTACCGGGAAAGGATACTGTGACGTTAACGCTGAAGGGACTGAAGGTGGGGTTGATCGTGTTGGCCGTCGATTGCTGCTGGTAGATTCCAAAACCGCCTCGGATACTCGTTTTGCCGTTGCCAAACAGGTCATAGGCGAACCCGATCCGCGGATCAAAAACCGCGTAGGATGAGTGGTAGGGATTCCCGCCGACACCGGAATCCCCTTCCACAAGTAGCCCTGGGGGCAGATGGGGGAAAACTGTGGATACCGTTCCCTGGTTGTACGCCGATTGGCTGAAGAGAGCGAGTTGATGATAGGCCGTATCGTTGACCGGTACGAACGGATTCCAACGCACGTGGCGCAGCTCTCCCTCACGCCTCGTGCGCGGACCAGGCCAGCGCAAGACACCTTCCGGCGGGGGAAGCCTAAAATCGCATTGAATTGACGGGGGAGAACGCGAACTGCGGGGCTCGAGCTAATCTCGTTTCATGCGGCTTCCGCCCGCGAGTTAATTCATGCGTTCCGGGCAAAAAGATACCACCGGGAGAGTCCCCAACACGGTAATGCGGCAACTGGGTAGTCCGGCGTGTATGCCGCAGGGCCGGCGCTCTTGGGCAGAGACAGTTCTCCCCGAAGGCAGGAAAGACCCAATTTCAGTGGGGGGGACGCGAAGCTTGCGAGCTTACTTCTCGCCCGACCGGACGCTGGTGGCCCGTGGTCCTTTTTCGCCGCGCTCCATCTCAAACTCAACCACTTCGCCTTCTTTCAACCCATCGAAGTTCAGTTGTTGAAGGCTGCTGCGATGGAAAAATATCTCTTGGCCATCGGTGGAACGAATGAACCCAAATCCACGGTCACGGATGACTCGCTTGATTGTGCCTTGCATAGACACCTCGATTTGCGTAAGGGGCCTTTTGTGGCGGGTCAGTCACCATTGCCAGTGAAGTTACCTCTTGCGTTGGGGCACACTCTACCAGCACACAAGTTCTTTGTCAAAGAAATGAGAATGCGATATGAGAATGCGAAAAGGAGGAGGCGCGACAATGTGTCATTCCGGCTCGGCCGCCGTTATTGCTCTTCCGTATGGAACGATTCCACCGCGCTTGCCAGGTCTTCGTAGATTTCGAATACCGTGCTGAGCCGCGTAATCTGCAAGAGGTGCTGGACTCCGCGGGGCAGGTGAAGAAGTTTCAAGTCTCCTCCGGCATTGCGGGCGGAAGTATAGCAGGCAACCAGGGTTGAAAGTCCTACGCTATCAAGGTAGGTAATCTCTCCCAGGTTCAGGATGATGCGGTGTTGGCCGGCATTGAGCAATTGCTTCAATTTTGTGCGCACCGCCTCCGTTTCCGGACCCAGCGTAATGCGTCCGCGCAAATCCAACAGCAAGACGCCATCAACAACCTTCTCCACGAAATAAATCGCCATGAATTCCTCCGAACCGGATGGGGTTATTTCGCTTCGCCGCCGCAAACGCGGCCGGCAGCCAGGGGTCCCAATACGTCGATGCTCAGATTGCCGGAAGGGATGCGTTCCCAGCCAACCGTAAAGCTTCGCCCCCTCGCCTCAAGTATGAGAAATCCGGCTCAGGGTTGCGTTTGAGGCGCCAGCACCCAGCGGTTTTTATGGAGGAAATCACTGACGATGTTAATATCGTGCGCATCGCAAAGCAGCAGGCGGCAGAAGACATCTGCCGTGCCCACTTTGGGATCAATTTTAGCCGCGTCACGGAAGGCCTTCTGGGCATCCTTCTTATTTCCCGCCTGCCAGAACGCGATGGACTGAACCACCAACATCGAGCTGGAATTCGGGTCGGCGTTAAGAGCCATGGCGCACTCGGAGAGCGAGCCATCGTAATCGCGCTGTTTCCACAGCGCCAACGCCATGATGCGATGACCCTCCGGACCCTGCGGATCCTCCGCAATCATCTTCCCCGCCAAAGCCGCGGCCCCTTGCACATCACCCCGGCGCAAAAGGCCATTGGCCAGTTGCTCGCGCGCCCCCGGAAAGTCCGGATTGACTTGCAGGACCTTCGCCAGCAGGTCCGTTGCGCGCGCCGTCTCTCCGGCTTGATTGAGCAGCACCGCAAGCTCGTATTGGCTCTGCCAATCTTGGGAATTTAGAGTTACAGCCTTCTCCAGCAGCCCGCGAGCCTCTGCATTCTTTCCCTCCCCGGTAAGAATCTGCGCCAGCGCGGCATAGGCGGGCCCCAGGTTCGGTGAAACCTGGATGGCGTGGCGCAGCGCTTCTTCCGCCGGCTGCGTGCGGCGTTGGAACATGCGCATTTGGCCCAAGGCGAAATAGGCGCCGCCGTCCTGGGGGTCAAGCTTGGCCGCCGCCTCATACTCCGACGCCGCCTTCTCTTCTTCTCCGCTGGCGAAATAGGAGCGTCCCAGGGTGACGTGAGCCGCGGCGTTGCCGGGCGCGATGCGCACCGCTTCTTCCGCCTGGGGAATCGCCTCGTGCGCCCGGTCGGAGTCAAGATAGAGAACCGCCAGGCTGATTCGCAACATGGGGTCCTTGGGGCTCAGGGCAAGGGCTTTCGAAAATTCCGCGCCCGCGAGATTCTGATAGTCTGAGGAAGTCAGTCCTCCCTTTTTACCCGGAGGGGCGTTGGACGGCATGCTGAGCGCCCACGCCACCGAACCCAAGGTGTAGTGGGCGTCGGAATCATCGGGATTTAACTGCGTGGCGGTTTGCAATTCGCGCAAGGCGTCGGCCAGACGGCCTTCCTCCCGCAACGCCAAACCCAAGCCGCGGTGCGCAGGCTCCACTTCCGGTTGCACTTCGATGGCTTGGCGGAAGGCCTTTTCTGCACCTCCGGCGTCGTGCTGACCCAGGAGATCGAACCCTTGCAGGATGAGGTCCGCCGCTTGTTTTGTAACCTCCCCGGGGGGCGCAGAAGCGGCGGGAGGCAGTTGGCAGTAAGCAATAAGCTGAAGGCAGAAGGCAGTAAGCAGAAGGCAGAAGGCAGTTGGCGCCCCGGCAATGGACAACCTCACGCCAAGACGCCCAGGCGCAAAGGCCCGCAAAGGGGAACGGGTTAGTTTTCTTTGCGCCTTCATCAACTTTGCCCCTCGGCATGAAATGCTTTTCTGTTCACCCGATTACCCGATCAGCGGATCACCCGATTCTTCTGCCAACTCCATACGGCCTGGTGCTTACGGCCTTCCGCCTAGGGCTCTTCAGGGCGCGCTGCGAACCTGCTCAGGATCACGAATGATAATCTCCGCGCGGCCCTGGTAAGCGACAACGTCGCCCCGAATCTCCACTCGCTTCCCCTGCAAAGATTCCAAGTCGCCAAACTTATTTTTGTCGGGAGCAAAAATCACGCTGGTAAACGGGCAGGCACGATAGTCCTGACAGAAATCCAGGAAGGTGTTCCCGCTCCGGGCGGAAAAAACTTTCAGGACAAGCCCGGCAACGCAGCCGCTTTTGCCCACTTCCGGTCCGGCATTGCGAATGTCCACGCAGGCAGGCGACGAGCTACTCGCAACGGGCCTGCCAGCGACGCGGGCGGGCGGAAAGGGTAAGGGCGCTGCCACAAAAGGGGCTGCCGCACTCATTGCCGGCCTCCGGCTAAATCGCGAACCCATCCACAACCCCAGGCCAAAAGCCACCAGCAGGAGCCCCGTAACAACCAGGATCGGTCTGCGTTTCATCGTCCCACATCCACCTGCGTCCGGCCGCGCGGACCGATGCACCCCGGCAGTATATCAAAAGGAAGGTGCGAGCGCGGCAGCCTAATTCCCCTGCCGCCGAATCCCCCACGCAAACTGCATGGCGCTAGCCCCCAGCCCGTAGCCTGCTTTTCTCACCGCGCTTGGATGGGGCCGGTGGAAGGACGGGGCTAAATAGGGGAATGACTTACTTCATTCACCCACCTGTTCAACCGCACAGACGCGCATGAGGCTTTGCTCGCCGCGAATGATGATCATAACTCCCCTCCTGATTCAGGAGGGGTGGCGCGCCGAGCGCCGGGGTGGTTATCCCCCGAAGCCGAAAACATCAAGTCGCAATCAGCACCACCCCCTACCCCCTCCTCAACTGAGGATGGGAGCATTTTCAGATCAGCCGTTCCTGCGAACTGCCATCCTGCGCGCCGCCTCACCCCTGCGCCCTAACCGCTTTTATCTAACGCCTTACTGGGTGACCCAAGTAAGTCATTCCCCTAAATAGGCTGCGGAAAAACCCAAAAGCGCCGCCATTCTGAGGAGCAGCGGCGACGAAGATCCTCGCATTGCCTTGAAAATACTCAGAGCGAGATCCTTCGCGCAGTCCACCCTGAGCGGCAGAGCGAGATTCTTCGCTACGCTCAGAATGACAGCGAATGGGCTCAGGATGACATCATTGTAGGGTTTTTCCGCAGCCTGTGAAGTCCTGCCCTTCCAAACCCGGGGTGAGAAACGCGGGCGAACCCATTGCATGCACTAGGGAGAGATAATCGTTGCCGCACCATTGGCGGCGACGCTGTCGAGGCGCTCGAATCCTGCCCTGCTGGGGAAGGGAGGGCCGGAAATTACGGGGATTTCAACTTCGGCAGTGTGGCCGCGCCGGGCCAACTTGGACTGCCGTTACTACCTGAAGCTCACCTACTGCCGCCGGCCGTGGCCTCCCGGCTACTGGGTGGACAGAGTTTCCTGTTGATAAGACAAAATGTTCACGTTCGTAAAGCGCGGCGTGCCGGGCGGCAGCGATACGACGCTGTTAAAGTCCGAATCGAAAGCATAATTTCGCGAGGGGGGGAGGTAGACCGTGTTAGGGTACTTGTAAATACCCGTTCCCTGTTGGGAGTAGTAGAAGCTTACCATGGAGCCGAAATAATTCAGCGCCGTGCCGTTCCAGTTTTCGATATAGCGAAGGAAGTTGTGAGCCCCCCCGTCGGTCCCGAAGTCTTCGTTCGGAGCAGCGGGGACGGTATAGGTGGGCAGCGGGAAAGAAATATTCTTACCCCCGATGACCGCCACCCTGTAGAAAGTGGGATCAACGACGGCGGGGCGGCTGGCAACGCTTGTCGGGTTGGCGAAGGTTTCACTGTCTACCCAGTCATTTGAGAGCAGGGTGACGGCGTCGGCAAACACCGCCGCCGGCACGTGGCAAGTGGCTGACGGGTCAGGACTAAACGCCCCGACCGTATGGCTGGCATTGTAATCGCCCCAGATATAGACAGGATTCTCCGCCGCCACGGTGAATCCGCCCCCCGAGGGGTTGGTGGCGGGAGTTGCCGCGTTGGGGCAAGTCGCTAAATTCGCCGCGGCGTAAGGGGGTAAATTGCCCAACGTTCCATCCACCAGGCGCACGGCGCGGCGGAAAAAGAGCACGGAGTTCTTCTGGGCCTCGTAAAATCCCGGCCCCGTCCCGGCGGACGTGATGCGGGAGAGAGGGGCGGCGTCGGGAATGGCGGGATTGGTAAGACTGGCAAGGAACGCCGCCAAGGTTGTCGCCGAACCCGTGGGGAACATGGCGCCACCGCTGGTATCTATGTTCGCGGCGTTGATCGTGTGTGCTATCCCCCCGTAAGTATCCAACACGCCGTTTGCGTCAACGTCCTCGCCGGTATCGAGAACATTGTTGGGAGCCCCCGTGCCGGATAAGGGGTTGACGATGTCATCGTACCCGTATTGGCCGGTGTCATTGGCCGTGCAGGGGCCGCCCGCGGTTGCGGCTGCTGTCTGGTTGCAGTTGCCCCGCCGGTCGGAAACATAAAGGATATAGCCCGAGTTGTTCCACGCCAGAGCGCCACTGGGGCACGAGGTAGGAACGGTGGAGGCCGTGCAGAGCCTATTGGCAAGCCACGACTGGAGGTTGCCCACGTCCACTTCCATAAGGTTCATGACCCCGTTCATGGACGCCGTCGTAAAGTTGTTACTGTCCCGCACTTCCCCTTCCCTCGGGTCGTAGATATTGATGGGAACGAAATTCGTAGGCGCCGCGGTGGCGGTTGTCGAACTCAGTATGGTGGTTGGAGGCGTACTGGCAGTGAGCGCCGACCCGGAGTCTGTATAAGCTGTCACCGCACCCGCATTAATGTACCCGGTCTCTCCCCCCGCACTCGTTCCGCGATACACGTAGTAGGCGGTGGCGCCCGGGTAGGCCGACCAAGTGAGCGCGATCTTCTCGGTGCTCGTGGCTTTAAAAGACGCCTCCGTTCCCGGGACTACACCTGCAGAGATAACGGGGGTGACGACGTAGTAGTATGTTGTCCCATTGGTTAACGACCCGCCGCCACCGCCGGCGGCGAGCGTCGGCGCTCCCTCCGGCGTGAACGGTCTTGCCTCCTCCAAGTGTAAGATGGAGATGTTGGTGCACCCCAGCGGCGACAACGTCCCGGAGGACTGCACATCCCTCGAGATTCCCAAACTGAGGACTTCCTTGGTCACATCCTGCCATGTCCCTGGAGCAGAGTTCAGTTGGACCTCAATTTTGATGTAGCCGCCGAGCAGCGTGGTCCCGGATTTCATCATGTAGTCGTTGTCCGACGCCCACCCCGGGGATTCCGCAATAGGCGGATGGCAGCTATCGGTCGGGGGAAGATAGTAGGAACTGGCTGAGTTGGTGCGCTGGATTATATTGCTCATCCCTGAGGCTGCGGCCGTACCCTCAGCGAGTGGATAAGGCGCGGTGGCAGTAACGCCGGGCAAGCTGGTGATCTGGGAAGGAGTGTCGGAAAGCAGAATGCGCACGCTGGCCTGGTTGAAAAAGCGCTCCTGGGCGACCACTGACGTGAGGAGCTCCCCAGCGGGGGGGCGGTCAATCATGTCGATGGGTGGCACGCCGGCCAACACCAAGGTCAGATTCATCTGCTTGACTCCCGTACTTCCGCTCCGAATGTACCCTCCATAGGTGGTCATGGAGAGGGTCTGCCAGTTCGGGTTGGCAGCGCTCCCCGGCCCGCCCGTTACGCTGCCCTCGGTCAACGCCAGCGCCCGGCATGAGTTGGTGGCATTGGTGGGAGTACAAGTCGGGCATGTCGGCGTAGGACAACCTCCGGCGGTGCCGATCGTCACTTCGACCGGTGTGGCATAGTTGGTGGCTGTAGAGAGGCCGTTGGAAAGCTGAGATCGGATGACGCTTCCAAAGGCAGTTACCTTATCGTTCAGAGTCAGGGTGGCCCCGCCTTCCGAGAGATACAGGTTTCCGTTCGTGGCCGTACGGCCGCCGAAGGTGAAGGACGAGCCGGCAAAGAAGGAGAGGTCGGTCTGGGAAAAAATCCCATACTCGAAGACGGGCACCGCCACTTCCTGGATTTGGCGCGTCATCTTGACTTCCGTGTTGTTGGGGCCAGCGGCAACTACCGTGAGCAAAAAGGGAGTAAGGATTCCTTCCAGTCCCGATAACGGGCCAGTGCCGGGAATGATGCCGGGAGTCGAGCATAGGACGCTGGGGCCCGGGGTGCAGGCCGCGGTGGTTGGGTTGGTGGTGGCGGGCGTTGCCTGGTTGGTGATGCTGTAGACTTCGAAATTGACCCCCGAGCTGGTTAAAGTGCCGACGTTATTATAAACCGGGATGCCGGCCTGGTAGGTGGCGCCGGCCCGATCGGTAATCTGGGTGACTGAGGGGGAGACGGTGCTGGTGAATAAGGCCGCCAGCGCCGAACTCATATTCTCAAGCCCGCCCTGCGCAGCGTAGTAAGTCACCGCGTTGTCACGGTCGCTCGCCGCCACTTGCTGCTCCCCCGTGGTCTCAAAATAGAATCCCAGCATCATGATGGTAATGACCATCATGAGCAATAAGACCACGATGAGAACTACACCCGAATCGTTGGTTTCCCGGTTTTTCATCTTCTGTTCCTTATCTGGCTGCTGCTGCCGCTTGCCCCACCTGACACCTCAGTACTGGTTGTAATAAGCCAGGTTCTGAGCCGTCACCGACGTGCCGGTGGAATTCGTATAATACAAACCGCTTTTTCGATTTTTATGATCCGCGATGGCGGTCAACCATATGTTCACCTTGCGAATGGTACTCGCGGGATATGCAAGTGTGAGCGTCCGCGTCGGGTCCGTCGGCAGCGCCGCGGGATAAAGGCTAAATGAGAACTGCAAGGCGTCGATCCCCATGGCCACCGGCTGTGGCGGGTTCGACTGGACCAAGTTCGCTCCCGTCAACGGCGCCCCCGTGCCGACAAGCTTCATCAGCATCCAGTAGGGGGGCCTCGAGACACTGTCCAAATAATAAGTGGTCATCGTGACTTGGTACGCGTAGGTCGCAGGGTAGACATTCGCGGCATGCGAGACGCCCAGGGTTTGTAGCTGGGCGATGGTATTGCTCGTCGGGCTGGTGGCCGTGAGGGGGAATTGATTGAAGGGCAGTGGGTCATTCACCGCGTCACCACTGGTAAAGGTGATGGTGGTAGCCGTAACTGTACTGGCCGCGAGCAAGACAGAGGCATATGAGTTGGTCAACATGATCAACTGGCCGGGAACGACCTGGACCCAGTTTGCCCCGGCGACGTTGATGGGGTTCCCGCCGTTGGTGGCCGCATTCACGGTGACGGTGACGCCGGTGGTGCCGCCGGGGAAGCAGCAGTAAGCGCCGGAAGTAGTGACGGGAGTGATGCTGGACAGTTGAAATTGGCCCAATTGCGACAATGGATTCACGGTGATCAGAGTGATCGAGTCGGTGGGGATGGCCGTGCCGCCACTCCCGCCGGTCGGCCCAAATCCCGATCCCGGATTGATGACTTGCAAGTTGCCGCTGCACGCGGGATTAAAATACTGTGTCGGGAGCGTAAAGACCGCCGGCCATACGGAGTTTAGCGTAGCTGAGGGCAGCGGGACTTGAATGGGCGCACAAGGTGTACCCCCGCTGGGCAAAGGAAAGCCCCCCACAGGGATGCCCGCCCCGGCCGCGCTCACATCACGCGCAACCATGTTCATCCCGGCGCGCAGGTTTTCGTTGACGTCGGCCATGGTGCCCGCCAGGTCCGCGGCGTTATTGAGTTTGTCGAACATGTCGAAAACAATCCCCAGCAAGATCAAGGACAGCGCCATGGCCAAAAGCAACTCGGCCATGGTGAACCCCTGTGAGGAGGGAGCCGGCGGCGACTTGGTAAACGACTTATTCATAAGGTCCTATGAGCGCCACGAGCGTGACGGTACGGGTGATTCCCTTGGGAGTCGTGTACTTAATGGTGACCGTGATCTGATTCAGGTTGCTGACGTTGGGGTTGGAGACCTGGGTGATTTGAATCTGCCGCTGAAACCCCATCAGGGGAACAAAAACGTCGTCTGCCGTTCCCAGGATGCCGTCCGGCCCGGGTGTGTCTATCGTCTCGATGCAAGGCGCCGCGCTACAGCCCGTGGGCAGGATGTTGCCAGCGCCCGCGTTAGCGCTGTCCACAAGTCCGGGGAGGGGGGCGATAGTGCCATCGTCGGCGGTGTTCAAGATTCCGTCGGGTCCCGCGGTGTACATGGGTTCGAAGCCATTTATAAAGATGCAGGTTGGACCGCTGCCAACGTTGCAAATCTGGGAGAAAGAGATGGTCTGAGTGTCGCGAGCGGTGAATACATCTTCCATGGCTTGCCGGGCTTTCTGGCGGGCGGTGCTATCCTCCTGGGCGGTCCCTATGGTGCCTAATCCCACCCCAAAGGTATAGGCCAGAGAGAGGAGGCCCGTTATCAAGATGACGGCGGAGATCATCACCTCCAGCAGGGTGAAGCCGCCCTCGTAATGTTCATGGCTGGGCACGAGTCGGTCCATAAACTGTCCCCTAGAACCAAGCGTTTCCGTGGTACCTGTAACCCTTGATGCGCCCCGTCGAGCCCAGGATCGTGACGGCGCGCGCCGTCAAGCTATTTCCCCCCGTTCCCATAAACACCGTGCCGTTGATATTGGTCCCGGTGGAGTTCACCACCGTGCCGTCGCCCTGAAAAGTAATGGTGCAAGGCAGTGCAGGGGTGGCGCCACAAGCGCTATTATTAAAACAGATACCGGAGGAAGTGACACAGACAGCCGAGGTATTGCCAAAGCCATCGGGCGTGTCCGGAACACCCGTAAGAACCGTGAACACCATCTCATTAGGATCGAGGACAAAGCTGCCCAAGGTGGTCGTTCCAGTAACCGTAGGGGGAGTCGTGGTGACATTCAGAGTCTGCTCCACGATCGCCATTGTGCCCGTGCCCGAGAAGGTGACTTGAATGTTTCGCCTCTGGTCCAACGCAATCTCGCGGGCCTGGCGGAGTTGAGCTTCCATGAGCTCCATGGAAGAGTCGGCACGGATCATCGGCAACTCTTTAAAGAAAGCGACCAGCGCCATGGCGGAGACAATCCCAATGATGGCAATCACCGTCAAAAGTTCCATCAACGAAAACCCTTGGTCCGAACCGGCGTTGGCGGTTTTCCGGCCCCGCTTCCTTTCCTGCGACGGCACGGAGTCCCCTCCTGGCGCTGAACCCGGAGTCAGGGGTAAACTGACGGCCATGCCCGCCACGGCCCCGTCCAGCGTGAAACCCGAATTTGATTGTCGTTTCACGATGGGGGACCATTTCTCCGCGCATCCAACCCTATCGGGCCGCCGACAACTCACTTTGCCTTCGTCCTACTAGCGGCCTGAACCTAAGGTTCTCTAGCGAATCAATGGCCCCACAAACTCCTGATATGCATAGTGGAGGTACCAACGTTACTATGCAATAGTACCCGAGTACCATGAGGGGTTACGTATTATTTTCTGGGATTATCTACCTGGCCCCCCCATTGTTCAATAGTATACATCAGTTCGACAGGTTTGGAAACAATGGGTAGTGGTACGGTTCCGTTTTTGGAGCGGTGGTCGAAGCCTCCCATGACGCAGAAAGGGACCGCGGGCTTTGGGCTTCAATAAACTCCGGCGCTCGATGAGCGCCGCGACAGCAAGCTGTACCGCTACCCGCAGGTTTACAAACTTCACAAACTTCTATTGTGCTGATATAATTCCTGAGGTATCGTTTTTAGCGCACGACTCCGCGTGAGTAGCAATCGTGATGAGTCTGCGTTTCGCATTATCAGGTTAAAATTGCAGAAGCCGTGGCGGAAATTGTAAAAAAGATTCTAGCAAAAATTTTCGCCTACCTTAAAACCTCTATACGGCAAATGTGCATCTCAGGGTGCGGTGGTTTATAAGCACACCTTTCCGGAGACTTCGAAGAACCGGAAGTTTCTGGTAGTTGCCGGTAGAGGATTTGCAACGCCAACGCAGGTTCCACTACCGGCCGCACCGGCGATGCCGTGCGGCCAAGGGCGGAGATGTGGTAAGATTTCCACCGCAGGGCAAGGGGGCGGGTCGGAATCAGCAATACGTTTTGCCGCTCGGAATGAGCCACTGTCTTGGGGATCGCACGGTCTAGCAGTTTTGCCCATTGCACCACGTTCCACAACTTGGCATCAAATCTGAGATGAGAAGTGCGATCCGAATTCATCAAGCTCTGTCTTTGCAAGTTACAACTGAGAGTTAGTCGAGCCCGCCGGCCGCGATTCGGAGGGGGAGAGGCGTGGAAGAGGAAGCACTAAACGCCATGACTCCCACCCTCCTCCGGCTGAGGAGTTTGCTGCGGGAAGAAATTTGCTTGGGAAAGGGACACGTGAAGTGAGGCTAATTTACACGTTCCTGCTCGTTGCCTTTTTGATGGCACAATCCGGGATGGCGCAATCCACTCCCGACCAAAAACCCGCCACGCCGGATAATACTGCCGCACCGGAAAAACCCGCCGAGGAGGGGACAACCGAGAAGACGGGGATATTGCACAAGGTGTTCCACCGGAGGGGAAAAACTGCCAAGGCGGAAAAACCCGCCAAGCCGGAGAAACCCGCCGCGCCGGAAAAAACCGCCAGCGCCAGTGAGAGCTCTGATGCCCCCGGGCCCACTGCCTTTGTGCAGGTCGGGGGCAGCCACTTTAACATGGGGGATGTGCTCACCTACGACTTCGACATCGGATACAAGGTCAATTCGCATACCTCTGCCGACATCGGCTTGCCCATCTATTCCACTCGCACCCCGTTCCCTATCGTCAACGGGCATGACTGGCGGGATACGACGATCATTGGGGCGCCGTATATCGACGTTCGCTACGATACCAAGCGCGACCGTACGAACATCACCACCATGCTGACCGGGTCGGCCGGATTCAATATGGTCAAGACGTATTCCAACGGCCGGCTGACGGCGCAGTGGTTCAATCACCTGGACCGCAACTACCAGATCCTTAATTATGACACCGTTTTCACCCCCTTCCTGAATTTCGACGCCGGCACCGGGACCGTAGACCGGCAGGTTATGCCCCGGCCTTATGAACTGATGCGCCCCTATGAAACCCTGGGCCTGATGGGAAGTGGGGAAGCCGGCGGGGCATTTACGATCAAGAAAGAGTTCAAGTTGGAAGGCTCCCTTTACGGCCTCTCCCCGGTGGGACCCCAAAAGGTCTATAGCCGGCTGGTGTCGCCGGATAATCTCCTCGGCGGTGATGGACACTGGGGCCGTTATTGGGATGAATTCTTCGAAACGGGCGGCGAGTTGGTCAACACGTATGGTTCGGGGCCAACGAAAATTGACCGGGACAATGGGTATGGCGTGTATCTTACTATCAATCATTATAAGAATATCTCCGTCCAGCTCGGCTATACGAGGAGCGTCCACTACGGTTATGGTTCTGCTTTCTTAATGCTGCGCTATAACTTCACGGGCCTTCTGCGGAACTTGACAGTCGGCGAGTAGCCAACCCAACGCCCGAGGAGCACAGAGTCAAGAGAATGATTCCGGCGGTCGCCCGTCGCAAATCTGCTATCCAACCAACCGAGCGACCCCGAAGTAACGACAAGAGGACCTTTGAAAACTGAGAGCCGGTTCAGATCATTCCTCCTTCCTTTAGTGGTGGGAGTCTGCTTGGTACAATCCAGCCTCGGGTGGGCTGGCAACCCCGCCTCCCCCGAAAAGACCTTTGTCCCGCCCGCTATACGTTCCTACGTGCTGCCTCTAAGTTTCGAGGCAAACCAGGGGCAGGTGGATCAGCAGGTCAAATACTTATCTCGAGGACGAGGATACACGCTCTTCCTGACTCCCGGCGCCGCGGTACTCGGCCTGCGGAGCGGGGGGGCTGGCACCCCCACCGAATGGCTTCGCCTTGTTCTGCAAGGGGCCATTACCGCGCCGGCCATCAGCGGGGAAGAAAGGCTTCCCGGCCAGAGCCATTATTTTATCGGGAGCAATTCTGCGCAGTGGCGGACGCATATCCCTACTTTCTCCCGCGTCCGCTACCAGCAGGTGTATCCAGGGGTAGATTTGATTTATTACGGCCGGGAAGGCCGACTGGAAAACGATTTCGAGGTGAACCCGGGAGCCAATCCCAAGGTGATTTCCTGGCGACTGGAAGGGGCGGAAGGAATCCATGTCAACTCGACCGGAGATTTGGTCCTGATGGCAGGCGGAAGCGAAGTGCGCCTACAGCAGCCGCGGGCGTATCAACTGGACGGGCAGCAACAGCGGGAAATCCCCGTCCGCTATAGGGTTCATGGCCAGAAGGTTGGCTTCGCGCTGGGGAAGTACAATCGGCGTCAGAAATTGGTCATTGACCCTGTGCTGATCTACTCGACTTATTTGGGGGGCAGCGGTGGCGATACCGCTTCCAGCGTTGTCGTTAACTCTGCGGGCGACGCCTACGTTACGGGTGTCACGGCCTCTACCAACTTCCCCACCACCTCATCGGTTTATCAGACCACGTACGAGGGTGGCGGCGACGTTTTTGTCACCGAATTCAACGCCGCAGGCAACGGCCTCTTGTTTTCGACCTACCTCGGGGGCACTGGGCTTGATACCCCCTCCCAAATTCTTCTTTCCCCTACCACCGGGAACATCTTCCTGGTTGGGAGCACGCAATCAAACAACTTCCCCACCACTCCCGGGGTAGTTCAACCGACTTTCGCCGGCATCCAGGACGCTTTCCTAACCGAGATGAAACCGGATGGTTCAGCTCTAATTTACTCCACTTACATCGGTGGTTCGGGAATCGATTTCGGCACAGCCCTGGCGCTCGATTCGTCGGGGAATGCTTACGTGACCGGGTCCACCCAGTCAACGGACTTCCCTACCTTAAACCCTTTTCAGCTCGTCAATGATGGTCTTTATGACGCATTCGTGACGGAGGTCAGCCCCTCTGGGGTGTTGTTGTATTCCACCTACCTCGGCGGTTCGTTATCCGATTATGGCACCGGGATCGCTGTAGACACCTCCGGGAATGTCTACGTCAGCGGCTACACATTTTCGTCGAACTTTCCCACCCAGGACGCGTACCAAAGCACGCTGGCTGGAGGCTCCGACCTTTTCTTAACAAAGTTCACTCCGGGCTCCAGCGCCTTGTTGTATTCCACCTATCTGGGCGGATCATCCCTCGACACAGCTTCCGCCATGATCATGGATTCGACCGGAAATATTTACCTGACCGGCAGCACCCAGTCCGCCAATTTCCCGGTGACCGCCACCGCCTATCAGTCCCAGCTTCTAGGCGCGGCAAACGCTTTTGTTACGAAGGTTGCTCCTGGTGCATCCGCTTTGGTTTATTCCACGTTCTTCGGGGGCAGCGGGACTGACCAGGCGGCCGGGATGGCCCTCGATTCGGCGGGGGATATCTACATTACGGGCTTCACCCAGTCCTCCGACTTCCCCCTGCGGGATGCGTTTCAGCAGGTCTTGGGAATAGCCGGCGCCGGGGCCTGCGGGTCAACAAATCTCATTAATGTGCCGAATAATACCCTTTGCGCGGACGCCTTTGTAGCTGAATTCGAACCCTCTGGACTTCCTGTATACTCTTCGTATCTCGGGGGAAGCAACACAGATTCCGGCCAAGGCATCGCGGTTGATTCCTCAGGCACGGTATACGTGGTCGGCGGAACCCTCTCTTCGAACTTTCCCGTAACCGCTGAGACCTCCCCCGCCGGCACCACGAGCAATCCTACCATCGCCGGAGCCTACCAGTGGCCTTACGGAGGTTCGAGCACCCTCAGCAATGCCTTCCTGGCCAAGATCAGTCCGCAGAATTTTCCTTCCGTGGCGCTGACACCCCAGCAGATTAACTTTGGGAACCAGCCGGTCAGCAGCCCCACCAATCCGACCACGGTCACACTAACCAATGAGGGAAGCGCCGCATTGAATATCACCGGTATCACCGCCGGCGGGGATTTCCAGGAGACCAACACCTGCGGAACTTTTGTAGCTGGGGGGGGAGGCACCTGCACCATCCAGATTATCTTTGACCCCGCTTCGGTGGGGCCTCAGACCGATGAAATCACCATTACCGATAACGCGGATCTGCTGGGCAACCCGGTCACGCAGGGTATTACGGTCACGGGAAACGGCATCCTTACGGGCGGGTCATTGCTATTGACCCCGACCAAGCTGACGTTTTCAGCGCAAACTGTGGGCACCACCAGCCGTCCCCAGACGGCGCTTCTGCTTAATAATGGCAATCTGCCGATCACCATTACCAACATTACCGCCTCGCCCGACTTCGCCGAAACCAACAACTGTGGAACCAACTTTCCCACCGTTCCCGCCTCGTTGAGCGTTAACCAAACTTGCACCATCGCCGTGAGCTTTTCTCCGGCTGCCACGGGGAGCGTCAGCGGCAGCGTCTCCATCGCGTCGAACGCGGTCGGCGGGGCGTCGCTTTCACTGTCGGGCACGGGGAGTCCGGTCTTCTCTCTTTCCTCCAACGCGCGATCGAGTGTCGTTCTCATCGGCTCCAGGACCACAACATTTAACATCTCCGCCTCCGCCCCCAGTAGCTTCCTGGGATCCATCGCATTGTCGTGCAGTGGTGGCGCGACGTGTACCTTTAGTCCGAGTTCGATTACAGCCGGAGGATCGAGCACGCTCACGGTTACGGGCCTTACCCCAACTACCGCGAATCCTTTGAACATCACGGTCATGGGGACTGGCAGCGGGCAGACCGCGACCGTTTCGCTGGCGGTATTTCTATCCGATTTCTCGCTGTCGGCTACGCCCTCGGGCACCACCGTAAGAGCCGGGGCCAACGCCACTTATACCATCACCGTTACCCCCACGAATGGATTCAACCAGACCGTGCTCTTGAGTTGTCCTGCTGCCGCCCCTGGAATCCCTGTGGACACAGTGTGTTATTGGAATCCCCCTGCCGTAACCCCTTCAGGGACGCCGGGAACGACGGTCACAAGCGTCCTGACGATTACGACGGTGGCCGAATCGGCCCAGCAATCGAAGGTCTTGCGCCCGCCCCGGCCACCAATTCTTCCCCCCGGAGGGGAACGGTGGATCCTTCTTCTGGCGCTATTGACGTTTTTGGGCGCCATCGTCACAGGCTTTGGCAGGTCCGGGCCCTGGTTACGCCCTCGCTTGAGGCTGGCGGTGCTGTTGTTCGCGATCATTTTGGTGGTTTTGGGAGCGGGATGCGAGAACTACGTGAATCCGATCAACATTACCCCCGCGGTGAACGGGACACCCTCTGGCACCTCAAGTATCGTGCTGAGTGGAACCCTGGGCAACGGCAGCGGCGTTACGCGGAATACGGTAGTGAACCTATCGGTTCTGCCGAGTACCTAACGTCAAGGCTTGCTGGGCCTCGTCGCGCCTGGGTAGGGCGTACGACGAGTTGATGAAGCAGAAACAGAATCTCAGAACCTGGATTATTTCCGAGGAGGATCGTCGTGAGTGGAAGGAGCAGCACTGCCATGTGCGCCTTGGGCGCAAACCAAAGCGCGATTAAAAGAGGCCGGCGCCTCCCGTATTGCCTGCTGTTGATTGCACTATTGCTCGGCGCGGCCGTTCTGCAAAAGGATGGGGGCGCGGGATTCCCCACGGCCAAAACTCGCTCGAACTCCCACGGGGCTCAAATCTACGCGGCGCTGCCATTGAGTTTCGAGGCGAATCGGGGCCAAACGGACCCGAGCGTGAATTTCCTCTCGCAAGGGCGGGGGTTTACCTTGTTCCTGACGGGCCGCGAGGCCGTGCTGGCGCTCAAAAGCCCATCGTCCGCCCCCAAGGGGCAGAAACCTCCCTCTTCGGGCTCCGCAATCCGGCTCCAGTTGCTGGGTGCGAATCCCCACGCCATCGTAACCGGCAGAGACGAATTGCCCGGAAAAGCCAATTACTTCATTGGCAACGACCCCAGCAAGTGGCGCACGAATGTTCCCACCTACGCAAAGGTTGGATACCAAAGCGTTTATCCCGGCGTCGACCTGGTTTATTACGGTACGCAGAGGGGAGAACTTGAGTATGACTTTGTCGTTGCGGCAGGCGCCGACCCCAAAGCTATCGCGCTCGAGATCGACACGCAAGGACATCTCCCGCCCCAGATCAACTCGCAGGGTGACCTCATCGTCCACCTTCAGAGTGGCGATGTACATTTGAACAAACCGGTTGTGTACCAGACCGGCAACGGCGTGGCCTCCTCATCCTCCGATTCATCGCTCATGGCGCATCACACCACCAAGGTAGAGGGTCATTACGCCCTGGACGGGCAAAACCACGTTCACTTTGAGCTTGGCCCCTATGACCACAACCGCCCGCTGGTTATTGACCCTGTACTCCTTTACGCCACCTACCTAGGCGGTAGCGGAGACGATATTGGTTATGCCATCGCGGTTGACGCCAATTTCGACGCTTATATCGCGGGCACCACAACCTCTACGAACTTCCCCAGCTTCGGTTCACCCTATCAGTCCTCCGCCAAAGGCAATGGCGATTGCTTCGTGACGAAAATTGATGCCGCGGGAAGTGCGCTTATCTATTCCACCTATATTGGCGGCAGCGAAGCCGACGTCGCCACGGCCATTGCCGTGAGTTCCGGAAACGTCTTCATCACCGGCTACACGAACTCTGTGGACTACCCCACCAAAGCGCCACCCAGCATCACCATTACGACGATTCCCTTCCAACAGATTTACGGCGGCAATACCGACGCCTTCGTCACCCAGCTCAATGCCACTGGGCAGGCCCTCGTATACTCCTCGTATTTGGGCGGCAGCGGCCTCGACTCCGGCCAGGGAATCGCCGTCGATTCCGCCGGCAACGCCTACGTTACGGGCTCGACCCAATCGCCGAACTTTCCCGTCACCGCTGGCGCCCTGCAATCCACCCTCAACGGCTCTCAAAATGTCTTTATCACCAAGGTGAATTTCACCGGTGAGGCGCTTACCTACTCCACCTACCTGGGGGGGTCGCAAGCCGATGTTGCCCAGAGCATCCAGTTGGATAGCTCAGCAGATATGTATATTGCCGGTTACACCTTCTCGTCGGACTTTCCTACGGCCTCGCCCTTGCAACCACATATCGGGGGCGGAGCGGATGCCTTTGTTACCGAGCTCAATGCGGCGGGCTCAGCCCTAACTTTCTCCACTTTCCTGGGTGGCTCGGGAGATGATCGCGCCTACGGCCTCGCCTTGGACGGGTCCAATAATATTTACGTCACGGGCACGACGGTTTCGTCGAATTTTCCCACCACCACCGGCGTCTTCCAGCCCGAACTTAAAGGCACTTCCAATGCCTTCATCTCCAAATTAAACCCCGCCGGGTCCTCCTTGCTCTACTCGACGTATCTCGGAGGCAGCGGGGTCGATCAAGCGAATGCCATCGCCGTAAACGCCGCCGGCGCTGCCTACATTACGGGCTTCACGGAATCCAGCGACTTCCCCACACAGTATCCGGTGCAAGGAATCCTGGGGCTCAGTAACAACAACCTGTGCGGGTCGGCTCCTTGTGCCGACGCCTTCATCACCCAGCTCAATCCCGCGGGAAACGGCCTAACATACTCCACCTATCTGGGTGGCAATGGCCCCGACTTTGGTCAATCCATCGCAGTGGATAGCAGCGGCGATCCCTACATCACCGGCAGCACGTCTTCCGTGAACTTCCCGGCCATTTGGGGCTCTTATCAGACCGCCCTGACCAGCACGGCCGGCAACGCGTTTGTGGCCAAAATTGACGCCGCCAATAACTCCAGTATCTCCATCGTGCCTTCCACATTGAACTTCGGCAACGAAACGATAAATGTCACCAGTCCCTTCCAGCAGGTGACCATCGTCAACCCGAGCACGGCGCCCCTGGATATTCAGTCGATCGTCGTCGAACCGGTGGGCCCGTCCGTCACCGTGTTTACGGAAACGGACAACTGCGTCAGCACTCCTGGCGGAAGCGGCATACTCAACCCCGGCGGCGGCTACTGCACGATGTATGTGAGCTTTACGCCTAACAGTACCACGAGCGAAACCAGTAAAATCACCATTACCGACAACTCCGGAGCAGTCCCGGGCACCGAGCAAACTATTTCCCTGACAGGAACCGGGGTAACGGCAGCTACCGCAGCCACCGTCCAACCCAGCAGCCTTTCCTTCGTCAGCCAGAGTGTGGGAACCGTAAGTGCGCCCCAAACCGTCACCATTACCAATACGGGCACGGAAACATTAAGTATTTCGGGAATCTCGATCGGCTCAAGCCTGGACTTCTCCGTGACCAGTTCCCAGGGCTCCAATTCCTGCACTGCCCTGGCGAACACCCTCGCCGTATCACAGAGCTGCAGTGTGTATGTGTATTTCAGCCCCACAGCCAGCGGTACCCGGACGGGCACGTTGAGCTTCAGTGACAACGCCACCGGGAGTCCGCAAACAGTGGCGCTCACGGGAATAGGCGGCTCCGCCTTTACCATCACCTCGCCCAGCTCCGGTAACCCCGTGAAAATTGGCAGCACCCAGACAATCTTTAATCTCCAGGCACAGGGTCCCACCAGTTTTACTGGAGCCATCTCCCTGGCCTGCCCCTCCAACCTCACCTGCTCGTTCAGCACCAACCCCATTTTTATTGGCAATAACACCGTCTTGAACGTCAGCCAACTCACCAGCTCGATGCCCAATCCCTATAACTTCACGGTGACAGGGACCAGCGGCACGCAGACGTACACCACAAATTTGAGTATTGAGTTCGCAGACTACACCCTGACGGTTACGCCCTCGAGTGACGTCGTTCAGGCGGGCAGCGCCGCGCAATATACCATCCTCGTCAATCCTTTGTATAGCTTTAACTATGCCGTTCAACTGGAATGCTACACGGGGAAGCCACCCGATTCTAGCTGCAACTTTCCCAACGGTGCCATAGGGACTTACCAGGTAACTCCCAATGGCACCAGCCCCGCAAGCGTCCAACTGTCAATCCAAACGGCCAGGTATGTCCCCCCGACCACGCATGTGCCGCCGCGCTTCCCCAATGGCAAGCTTCCACCCTTAATCTTCGGGCTCCTCAGCCTTGCTGCTCTGGCCTCCCTGGCGTTCGGCAATAGACGGCGGGCCCGCCACGGATGGCTTGGGTTGGGCTGGCTGGGAGTGCGGGTGGCGGCGCTCAGCCTGATCCTGGCACTCGATCTGGCGCTGGTAGCTTGCCGCGCGTCGACTCTTGATATCACCGGAACCACCACCGGCGACTACGTCATTCAAATCCAGGGCGAGTTGGTTTCCAATACCAGTGTCAACCGCTATGCCACCATGGATTTAAATGTGACTAACGCGGGGCAGGTTACTACGACGCCCTAAGGTCCGCAAAATAGGCTTTTGTTCTGGCCAATCGAATCACTTAATCACAGCAGCCGGGCTTAAGCCCGGCTGCTTTTTTTTGGCCCGGGTTTCTTACCACGCGTTTGGAAAGGCGGGGCTTCGTCCAAATCAGGGGAACGATTTACTTGGGTCACCCAGTAGGGTGTTACAGGATAAAAGCAGTTAGGGCGCATGGGTGAGGCGGCGCGCAGGATGGCAGTGCGCAGGGAAGCCGGTTATGAAAATGCTCCCCTCCTCAGTTGAGGAGGGGGTAGGGTGGTGCTGATTGCGACTTGATTTTTTTGGCTTCTGGAGATAACCACCCCGGCGCTCGGCGCGCCACCCCTCCTGAATCAGGAGGGGAGTTACTTTCATCATTCGTGGCGAACAAAGGCTCATGCGCGACCGGCCCTCCTCCGTCGCGCACCCTCTCCCCCAGGAGAGGGCTGTGATTTTGATTTCTATCCCTCTCCCGTGGGGAGAGGGGGGACCGCAAGGCGGGGGGTGAGGGGTTTCTCCGCGGGTGATGGATTCATGGCTATGGAAGTATGTGGAACCCGCGACTTTCACCGAACCCTGACCAGAGCCTCCTTTTGGTTGCGGCTGGCCCTTGCTGTGGTACGATTGTGGTGAACCAGATCGAGGGAGGTTGCGAGCACATACAACTATGAAAGTTGTTTACCTTACGGGTTTGAGGCAAATGGAACTACGCCAGGCGCCGGCGCCTTGCCTGGCGGGCCCCCACGACGTTTTGCTGCGGGTTGACACGCTGGGCGTATGCGGATCAGACATCCATTATTTCACTCAGGGGAAAATCGGGCCGCATACGGCGCCATTTCCATTCATACTCGGCCATGAGCTTGCCGCGACCGTCCTGGAGATGGGCAACGCGGTAAAGAGTCTCCATGCCGGCCAGCGCGTAGCTGTTGACCCGCTGATTGCCTGCGGTGAATGTGACCAGTGCCGCGCCGGACGCAAGCACACCTGCCGCAACCAGAAATTCCTGGGCAGTTCCGGAC
This sequence comes from Terriglobia bacterium, assembly GCA_049519635.1. GTDB lineage: Bacteria > Acidobacteriota > Terriglobia > UBA7540 > UBA7540 > Bog-366. Next base: position 1,938 of record JBEKQO010000067.1, on the reverse strand, counting down.
TGTTTCCGGGCGCGCTGGTGGAATTCCTGGTTATGCCCGACGCCTGTTGCAGCCCTGTTCCCGACTCGCTCAACGACGATGAGGCCGCGGTGGTGGAACCGCTTTCCATTGGAGTGTACGCCGCGCAGATGGCTCAGCTCGCGCCTGGCTCGCGCGTGGGGATTATAGGTTCAGGCCCTATCGGATTATGTACCCTGCTGGCGGTTCGCGCCGCGGCGCCAGCCGCCGCCGTCTATGTCACTGACCTGGTGGACGAGCGGTTGGCCGTGGCGCGGGCCTGCGGGGCAACTTGGACCGGCAATCCCCTCCGTGAAGGTGTCTTGGCAGCCATCCACCAACTCGAACCCCTGGGCTTGGACGCGGTGTTTGAATGCGCGGGTGAGCAGGACGCGCTCGATCAGGGCATTGAACTGCTGAAGCCCGGAGGCGCGCTGCTGGTGATCGGCATTCCCGAAGTCGATCGCGTGAGCTTCAACATCAATCTGCTGCGCCGGAACGAGTTGCGCATCCTCAATGTGCGCCGCCAGAACGAGTGCGTGGAGCGCGCCATTGAACTCATTGCCAGCGGCCGCGTTGACGTCCGGCCGCTGGTGACGCACCATTTTCGCATGGAAGAAACCGCTCGCGCTTTCGACCTCGTCAGCGCGCGGAGCGATGGCGTGGTAAAAGCCATCATCCGCATTTCGCCGGAAGAATAATTCCGCTTGAAGACCGTCGGCTCCCCACAAGAAATGAAAATATCCCGGTAATTCCCCTCCTGATTCAGGAGGGGGGTTGTTGAAAACGCTCCCCTCCTCAGATGAGGAGGGGTGGCGCGCCGAGCGCCGGGGTGGTTATCCCCTGAAGCCGAAAAAATAATGTCGCAATCAGCACCACCCCCTACCCCCTCCTCAACTGAGGAGGGGAGCATTTTGAAAGTAGCGCTCAGCGATCTTAGCCCGGATTTCTCACCACTACTCTGGAAGGGCGGGGCTTTGGCCCCGCCGTTGCAAGGCCGTCCTGATTATTTCCAAGTCCCGCACCCCGCGCAGCTTGCAGCCGCAAGCTGCGCGGGGTGCGGGACGAATAAAGGGCGGGAACCGCGATTTCGGCGGGGCTGAAGCCCCGCCCTTCCAGCATCGTCCAAATGTGGTCAGAAGTCCGGGTTAGAAAAAACGCCCAGATAAAAAACTGACGCCGACATACGATGGAACCGCATTCCCTGGCCGGGTAAACAGAAGTACTTTTCTCTGCGGTCTCTGAGCCTCTGTGGTGGGCCTTCTGCTCGCGGGCGAAATCGCATTGCCTTCACTTCCCCATCGCCGCGCGCTCGATCCGCGCCAATTCGGCGTGCTGATGCGCGTCCAGGTAATGCTTGGGCTCCGGCGCGAGGATGTGGCGCACCCTCTGCTCTGCCGATTCCTCAAACGTGTGCGAACCTTTCGCCTCCCAGTCGCCGCGCCGCGCGCGTACGGCCAATTGCGCCCGGCTCAGGACCTGACGAAAATGCTTCAGGGTGTGCGGTGAATTCAGGAAATCCCCGGACCTGCCCGCTGCTTGAATATCCGCCAGCGCCAACCCCTCTTCATCCACCGGGAATCCCCTTTGAAAGCGCAGGAAATAGCCCGCAATTTCATCGTCGGTCACCAGCGCCTCGCACGACATCGCCAAAGTGGATTCCAGGTTGCCGGCCCCCCAGATGAAGTTGACACCGGCGGCCGCGTGGGCCAAGCCGCCAATCATTTTTTCGAAGGCCGCTTGCGAGTCAGCGCACATGGATTCGGTGGACATCCAGGACGCGCACGGAAGGCCATGGAACCGCGCCATGTCGGCCCCTGCGGCCTGGAGGAGGGCATTCTCCGGCGCCCCCGTCAGCGCCAGGCCCGCGGACATTTCGAAAACATGGGCAAAGCCCACGTTGTAAAAGCACGGCCGCCCGGGCTCCAACAACTGATTGAT
>JBEKQO010000066.1:0-27235 GCA_049519635.1 Terriglobia bacterium | reverse complement strand
GCGGCCTGGAGGAGGGCATTCTCCGGCGCCCCCGTCAGCGCCAGGCCCGCGGACATTTCGAAAACATGGGCAAAGCCCACGTTGTAAAAGCACGGCCGCCCGGGCTCCAACAACTGATTGATCACCAGTCCACTGAGCGTATCGGCGTCGCCAATTACCAGGCAACCGGCCAGGGTAACGGGCGCGGTGGCTCCCGCCAGAGGTTCGGAATTAATCATGGCAGGCACGCCCAGGCCCGCCGTCTCCTTGAAGACGGCCAGCGCCAGGGCCGTCCAATGCAAGGGACTGATGATGCTGAACCCGGTGCTGACAATGGGGCGCTCGCGCAGGCTTGGGCCGTCCAGAAGAACCTTGGCCATCTCCATGACCGTGCGTGCGCCCGCCGGAGTGAAGATGCACGGCCGCAGATGTTTGCCCGTAAATTCCGCCATCATGCGAAAACCCACGAAATCACGGCTGGTGGGGGGATAGTCGGCGATGGAGGTTCCCACCATGCCGTGAATGTTCGGGCAGGCATCGACGACGCGGGCCAGTTCCACTAAATCGGCGGCGCGCAAATCGCTACGCACCCGGCCCCGGGTAATGTAGAGCGCGTTCCCGGTCAGAACCAGGGTCCCGCCTTCCGGACCCAGTTGCCAAAGGCTGCCATTGCGGTCGGCGATCCTGACCTGGCGGGGAGCCTGCTGAAGAGCCCATTCCACCAGGCGGGCGGAAATGTGAACGCGGTTCTCCGCGTCCACGGAGGCCCCCGCATCCTGCATCATGCGGATGGTTTCACCGTCATCAACACGCACGCCCAAATCGCTCAGGACGTCGAGGGCCGCTGCGTGGATTTTCTTGCAGTCAGTGGGTGTAAGTAGCAAGGGAGAATTCCTTTGGGAAGTATTAGATCTCGACATTGTCGAAAGAGCATTGCAGCGATTTTACATCGCCACCTCTCTGTTGGATAGCTGAAAAAAGCGACCCCTGCGCGGGCAGTGGTGCAGTTTGCAGCGCCCGCTGCCGATAGGGGACCTCGAAGAGGTCCAATTTCATCAGCCGTGGGTGAAACCCATGGAATTGATGAGCCCGCCGATTTACCACCGCCGAAAGGGTTGAACCCCCAATGAGGCGTAGGGGCGGTTCGCGAACCGTCCCTAATATAAGAAAGCTAGCCTGGATTTCTCACCACGGGCCTGGAAGGGCGGGGCTTTAGCCCCGCCGTTACAAGGCCATCCTGATTATTCCCAAGTCCCGCACCCCGCGCAGCTTGCAGCCGCAAGCTGCGCGGGGTGCGGGACGCATTGAGGGGGGGGCCGCGATTTCGGCGGGGCTAAAGCCCCGCCCTTCCAGCAGCCTCCAACCGTGGTGAGAAGTCCGGGCTAAACTGCGCCGCTGCCCCCGCGCGCGCGAAGTTTGATTTTCTCAACCCAACCCATTACCATGACGGCATCTATGAACATTGGAGCGTGAAATGGATTTAGGACTCAAAGGCAAAACCGCAGTGGTATCAGGCTCAACGGCGGGAATTGGATTGGCCATCGCCACGGCGCTCGCCGCCGAGGGGGCGTCGGTGGTCATCAACGGGCGCACGGAAGCCCGAGTGGCGGCGGCTATCGAAAAGATTCGTGGCGCGGCGGCAGGCGCGCACGTGCGCGGCGTCGCTGCTGACTTGGGAACGCGGGATGGCGTCGAGACATTTCTCAACGACGCGCCCAAAGCCGATATCCTCATCAATAATCTCGGAATCTTCGAAGTGAAGGCGTTTGCGGATATTTCCGACGCCGATTGGCTGCGATTTTTCGAGGTCAACGTGCTGAGCGGCGTGCGCCTGGCGCGCCACTACCTGCCCGGCATGCGGGAAAGAAACTGGGGCCGCGTGATTTTCATCTCGAGCGAGTCAGCCGTGAACATTCCCGTCGAGATGATTCACTATGGAATGACCAAGACGGCGCAGGTGGCCGTGGCGCGCGGCTTGGCGGAGTCCGTCGCCGGCACCGGCATCACGGTGAATTCGATTTTGGTGGGTCCCACCGCCTCCGAGGGCGCCGGCAACTTCATGCAGGAGGTGGCGCGGCAACAGGGCGTGACCATCGCGCAAGTGGAAAAGGAATTCTTTGCCAAGGTGCGTCCCAGTTCGCTGCTGAAGCGCTTTGAAAAGCCTGAGGAAGTCGCGGCCGTCGTAGCCTTCGTCGCCGGCGCCCAAGGCGCCATCATCAACGGCGCCGCCGTAAGGGCCGAAGGAGGCGTGGTGCGGTCGGCGCTATAGATCGTCGGCGGCGAATAATCCTGCGCCCCACTGGCCTACAATGGCTTGAAAGCCTTGTCCCAGGGGAGAAGGTGGCCGACGGAGGAGGCCGGATGAGGGGTCAAGGCCCGCTCCGGCTTGCCCCTTGGCGAGTGATTTCAGTGGGCTTCCATATAAACGGCCTCGGCGACATTCGAGGGTGCGCCGGAAAGAGACGAGCCGGGCGAATATGCCGCCTTTTCATACTTGCCATTGACCTTCCGTATGAGGTCGTGCCACCCATCGTCCCAGGCGATGCGGACTTCGCCGTTCATGACGGTCCACATACCGCTTTTCGAGCCCAAGGTCTTACGGGCCACGCCGTCGGGCTTAAGGGTAATGAGGAATGTCCCCCCCACGCCGTTGCCCACCTTCCACTGACCCAGAAAACGAGCTTGGCTGACCGTCGCCTTCTCCTCGGGGGAATTGAACTCGATTCGGGCTATGTCCGCCAAGCGGAAACTCTGTTGGCGCCCGTCCCTGAAGACAATCACGATGGAGCCCGGTTCGGCTTCCGTCGCGGCTTTGGGCGCGGCCAGGGGAGCGACAAACACCAACATTCCCAGAATCCAACCTGTTTTGGTCACCAAGCGCATATCGGTTCTCCTAAGAGGCTCCGGGGAATGCGAACGCACCCGTCCTCTCGCCTCAAATCATAGTACGAAAGCATCGGGCAAATGGTTCAATCATCCTGGGTCGCTTCGCGCCGGTGAATCCAGCCAACCTGGAGTGCGTAGCGGGTGCATACAGGATGGGATTAGCCAGCGCAGGAACTCCGCGATACCCATATCCTACCGGCAGGAATGGGTACAGAAAAATAAACCGATTCCTTAAAATTATCCCCTACCGGTAGGAAATCTGTATGCATCCACCTCGACTAAGGCATGATAAACGCTCAGATGTTAAGTGAAGCATGGTGAATAAGGTGGAATCGCGCACCTCCGGGACCTGCGAAACTTCACGCGGAAAAGCCTCAGACCGCCAAAATACCTGCCGTGCTTTCCATGAGGAATTGAAGGAAGACTTCCATGTCCCTAACTCGAGAACACCAAATGACGGAATTGAACCTGTGCCAAGCTGACCGGACCACCCATTTATTGATGAAAATCAAATCAGGAAGCCCGCACACAAAAAAATGTCAAAATGAAGGTCGACCCCGACAACTTATTGAAGACAAAGGGTGCATAAAACGACGAAATGTCCGAAGCCGATGAGTTGGTGAAAACAAATAACTTATCAAAAATGCCGATGACTCGATGAAAATAAAGGGCATAACACGATTTCAACGCCTCGAAATCGTGGAAAAACCCCTCAAACCCACCCCTAGCCGATAACTTACAGATAATAAGCAGCTTGTGCATGTCAAATTAACGCGGTTTCCGCGTGATGCCGATGAGTTGATGAAAAGGTGGGAGATAGACATGATGCCGAACGCTGCGAGACAAAGGGCACAATGCGGAAGGCGAATCTTTCGGCTGGAATGGCCGGCCATAAGTGACCCCTCACCCAGCGGCACAAGGCCGGCACCCTCTCCTCTTGGGGAGGGCTGTTATCTCGATGGGAGTGTCACAGGACCGGTGCCCTCTCCTCTGGGGAGAGGGCTGTTATTTGATGCGCGCTCGCGCCATCACTTGGGTGGGGAATGTGGACTTCAATGCTGCACCTTGCAGCGTCATGCCGCGCGCGCCACGGCGGGCCGGTGCGAGTGGAAGCCGCTGATGAGCGTCTTTGACATTTCCTCGCGCTGAATCTGGTTGGTGCCTTCGTAGATCTGGGTGATCTTGGCGTCGCGCATATATTTCTCGATGGGGTAGTCATGCATGTAGCCGTAGCCGCCGAAGATCTGCACGGCGTCGGTGGTAACTTCCATGGCCACGTCACTGGCGAAGCACTTTGACATGGCGGAATAAAGCGTGGGCCGCTCCTTGGGCTTGGTATCGATGTAACGCGACGTGGCGTAAACCAGAGCGCGCGCCGCCTCAATCTTGGTGGCCATATCGGCGATCATGAAGCGCAGCCCCTGGAACGAGCCCACAGGAGAACCGAACTGGCGGCGTGTGCAGGCATACTCAAGCGCCAGGTCAAACGCTCCGGCCGCGATGCCCAACGCCTGCGCGCCCACGCCGGGACGCGAAACGTCAAACGTCTTCATGGCGGTGATAAAGCCCGTGCCCTCACGGCCCAGGCAGTTTTCCACGGGCACACGGCAGTCCTGGAAAATCAGCTCGCGCGTGGCCGAGGCGCGAATGCCCAGCTTGTCTTCCTTCTTGCCAAAAGTGAAACCGGGTGTGCCCTTTTCCACCACGATGCAGGAGGCTCCCCGCGGCCCCTTGGCGGGGTTCGTCAAAGCGATGACGGAATAGATTTCCGCCTCGCCGCCATTGGTGATCCACTGCTTGGTGCCGTTCATCACGTAGTGGTCGCCGTCGCGAATAGCTGTGGTGCGCACAGCACCGGCATCGGACCCGGCTTGCGGCTCCGTAAGCGCGAAGGCCGCAAGCTTCTTCCCCGCGGCGATGTCGGGCAGCCAGCGCTTCTTCTGCTCCTCGCTGCCGGAAAGAATAATGGGCAGAGTGCCGAGCGCCGTCCCCGCAAAACTGAGCGCGATGCCGCCACAGGCCTTGGAGAGCTCTTCCGTGACGATCACCATGTTCATGATGGGCGAGCCGTCGCTGATCCCGCCGTATTCGTCATCAATGTAAACGCGAAAGAGGTCGGTCTCCGCCAGAACCTTGACGACGGGCCAGGGGAATTTGGCCTCGCGATCGTATTCCGCCGCGATGGGCCGGATTTCCTTCTCGGCAACTTCCCGCGACAAGTCGCGAATGGCCGCTTGGTACTCAGTGAAGCCGTAATCCATCATGCGGAACTCCTTCAGGGGCAGTGTCTAGTGGTTAGTGGCTAGTTGCTAGTGGTTAGTTGCTAGTGCCTAGTGGTCAGCGGCGGGCGGCCAACCGCCAGTCCTCAATCACGCAAGAATGCTGGACGGGGCGCAGCCCGCTTCTAGCCACTAACCACTACCCACTAAGCACTAACGACTGCCTTTTTCACGCCGCTCGCGACAGGAGATCAGCAGGCGACGTGGGTGTATCCGGCGTGTCCGACCATAGGACCGGACGGGCCATCCATGTTTCACCGGCGCGGAACGAAAACCGGCAATAGTCTTCCTGGTCGCCCGCGCGGAACGAACTGACGTCGATCTCACCGTCTAATGTGTCGGCCTTGTCCAAGTAGCGGAGGGCATTGACCAAAGTCAGCGCATCAGCGTTTACGTCGCGGAGGGCAAGATCTACCGTACGGATTGATGATGTAATCGCGTAATCACCCTGCGAGTACTGCCCAGCGGTCTTCTCGATGATCCGGCGAAGGTCATCGGCGGCGTTGGGATTACCTTCAAAGGTCACCGAACCGTTGAGCCGCTGGAAAGGCTCAAAGACCAAGGTGACAGGCTGATTGCGGAATGGTTCCCACTGCGCGAGAGTGTAGTCGGGCCGGGCCCAGGCGACAGTCAGGAAGCCTCCCTTCCACACCTTCAGGCGGACGTATTGGCCGGTCGGCTCGTCTTGGTAATAAAGGGCGCCACCCGGAATCTGAGCACGCTCGGAGTCAGAAACCGTATGCAGGAAATCCAGAAGTTCGCCTGCAACCTCGCGAAGCGGTGGAACATCGTCTGGCTGCACGTGGCGCACGACCAAAGAAGCCGATTCCGGCGAGTATTCCAGCCAGGCTGCCGCAATCTGCTCCAAGCGCTTCTGTGTAGCTTCCCCGAACGGGCCAAGATCCACGGACCCTATACAACCCAAGTGGCTGCGCATTTTCTCACTCCCATTGCCTCCGGACTGACAACGTGTCCGGATTATTCCCTACAAGATGACAGTTTTTGCACTTCGAGGGCCGAAGCGCCGCTCCACAAACGCCTATGGTCCACGAGGGCCTTGATGTCAAAATTTACCAAATGAATATTAAGGTGATTTTCTGGCTAGAGGGCTACCTAAATACCGGCGTGAAACCAGTCGAAGTCGTTATTGAAAAAGTTTTAGCCCAAACCAGGCTACTCTCAGGTATAACGGTGGCCCGAAGCCTATGATAACTTCGCGTAATAGTTCCTCGACACGTAGGTCATGTAGATTCAGCATCCATTCACGTCGACGAGTTAATGCGAAGAATGGGCAGGAGAAGGGCTGCCAATGCTCAGAAATACGGCGGAGGGCTCAGGGCGGGAGCCGTGGGGCATTTTTCGCAGCCTGTTCAGCTCCGCCGAAATCGAGGTAGCCGCCCTTTGTTCGTCCTTCGCCGGGCGCTGTGGTTTCGAGGCGGAGCGGAAGCTTACCGATTTTCCGCTAGTTGGGGAACTGCCGACACTGCGGTTGCGGCCGCGGTTTGCCGCAAGGGTTCTTGCGGCATAACGATCCAGGCAATGAGATAGCCAATGATTCCCCACCCTCCAAAGAAGGCGAGCATCAGCCAGATAATTCGCATCAGGGTCACGTCCAGTTCAAGGTAATCGGCGAACCCGCCACAGACACCCGCGATTTTGCTGTCCGTGCGTGAGCGCCTTAGCTTCTTGGCATTAGTGGGCGCTGGAATTGAGAGCGCCGTACCACAATGGCAGCAGAAATTCACTCGCTGGGGATATTCTTTTCCACACTGTGGGCAAAACATTTTTCTTCCTCCCATCAAATGACCACCGCTATCTCAGAATACGGTATTCGAAACCAAAAAGTTCCCTTCGCAGGGAATGCTGTTTGCTCTCGACCAGATCGCTTTCCGGCCCCCCACAGGCCGCACGGTGAGGGTGACAAGAAATCCCGGATTCCTATCAGCGGTAGAGTTATTATATATAGGGCGCTGCCCAGCAAGCCGCTGCCGGGGCTTGGCCACCCCCCGTGCGGATTTCTCACCAAGCATGGGCGCCCTTCCAAACCGATGGGGAGAAATTCAGGCTAATTGCCATTGCGTCTGAGGCGAGGAGCTGGATTTCGCCCCTTACCTACAGAATTTTCGAGTAAGATGCCGCCGTCAGAAATGATGTGTTTGCAGGGCGTGCTCTCCTGCGCTCCGCCAGGAAAACTGACGTATGGTTTGGCGTTCGCCGCGATCCTTTATCGTCCTCCACCAGGGTTTCTCCCTGCGCCGTCGAGTAGCTTTAAGCCTGGGGCTGGTACGCTTGATTCTGGTGCCGGTTATTTTCCTGGCGGTGTATTACCTGTTTGCCATGGCGTCGATCGTGGACCGTATCGTCAGCGTCGATGCTCCCGTGGCCACAAACGCCGAGCGCGTTTCCATTGAGATGCTTGACGCCCGGCGGGCAGAAACGAACTACTTCCTCCTGCACGACCCCGACGACATCGCGCGCAACCGGGAATCTCTACGGCAACTCGAGAAAACCGTCCAGGCCTGCCGCAGGTTGAAGCCGGAAGAAAAGCCCACTTTTGATGATCTGGAGGCGCAGATCGCGTTTTACCGGTTGAGCTTCAACCACGCCGTGGAGCGATTGGGGGAAAGCAATATGCCTCCCATTGAAAGCCTGCGACAGGTGGTGCGAACCTATCAGAAGGACCTGGATGACGTCCTGGCGCATTCAACCGGCGAAAGCCGCACGCGCTTGATCGATATGCTGCGCGCCCGGGTTGAGTCTTTTGACACGGAAGTTGCGGCGAAAGTGGAAGGGAATGATCCGGAGATTCGCCAAACCTCCCGGGATCTGGCGACCGCCAGCCAGCGGATCGTCAACCTTTCAAACGAACTCGAAAGCCGAAGTTGGCAGCGCGTTCAGAGAGACCACGAACGCGCCCGCGCCTTATTGATTCGCGCCGAGGTGGTCGGCGGGATCGTTTCCGCGATCACCTTGCTGGTGAGCATCTGGGTCAGCTTCCTGCTTCCCCGCCAAGTGGTAAAGCCCTTGACCGACTTGAAAAAAGCAGTTGACCACGCCGCGGGGGGAAATTATGAAATCGAGTTCGAAGTCAAGGGCGACGGCGAAGTGGTGGAACTCGCCGACAGCGTCCGCAACCTGCTCGCCCATGTCCGTGAGAAGCACAACGGTGGCCAAGGGGGATAATGACGGGATTGGGCGCCCTGCGAATAAATTCGTTGGCGTTGTCCAGGTTTGATCCCAACAGGAGATTTATTAATTAGCCGGGGACATCGCCCCCGGAAAACGCGCCTCCCCAACTTGCCGACCCTGAGTCGGTCGAATACGGGGGGGCACACCGGGCTTTTGTCCCGCGGCTCAGGCAAAAGCGAGCGCTTCAGGGTCAGAGGGCCGAATACCACAATTTCTGGGTGCGAAGGCCGGGGTTAGCGTTCTGGGGACTCGAGTCGAGGCAGTCCTGGCCCCTGCCCCAGTCCGCTTGACCCAGGCAACGAACAAATAGGGCGCTGGAACGCCGCGAAGGGAGTATGCCGTGGGACGGTTGGGAGATAAAACGGAAACGCCGGTTAGCAACGGCACTCCTGCAATGAACACCTCAGAGACACGCGCAGGCGCGCTGACTTATGTCGGGCTGTTCGTGGTGACGCTCGTCACACTCATGTACGAAATCCTCTTGACGCGAATCTTTAGCGTAACCATGTATTATCACTTTGCTTTTATGGCGATTTCCATCGCCATGTTCGGAATGACGGTTGGCGGAATCGTGGTTTATTTGCACCCCGCATACTCCCGGCAGGATCAAGCGGTCGATCAAATGGGACGCAGTTGCTTCCTGTTCGCCGTCTGGATTGTGATCGGAATCCTCACCCACCTATTTGTTCCCTTTTACGTGGCGACCTCGCTAAAAGGTCTGGCGTCGATGGGGGTGACCTTTGCAGCCTTATCCGCTGCTTTCGTGTACAGCGGAATCTGCGTCTGCCTGGCGCTCACCAAGTTTCCACGCCAAGTGAGCCGGCTTTATGCCGTCGATCTTGCCGGAGCGGCGAGCGGGTGTGTGTTTCTTATTGGCGTCTTCAAATTTGCCGACGGCATGAGCGTCGTTTTTGTTGCCGCGCTTCTTGCCGCACTGGCATCCATTTTATTTTCATCCCAGGGGCGGCATGAAAGGTTTCACCGAACGGCGCTTCTTTTCAGCGCATTACTGGCGGCATTAGTGATTGCAAACACGATTGTGGCAAGGAGGGGTAGCCCGTTCCTGGATCTGATCTGGGTGAAAGGAAAACCTGAGGGGGCGCCGCTTTACGAGAAGTGGAATTCATTTTCGCGCCTCACAGTCTTTGGCGATCCCGACTTTCCCATGGGTCCCATCAGCGAGGGCACCAGCCCAACTTACCCCACGAATACTGCAGTCCGCGCACTCCCTTTGACCATCGATGCCGCCGCGGAAACCACTTTAACCGCGTTTGCCGGCAATTTCAGCACCGTGGACTACTTAAAATACGATGTCAAAGAGATCGTTTATTACGTTCGCCAGAATTCGAAGGTTCTCATCATCGGAGCCGGCGGCGGCAGGGATATTCTCGCGGCGCTGGCCTTTGGTCAAAAATCCGTTCGAGCGGTGGAGATGAATCAGGACATCCTGGCTACGTTGAATGGAAGGTTCGGCGATTTCACAGGACATCTCGACCGGAACCCAAGAGTTACCTTCGTCAATGATGAGGCCAGAAGTTATCTCGCGCGATCGCATGAGAGGTTCGACATCATTCAGGCCTCATTCATCGACACGTGGGCAGCGACAGCCGCAGGGGCATTTTCTCTGACCGAAAATGGGCTGTACACGGTCGAGGCATGGGAGTTATTCCTGTCCCGACTCACCCCCACCGGCGTGGTTTCCTTCTCTCGATGGTTCACTCCGGGCCGGCCGCAAGAAACCTACCGGCTGACTTCTCTGGCCGCCGCCACGCTGGAGCGCCTGGGCATTTCGAATCCGCGCCGGCACATAATCCTGGTGCGAAATGCGTGGGGGCATGCCGCCTCGGGGGGCACAGGCGGAGCCGCCACGATGTTGATCAGCCTGGCGCCTTTCTCCGACACCGATATCGACAAGGTTGAAGCGGTTGCCCACCGGATGCAATTCCCCATCGTCCTCAGCCCGCGCGTGGCCGCGGACCCTAAGTTTGCCGACCTCGCCTCCGGGCATGATTTGGCCAAAGTCATTGCCGGGGTTCGGTCGGATATCAGCCCGCCCACCGACAATCGGCCGTTCTTCTTCCAAATGGGTAGAATCGGAGACATGTTCCGGTCAACCCACACCACGCTGGCCCTGAACGAGGTTACCGATGCGGCGCACCTGCTGGGAACGATGCTCGTGATCATCACCAGCCTTACAGTTCTCTTTATCGTGTTACCCTTGCGGATGTCGGACAAGAAGTTAACACTTCAGACCGCATGGCCGCACGTGCTTTACTTTGCCGCCATCGGATTGGGCTTTATGCTGATCGAAGTTTCGCAGATGCAGCGCCTGATTATCTTTCTGGGCCATCCCACCTACGCACTCTCGGTGGTGCTTTTCACCCTGCTCCTCTCGGGCGGCCTGGGAAGCTACACGACGCAAGGAACGGGGAAGCGCAACTTGCGGCGGGCGGGCGCGGTGCGGCTCGGAGTGCTGGTTGTGGTGTTGTGCGTTTTCGGAATCTTTACGCAGCGGGCGCTGGTGGCTTTCCAGGATGCTGTTACCCCTACACGAATCTTAGTGGGGGTCGGAATCCTTTCCCCCCTCGGCCTTCTAATGGGCATGGCTTTCCCCCTGGGGATGAAGTCGGCTTCCGGGAATGAGCCCCAATTGACGCCATGGCTATGGGGGATCAATGGCGCCACGTCCGTTTGCGCCTCGGTGCTCGCGGTAGTCATATCTTTGTACGCGGGAATTTCCGCGGCGTTCTGGACTGGCATGGCGTGCTACGCAGTTGCCGGGATTGCTTTCTTTTGGTCGAGCCGGGGGCCGGACAAGCAACTTGCAGAGGCGCCGGCAGAAATTATAAGCCTTCCGACCGCCCCCCCCGCGCATTCCACTTGACGAATACCCTTTTTCCATCTATCTCTGGTATTCCGCTCGAACGAAGGAAGTCTGCGGACAATAAGGAGCTAATATGAAGGGCAAACCGGAAGTCATCGATGTTCTGGCAAAAATGCTGAAGGAGGAACTGGGGGCCATCAGCCAGTATTTCATCCACGCGGAAATGTGCGAGAATTGGGGTTATAAGAAGTTAAGCGACCACACCAAGAAAGAGTCCATCAACGAGATGAAGCACGCGGAAAAACTGATCGAGCGCATTCTCTTCCTGGAAGGAACGCCTAATCTGAATGATATGCCCAAACTCATTGTGGGCAAGGACGTGAAATCGCAATTCCAGAACGACCTGGCGCTGGAGAAGAATGCCGTGGCCGAATACAACACCGTAATCGCCACCTGCCGCAAAGCAGGTGACAATGCCTCGGCCGACCTCCTCCAGGTGATCCTGGCGGATGAAGAAGAGCACGTCGACTATCTGGAGGAGCAACTCTCGCTCATCGAGAGCATCGGCATTCAGAATTATCTTGCCCAGCAGGTGTGACCGAACCTCCGATGTCCCCGCGCTTCATTACCAATCCTCGCGGGGCCATCCCTCGGCCGCGAGTCTGTCGACTGTCTTTCCGACCGCATCGGTTTCAGGGTGGCGGCGGTATCCCGCCAGGTACTGGCGATCGAGTTCGTCTTCAAGAAGCTTTTCGAGATAATGCTGTCATGCCTCGCGGATTAGGGCAGCACGGGTAAGCCGACGAGCCTTCGCCTGACGTGAAAGGCGTTGGAGGAGATCTTCTTCCATCGGAACCTTGATGACTTTCATTGGTTATTCTCCCCCTACCCCTTAATCACTCCCATGGGTTTCAGCCTTGCCACGCGTCGGGCCAAGCCGGCGTTGTGGACCACGTCGATGACCGCATCCACATCTTTATAGGCTTCCGGAATCTCTTCCGTAATTCCGTCGCGGGATTCTGCCCGCACGATGATGCCAAGGTCTTCCAGGCGCTGCTTGGCGTCCTGTGCGAATCGTGATTTCCTGGCCGCCGTGCGGCTCATCACGCGGCCCGCGCCGTGGCAGGTGGTCCCGAAACTTTCCTGCATGGCGCCTTCGGCGCCCACCAGCACATAAGACGAGGTTCCCATAGATCCGGGAATCAGCACCGGTTGGCCTATGTGCCGGTAGACCTCGGGCACGTCCGGATGGCCCGGCGGGAAAGCGCGCGTGGCGCCCTTGCGGTGCACCATCACTTCCCGCTCCCGGCCTTCCACCTGGTGGCGTTCGAGTTTGGCGATGTTGTGGCACACGTCGTAAATGACGCGCAGTTCCTCCTGCTCACCGAAAATCCGCTTGAAAGCCTGGCGGGTAAAGTGGGTAATCCCCTGGCGATTGGCCCAGGCATAATTCGCCGCAGCGCGCATGGCAGCAAGATACGCTTGCCCTTCCGGCGACTTCACCGGCACGCAAGCCAGTTGGCGATCCGGCAGGTCAATGCCGTAGCGATGCATGGCCGGCCCCATTTCGCGCAGGTAATCCGTACACACCTGGTGGCCCAGCCCGCGTGACCCGGAATGGATCAGCACCACGACTTCGCCTTCATAAAGCCCCAGGGTCTCAGCGCAGCCCGGATCAAACACGCGCTCCACATACTGAACTTCGAGAAAGTGATTGCCTGATCCGAGCGTGCCGACCTGCGGCAAGCCGCGCTTTTTCGCGTGATCGCTTACCATCTCTGGGTCCGCGCCCTCGATGGCTCCGCTCTCCTCGCAGTGGGTCAGGTCCTCCCCGCGGCCGAAGCCATGCTCCGCCATCCACGCGGCGCCCTCCTGAAGCAGTTTGTCGAGCTCAGGGTAGGAAATCCGGATGTTGCCGCTATGCCCTGCACCTGAGGGGATGTCGCGAAACAATTGGTTCACCAACTCGCGAATCTTGATGTGCACTTCCCCGCGGGTCAGCGAACTGCCGAGCAGACGCACGCCGCAGTTGATGTCAAATCCCACGCCGCCGGGTGAGACCACGCCGTCGCCGTGCGGGTCCGTAGCCGCCACCCCGCCGATGGGGAACCCGTATCCCTGATGAATGTCGGGCATAGCGATTGACCGCCCCACGATGCCGGGCAACATCGCCACGTTAATAGCCTGCTCGAGCGATAGGTCCTTCAACACATCCTTCAGCAGCCGTTCGTCCGTAAAGATCAGCGCGTCCGTCAACATTCCGGCCTTCGTGCCGCGAGGGACAAGAAAGCGGTAGTCATCGAGCTTCTTCAATTGGTGCAATTCAAGAGGCATGGGGCGACCTCGGCAAAATCCAATCAGAAAGGTCTCCATCTTATGCAGGCGGCGTATCGTGGCGCAACTTTTAAAAAGGTGGAAGGGAGAGGGATAGAAAGCAAAATCACCGCCCTCTTCCAGAGGAGAGGGGGCCCAACGGAGGAGGGCAAGTGAGGGGGTCTCTTCAACCCCATTGGACCTCGACGGCGCCCTTCCGGGAAATGTCCCATCCCATCCCCTACGATCCTCGTGCTATGATAGTGCCTTATTCTTACGGGGCAGGATTCTGATCGGCCAAAAATGTATTTTGACGAGGAGGCATTCTGATGAGCGAATCAATGCAGAATCGGCGCGAGTTCCTGGAGAAAGTTACCTTAGGCGTTGCGGGCGCCGGTGCCGCCGTTTCTGGAACCCCCCTGACTGCTCTGCCTGTGGCTGCCGCCACTGGTGAGATGCCTTATCGCACCCTCGGCCGCAGCGGCGAAAAGGTTTCGCTGTTGGGCCTGGGTGGCTTTCACATCGGCGGCCAGGACGACGAGCAGGAAAGCATCCGCATCGTCCGCACCGCCATCGACAATGGCGTGAATTTTATGGACAACTGCTGGGACTACCACGACGGCACCAGCGAAATCCGTATGGGCAAGGCGCTCCGTGACGGTTATCGTAAGAAAGTTTTCCTGATGACCAAGATCGACGGCCAGTTGAAAGATATCGCCGCGAGGCAGATTGACGAATCACTCCAGCGCTTGCAGACCGACACGATCGATCTGATGCAATTTCACGAAGTCATCCGCCCCGGCGACCCCGACCGCATTTTCGGCCCCGGCGGCAGCTTCGAAGCCGCGGTGGCCGCCAAGAAAGCCGGCAAGATTCGCTACATTGGCTTTACCGGACATAAGGACCCCGACATCCATCTGAAGATGCTCCTCACCGCCTTCCAGCACGGTTTCACATTTGACGCCGTGCAAATGCCGCTGAATGTGATGGACATGCACTTTAAGAGCTTCGCCCATAAGGTGGTGCCGGTGCTGGTGGAGCACGGCATCGGTGTGTTGGGAATGAAGTCGATGGGCGATGGCCAGGTTCTGAAAAGCAATACCGTGACGCCCATAGAGTGCCTCCATTACGCCATGAGTTTGCCCACCTCGGTGGTCATCAATGGTTGCGATTCACTCGAGCGGCTGGAGCAGGGATTGCAGGCGGCGCGCACTTTTCGCCCGCTGACCGAGAAGGAACTCGCATCCCTCTCCGCCCGCACTGCCACGGCGGGCCGCGATGGCCAATTCGAACCCTTCAAGACTACCAACATGTTCGACGGCACCGCTCAAAATCCCGCTTGGCTGGGATAACGAGGAAGGGTAGCGCGGACCTGTTTTTCAGGTCCGCGGCTTTTCCGCGCCCAACGCGGCCGCCCCGCGCACCAAAAAAACAGGTCCGCGCTACACCCTGTTTCAGGGGAGATGTAGCTTGCCCAAGATCTCCACGGTGTTTTGCGACGTGGGCGGCGTGTTGCTGACCAACGGCTGGGATCACAACGAGCGCGCCAGGATGGTGGAGCAGTTCGGTCTGGATGGCGGCGATTTTGAGGGCCGGCACCAGATGTTGTGCGCAGCGATGGACAGCGGCCAACTCGACATCGATCAGTATCTCGATCGCACCATCTTCTACCGCCCCCGCGCCTTCGACAAGCAAGAGGTGCGCGATTTCATGTACGCGCAATCGGAAGCGCTGCCCGATTCGCTCGCTCTCATGGGGCGGCTCGCGCAAGCGCAGAAGCTTTTTTTGGCGACGCTCAACAACGAATCGCGCGAGTTGAATCTCTACCGCATCGAGAAATTCGGCTTGCGCAATTGCTTTTCCGTCTTCTTCAGCTCCTGCTATCTGGGCGTATCCAAACCACACCCGCAGATTTACCGCATGGCGCTCGACCTCTCGCAGCGCCAGGCGCAGGAGTGCGTCTTCATCGATGACCGTCCGATGAACCTGGAGTGCGCGCAACGGCTGGGCCTGCATACCATTCAGTTTCTGACTGCCGGGCAACTGGAAAACGACCTGCGACTGCTGGGGTTGGAGTTTTGACGATCTGCCCCGGCGCGGGTAACCACCCCGTCGCTCGGCGCGCCACCCCTCCTGAATCAGGAGGGGAGTGGTTTAAAATGCTCCCCTCCTCAGATGAGGAGGGGTGGCGCGCCGAGCGACGGGGTGGTCTGAACAGGGTGGTGCTGATCGGCGCGTGATGCTGAGGGGTGGTGGAGAACCGTGGGTAGCGCTGACCGTGACAGCGGCGACAGATCCGCCCGCAGCCTGTTTAGCTCTGCGGAAATGTCTGCTCGCACGCCAATTTTGTCCTACGAAGCCGTCAATCCGGGGTCGCGGCGGATTGCTCAGTGGCAAGCCTCTTGGCGGTTTCCTTCACCTGTTTCAGATCCAGTTTTCCGCTGCCGAGGAACGGCAACAACGGTACTGCGAAAAAGTTTTCTTTGCGCGGCACCCACAGCTTGGGGAGCCCGGAATCGCGCATCCGCTTGAGCAAATCCTCCACGCTCAAGCCCAACTCCGTGTGGAGCACCACAAAACGCTCGCCTTTCTGCTCGTCGGAGACCGAGGTCACCACCATGCGGGGCTCAAAGCAGCCCAATGCGCGGTGCAGCGCATCCTCCACCTGGACGTGCGACACCATCTCGCCGCCGATCTTGGAAAAACGCGAGAGACGGTCGGTGATCTGGATAAAACCGTCTTCATCAAGTTGCGCCACGTCGCCGGTAATGTACCAGCCATCCTCCCACATGACCTGGCGCGTCTTTTCCGGCTCGCCGAGATAGCCCATCATCACGCTGGGGCCTTTGACTAACAGCATGCCGTCCTGGCCGGACCCGAGCGTCGCGAACGTTTCCGGATTCACAATGCGCAGCGCGACACCCGGAATCGGGTGCCCGACGGTACCGCGTTTGGCCCCGATCTGCTTCTGGTCGCTGCCGGTGTAACCGGAGTTTTCCACCGACACCACCGGCGAAAGCTCCGTGCACCCGTAGCCTTGCAGGAGTTCGATATGGAATTTCTCCCGGAAGGCGTCGCCAAGTTCAGGCTTCATTTTTTCCGCGCCCACAATTGCCACGCGTAAGGAGGCGAAATCCTCTGTCTCGCAGCGCCGCACATATTCCCATACAAAGGTAGGCGTGGAAATCATAATAGTTACGTGAAACTTCCGGCAGAGTTCGCCGATTTTGCGCGCCTCCAGCGGGCTCGTATGGTAGGCGACGCCGAATCCGGAAATGGCGGGCAGCCACAGCCCAATCGAAAAACCGAAGGAGTGGAAAAAGGGTAGAATTCCCAGCAGGCAATCGCTCCGGCTCACGTTGATCGTCTGCTGCACGCCTTCCAGGTTGGAAACGATGTTGCGATGGCTCAGCATCACGCCTTTGGGTGTACCGGTACTCCCGCTGGAAAAGATCACGGTAGCAAGCGAATCGAGTTTTACATGGCGCGGAATCAGCCACCGTCGCAGCACCGGAGTGGGAAGCAGGCGGGCGAGGGCGGCCCAAACCAGCTTGTCGCGCGGGGAGAAGCTCTTCGCCACATCTTCGATCATCACCATACCGGGCAGTTTCTCGATTCCCAGTCGGGTCAACAGTTTTTCCGTGGTGAAAATCGTCTTGAGCCCGGCGCGCTCCACGGCCACTTCCATCGACTGCTTGGACGCGGTGTAATTCAGATTCACCGGCACGCGGCCCGCCAGGCTGATGCCGAAATTCAGCAGCGCTGCCGGCACCGAGGGCGGCAGCAGGACGCCGATCATTTTCTCGGCTTGGTAATGTTTCACCACGTGCCGCCGGAACAGCAGCGCGCCGATCAATACCTGGCCAAAGTTCACTTGGCGTCCAGTGGAATCCGCCATGGCGAAGCGCCGCCAGTTGCGGCGCGCGCAATCCAGGAACAGTTCCGGCAGCGGCCGCTGCGAGTGCCCGCGACGCGCAAAGGCGTCGGCGCTCAGCGCCATCACTGCTTGCCGCACCTGGAATGCATTCGCATCGCCTGCGAGCGGCGCGCCAAAACTCACCGTGACGCGATAGGGGATGCGGCGCGGCCACTTGAAGAAGAAGCGCCCACGCTCGTAGCTGAAAATGCTGCCCCACATGCGGTCGAGGTGGACGGGAATGATGGGAACCGTAAGCCCGCGCGTGATGCGCTCAAACCCGCGGCGGAAGCGCAACAGGTTTCCCGTGCGTGTAATGGCGCCTTCCGCGAAAATGCAAACCAGGTCGCCTTCGCGTAAGCGGTCCTGCGCCGTATGCAGCGACTCCACCAATTCCCGCGGCTTGTCGGCTTCCGAAATCGGGATTGCGCCCATCAGCTTCGCCAGCCAGTGAATTCCCCTCGTCTCGTAAAAGTGGCGGTACATCAGGAAGCGAATGAAGCGCGGCGTGCAGGCGCCAATCAGGAAGGGATCGGCAAATGAGATGTGATTGCACACCAGCAGCGCCGGGCCGCGCCGGGGCAGGTTTTCCGCGCCGCGCACTTCGATGCGATAAAACGTGTGGGTGAGCAAAAAGAAGCACAGACGGATCATGAAGTCGGGCAGGACCGTCAAGATGTGCCACGTGGCGCCGAATGAAATCACCGCCATCACCAATAGAATTTGGTTGGCTTGCATCCGGCAGGGGCCGGAGAGGAACGCGAAAATGCCCGCGCCCAGGAACACTCCGGTAAAGGTCAAGACGTTCGAGGTGGCGATAACCCGTCCCTTGGAGTGCTCGCCCGCGTGCGCCTGCAAGTAGGATTGCAGCGGGATAATAAAAATTCCGCCCGAGAAACCCAGCAGGAAATGGCCAATGAAAACCTGGGCAAAAGAATGATGCCCGAAAAAGAGAAATATGCCGAAAACCCCCAAGCCCACCGAGCCGATGGGCACCAGGCCCAGTTCCACCCGGTCGGCCGAGAGTTTGCCCGCCACAAACGCGCCCAACCCTATGCCGATGGATACGGAAGCGGTAAGGTAACTGATCCCGGTATTGCTCAAATGCAGCAGATCGCGGCCGTAACCGATTACGTTTTGCAGATAGACCGCGCCCAGAAACCAGAAATAGGCGATGGCCAGAACCGTTCGGAAAAGTGCCCGCGAGGCGCGGATTTCCGCGAAGTCTTGCCGGAACTCCCGAAAGGCGTTCCAACGGAATCCTTCTCCCGCCGCGATGGCGGGGACGCGGCTGATGCCGGTGGCCACCACCAATCCCAACAAAGCCATGCCCACGAGCATCGCCACGGGAATGTAAGGCTTGGAAAGAAAAACGTCGAGCAGCAGCCCGGCGGCCACGGGCCCCGAAACAATCATGGTGTAAACGGTAAGCTGCATCAGGCCGTTGGCCCGTGAAAGGGCCTCATCCGGAAACATCTGGGGCAGAATTCCTTCTTTCGCGGGATCGAGGAAGCACGCATGAATCCCCAGCAGGAAGAGGACTGTCAACATGGCAATGACCTGCCCGGCATACATGGCAATGGTGGCGAGGACGAGCAGCGTGGCCTCAACCATCTTCATGAAAATGATCACACGGCGCTTGGAGAAGTGGTCGGCCACTTGGCCTGCATAAGAGGAAAAGACGATGTACGGCAGCACGTAGAGCGCGGTGCCCAGAGAAATGTAAAGGTTGCGAGTGGCCAGGGAAGAGACACTCGCGGTGACGAACAGCATCAGGAGTTGTTTGAAGGTGTTATCATCAAACACTGCCAGCGCCTGTGCCGCCAGCAGGAAAACAAAGCCCCGCTCTTTCAGGACCTCCGAGTATCCGCGCGAAGCTGCCATATTCATCTCCTCCTGCCTGCATCCATACCGGTCGACGCCCAACGCTCGGGTCACGCGCATCGGGTCGCGCCACGTGCGGAACACACGGGAAGGCCAAAAGGTGTGAACATTCGCCCGTGCCCATTCTAGAGCAATTGGGGAGGCGACAAAAGCCCGTTTCTCCGTCCGGTTCACATTGGCCTCCCCAGCGAGCGCGCCAATATCACAAAGGCTTGCAGCCATTCTTCCGACGCCCAGCGCCAAGCCACCGCGCTGAAGACCAACGGGCTCACAATCACGATCACTACAATCAATTCGGTTCCCATGTTAGCCACCCTCGCGTAGGAGAATAAGCGAGGGCGGGGTGCCGCCGCGACAACGGGCGTTACAGTTTGTGAAGTGTCACACCGGAAGACAGGTGCCAGGTATCAGGTGTCAGGTATCAGGGTCTTAATGTAGAATCGTCCTGCAGCGGCGCTTGCGGATGACCCCTAAGGCCTGCTTCGCCTGGGTATCGAAATGTGTCACATGCCGGTCTTTACTGGCACCTGACACCTGACACCTTCTGACACCATGGACATTCGCATCAGCAAAGAGAGTGAGATCCCCCTCCGCCAGCAGTTGGCGGAGCAGATCGTTTTTCACATTGCCACGGGCAAGCTACAGCCCGGGCAGGCGCTGCCCAGCGTGCGCGAACTGGCGCGCCGCCTGAAGATTCATCACAACACGGTGAGCGAGGCTTACCAGGATTTGATCCGGCGCATGTGGCTGGTGGGGCGAAGGGGCAGCCGCGTCACGGTTCGAGCCTTGGAGGAAGGGGTTCACATCCGCGGTGCGAGCGGCCTTGACGACCTCATCAACACGCTGGTTCGCGTGGCGCGTGAACAGGGCTATTCGCTCCAGTCGCTGCGCGAGCGAGTGCGCGACCGCTTGCTGGCTGAACCCCCCGATCACATTTTAGTCGTCGAAGCCGATGCGGGCTTGGGCCGTCTGCTTCAGGAAGAAATCAAAGCGGCGATAAACTGGCCGGTGGAGGCCTGCTCGCGGCTGGAATTGGCAGCGAACCCCGGCTTGGGCATCGGCGCGCTGGCGGTGGCCGCACACTACGCGATCCGCGACGTCAATGCCCTGCTGCCCAAGGACCGTCCCGCCATCCCTCTGGCCTTCGGGGCGGCGGACGAGCAGGTGGAACTGATCCGCCAGCGGCGCGAGCCCTCCGTGGTGGCGGTGGTTTCCGTCAGCGAAGGATTCCTGCAAACCGCGCGCAGCGTGCTTGCGACTGCCGCCGGTCGCCGCCACGTGCTGCAAGAGTTCCTGCTTCCACTCCCCGGCCCCAAAACACTCGCGGCCGTGGACGTGGTCTTTGCCGATTCCATTGCCGTCCGCGAGATCAAGCATCGCGGGGTCGTTCCCTATCGACTCATCGCCCCCGCCTCCCTGACCTACCTTGCGAGCGCCCTGCGAGCGCCGTAAAAACCGACGCGTTGGGGCCAAATCCTGAATGGGTCCACCAAATTAACCCCGGGTTTCTCCCCGCACAGGCACCGACAGGTATTCCGCTATGAACCCTGGCTCTTTGGAAGCATGCCTGCCTGGACAACGCCCATTCGCCCGGCAACGTGTAACGAACTTGTAATATGGGGAGAGAGCCATGCCCAAAAATCCATTGACACTTTTCTGATATTTTTGCTACGGTAAAAAATCCGCGTGCGAGAACGTAAATTCATTTTCTGAGGCCGGATTTGATCGATTTGGAACGCGTGAAATGATTCCGGCACATCCAGGAGAAAGCAGGAAGCGGAATGTTTGTGCCCAGGCGGATGTTCCTAACTAAAGGGGTAGGAAAGCACCGCGAAAAGTTGACGAGCTTTGAGCTGGCGCTGCGTTCTGCGGGGATTGCCTCCTGCAATTTAGTGCGAGTTTCCAGTATTTTTCCTCCCCGCTGCAAATTGGTTCCGCGCGCTGAGGGGGTGAAAGAACTGAAGCCCGGGCAAGTGGCGTTTGTGGTGATCAGTGAGAACTCCACTCGCGAACCACATCGTTTGATTGCGGCGTCTTGCGGCGTCGCTATCCCCAGTGACCGGAACACCTTTGGCTACCTTTCCGAGCACCATTCGTTTGGAGAAACGGAAGAGGTGGCGGGGGAATACGCGGAAGAACTGGCCGCCGAAATGCTGGCTACCACACTGGGCGTTGAATTTGACCCCGACCGAAGCTGGAACGAGAAAAAAGAGATCTACCAGATCTCCAACAAGATTGTCCGCACGATGCACATCACGCAATCGGCGATCGGCGACAAACGGGGTCTCTGGACCACCGTGCTTGCTGCCGCCATCTTGCTGGGAATCGACGAGTAATTACTTGGCGAGCCTCGCCCTCCCGTCCACCTTCCTGACCGCTGCCGGGCGTTCCAACCGAAAGGCCTAAGACTGTTGAATATTTAGGGGGCGAAATGCGCAAGAACGAAATTCTCTCCACACCCACCCGGCCGCTCAAAATCGATGGCCGCAAGAGCGTCTCGGCGCTGCTGGAAAAAATGCAGGGCATCTCCTTCCAGGGCCGCAACCTCGCCACGGCCTATCAGGTTTGGAAAAAGATGCTGGGCGATCGCGTCATGATCATGATGGGCATGTCGGGCGCCATGGTCCCCGCCGGAATGCGGCGGCTGGTGGTTTATATGATCAAGAATCGCCTGATCGATTGCCTGGTCACCACCGGCGCCAACCTTTTCCATGATATTCATGAGACCCTGGGCCGGCTGCACTTTCAGTGTTCACCCAACATCGACGATGTGCACCTGCAAAAGCACTTGATCGACCGCATGTATGACACGCTGGCGGATGAAGAGGAATTTCGCGAAGCCGACGCCATGGTCGGGAAGTTTGCCGCGACACTCGACCAATCGCGGCCCTACACCACGCGCGAGTTCCTTTACTTGCTGGGGAAAGATCTCTCCCTGAGCGCCAAAGAAGACGGCATCGTAACGGCGGCGTACCGGGCGGGCATTCCCCTTTACTGCCCGGCGGTGGCCGACTCCTCCATCGGTATTGGCATTGCTGAAAACCGCTATGAGGGAAAGAACCAGTTTACTTTCGACGTGATCGGCGACGTGCTGGAGACCGCGCACGTGGCCGGCGACTCGCCCAACAGCGGGGTGGTTTATTTCGGCGGAGGGACACCCAAGAACTTCGTGCAGCAAACGGAAGTGACGGCGGCTTTCATGCGCAACTCCACCGAAGGGCACAAGTACGCCATACAGGTGGTAACCGACTCGCCGCATTGGGGCGGGCTCTCAGGCTGCACGCTGGAAGAAGCTCAAAGCTGGGGCAAGATCGCTCACGATGCCAGCATGGTGACGGTACACTGCGATTCCACCATCGCCATGCCGGTTCTGGTTTCAGCACTTTCTGAAAGTGCCGCGCTCATCCGCAACCGCAAGAAACCGGTGTTTTCCCTCGGGCGGGAACTTAAGTTCACATTTCCGAAGTAGCACCGGGTTTTACGGACTGCGGAAAACCCTCTCGTGCTGTCATCCTGATCCCGTTCGCTGTCATTCTGAGCGCAGCGAAGAATCTTGCTCCGCCGTTCACCCTCACGCAAAATGGACGTGACCCCTCACCCGCCCTCGTCCCTCGGGCACCCTCTCCCCAAGGGAGAGGGCTCAACTTTTAGTTTCTCCCACTCGCCCCCGGGGAGAGGGGATTCGCGATTTCTAGCCCTCTCCGAGGGGAGAGGGTGCCCGAGGGACGAGGGCGGGTGAGGGGTTATTTGCGCATCTCACCGTCAAGGGACTCTTTCCTCCGAAACCTCGCCCTTTCAAACTCGCGGTAAGAAATCCCCACCCCACCAAACCTGTCATTGCAAATGCATCTTGAAAGCGCTTTACTATGGGTCGCGTCGCGGGGATGGAAGATGACCACCCGGTCAAATTCATAGCGTTTCACGGAGTGTGGACTCATGAGGAGACGAGATTTTGTGAAGAGCCTTCTGGCAACAAGCGGGGCGCTGACTTGCCAGCCTGATTTTGTGCGCGGATTCTCCGCCGCTACGGTTGCGCCGGAGGTCAAACGCGTGCTGGTCATGTTCAAGTGCCACCTGGACGTGGGATTCGCAAACACACAAGCAGCCATCATGCGCGAATACTTTGAGGTTTATTTCCCCCGCGCCATGCAGGTAGCCAAGGCTATGAGGCAGGCGGGCGCGGACCGATATGTCTGGACAACGGGGTCGTGGCTTCTCTACGAATATCTGGAACAAGCTTCCAGTGACGTGCGGCGCCGCACGGAACAGGCCGTGGCGGCGGGCGATTTGGCCTGGCACGCGCTGCCTTTTACCTGGGAGACGGAGTTCATGGATCGTTCCATGATCGAGGGAGCCTTAGGGTTCTCACAGTCGCTTGACCAGCGTTTCGGCCGCACCACGATCGGTGCAAAGATGACCGATGTCCCGGGTCATTCGCGCGGACTGGTGGGTCCACTGGCCGCGCATGGAGTGAAGTTTCTTGACATCGGCGTCAACGACGCCAGCACTCCTCCCAAGGTACCCCCGCTATTTGTCTGGCAAGACCCGGAGGGAGCATCCCTGATCATGATGTACCACCACGGTTACGGGGGAATTGTGCAGGCGCCGGATTCCGATCTCGCCGTAGCCGTGGAAATGCGCGACGACAACCAAGGGCCGCATTCGATGGAAGAAATCACCAGGATATATGCCGGCCTGCGGAAACAATTCCCCCATGCCCAGGTGACCGCCGCGAACCTCAGCGAGATTGCGGCGGCGGTTGAACCCTACCGCAGCCGGCTTCCGGTGGTGACCCAGGAAATCGGCGACACGTGGATCTACGGCGTCGCGAGCGACCCGGTAAAAGTGGCCCGCTACCGTGAGGTGGCCCGGCTGCGCCAGGATTGGCTGGCCCAGGGCAAATTCGCCGTGGGGGACTCCCTCGACCGCGGCTTGTTGCGCCGGCTGGCGCTTTGCGCGGAACACACCTGGGGCGTCGATACGAAAACCCTGAAGGATTATCAACATTACACGCCCAAGGATCTGCACGCCGCGCTCAACTTGCCCACGTTCCGTGTGGCGGAAACAAGTTGGGCCGAGAAGCGCAAGGACATCGACGATGGCCTTGCCAACCTTCCGGAAGCTTTGCAGAGTCAAGCCCGCGAGCGACTGGCCGCGCTCGAGCCCGCCGAACCTGAACACGCCGGCCTTCAGTCCCACTCCTCTGGTTCGGAAATGGAAACCGCCCACTGGGTGATCGCGCTTGATCCCCGCACCGGCGCCATTCAAAAATTGCGCGCCAAGAGCACCGGACGCGAATGGGCCTCGGCGGCGCAACCGCTGGCGTTATTCACTTACCAGACGTTGTCCAAGGCGGATTATGTTCGCTACGACGCGGACTACGTCACAGTCAAAACCTGGTGGTCGGTGTTGGATTTCGGCAAACCCAAGATTGAGAATTTTGGCGCGCAGAGCCGCGTGTGGACCGCAGCGCTGGCCGATTGCTGGTCAGGGAAGGTCGAGGGCGGCCATCGGCTTCTGGCACAATTGCGGATTGATGATGCCGAGGCGGAAAAATCCGGCCGGGTGGCGTGGCCAGGAAAAATGTTTCTCGACGTGTTCCTGCCCGACGCCGAGCCCGTCGTACAAATTAATTTCTCTTGCTTCGCCAAAGCGGCCAATCGGCTTCCCGAAGCCATGTGGCTCAGTTTCCTTCCCCAAGCCCCGGAGCCCAAGGGATGGATGCTGGAGAAAGTAGACCGTTTGGTGTCCCCGTTTGACGTTGTCCGCGGGGGCAATCGGCAGGTGCACGCAGTTTCGCGCGGCCTCAACTACAAGGATGCGCAGGGCAGCCTTTCGATTGAGACGCTGGATGCGCCGGTGGTGGTGCTGGGGGAAAAGTCGCCGCTTGCCTATTCCACGGCTCAACCTGACCTGGCCAAAGGCATCCACTTCAGCCTGTACAACAACGCCTGGGGAACGAACTACATCCAGTGGTTTGGTGAAGACACGCGATTTCGCTTCGTTCTGCGGGCGTGATTTAAATCGACTTGAGCCTGCGCGCTCTGCCTTTCGCGTACCAGTGCCCCTTCAAAGTCCGTAGTTTTAAAAAGAACCCCTCACCTGCCCTCCTCCGCCGGGCACCCTCTCCCCTGGGAGAGGGCCGTGTTTTTTGATTTCAAGCCCTCTCCCGCGGGAGAGGGTGTCCCGGCAGGTCGGGACGGGTAAGGGGTCTCTTCGCAGGCGGTGCATTCATTGCTCTGGAGATATACGTCATCCGCAACTTTGACAGAACCCTGCCCCCGAGCGCCCTTTTGGCGGCAGCCGGGCATTTCCTCATGTATAATTCACGCTGGATTAATATCCGAGGGTCCACTCCCCGCAGCCTACGATCATGTCTGACGATTTACTCCCCAATCCGAACTCCGCCGCGAACCAGGAAGAAGTTGAACGTTTGGTGCGCGATTTTGAAGAGCGCACGCTGGCGGGGCTGGAAAGGCACTTTAGCCAACTGGTCTATCTTGCCTCGTTGCGCGACTACAATACTGGCCGCTACCACCATTACGGATTGGAGTCGCGCTATACGGCGGAAGCGGTTGACCGGGGCCTGCACCGGTGCCACGTGAGGGTTTTTGAAGAGCTTGTCGCCCTGCCGCTTAAAGAACAGACCGAAGATCTGCTGAATTTCTTCGAATCCCTGAAGGAAGACAAAACGCGGTTGGTGGTTGTCTGGGAGCGGCTGAGGTCTTTCCAAGTCCTCCCCCCCGAGGACTGCCATCCCCTGGCGCGGGAGTTGTTTGACAAGAATATCGAGATTATGCTGAGAATTCTGCGCGAAACCGATCTCTGGCCCTTACTGCACGATGCGCATCGCGACACCGACGACCTGCCCTAGCACTTCGCCATCATCGGGAATCCGTATGGTCTGCGGCCCGGTGGGAGACAACGGGTGGGGAAGCAGGGTTACTTCCTTCCCGCGCTGGAAGCACCAGCAACACTCGTAGCTGTAACGAAGCTCCAGGAAATAGATAGGGCGGTCGTATTCGGTCAGCCACCCGGAGTTAACAATCTTGCGCCGCGTATCGTCAACCTGCACGATGGAGCCCGGGCGCAAAAGTGGGACCATCATCTGATCTTCCAAGCCAATAAAGCCGTAACGGAATTTCTTCAGATCAAGCTGGCTCAGCAATCCCGCGGGAATCTCACCCCAGGACTCAACCAAGCGAGAGAGGAAAGCTGTCTTCTCCGGCCGGAAACCCGGGTCAAAGCGGATGGGAAAACGAATGGGGCGCGCGGGGTCGCCAACCTCGACGGTGAAAAGATGGGTCGAAGCTTGAAGCGTGGCGTGACGGTGTTGCTCCATCTTGCCCAGATTGATTCCATACACCGCCATCATCTCCTCGATACTCATCCGGTAAATGACGGTCAGGCTGTAGAACTTGTAAATGCTGGGGAGTGAGCCGTCGTTCTCAATCTGGTTGAGGCGCGCCGTGGAAACCACATATTCCGAACTGCGTTCGGTGTCGGCGATTTCCAGGCTAGCTTCCTCCACCTGACGCAGAGTCAGACCCAAACGCTCACGGATTTGCTTCAGCTTGAGTCCGGCCTGCGCGCTGAGGGCAATCGTGGTGGTCGGCGGTATAGCGGGCAGAGGCTGGGACATATACCAATTTGACAGTATAAATAAAAATATTTCCCCCGCTCCAGCCACTGAGGCGCCGCGTTTTCGGAGCGAAGAAATAAACAGAGTCCCGGGGCACCAAGTGAATCCGTCTCTATTCTACTATACAGTGGGATGAGAAGTTAAAATCCTCCCCGGGAAATTGTTGCCAAGACCCTCGTCCCAAACGAGATAGGCTCGAAACCTTAGGTTCATAATGTAGACTCCGTACCCAGACCACCCAGGGGAGAGGAAGCGGCTTAAGGGGGATCGAGCCCGCGCGAGGCGAGCCCCCCCGAAGCGGGATACCATGAGCAGCCATAGGT
>JBEKQO010000065.1:0-56691 GCA_049519635.1 Terriglobia bacterium | reverse complement strand
CCTTGAGCCCAAGGAGCCGTTCCTGGGTCGGCATCCTACTTGCTGAAAGCAGCGCACCGGCGAAGTCGCGCGCAGAAACTCGCGCCTGCGTCGCCGCTGCGGTCCTTACGTGCGGATTTGGGCAGGAATGTGTGGCGCAACCTGTGTGGCAGCATCAGTGGGCCGGTTTGAGCAAGCCTGGTACGTCGAGCCAATCGCCGAAGCGATCGATCCAATGGTTTGCCGGCAGTCCGTGCCCCGCCATGCCGAAGCCGTGACCACCTTGGGAGTAAATGTGCAGTTCGACAGATTTGCCCGCCGCCTTCCATTCGGAGAACAAGTGCACGCTAGTCAAAGAGGCAATGGCGTCGTCATTGGCGACGGCGATGAACATGGGCGGTGCGTCGGAGGGCACTTGGACGTCAATCCATGGCGCCCCATAGATGGGCGCAACGAAATTGGGCCGGTTGTCGGGAGTGTAATGAAGCGCCGATTCAACGGTCACTAGCGCACCCGCAGAAAAGCCGATGATGCCGATGCGATCAGGCGCAATTCCCCATTCGGAAGCGCGCTGTCGAACCAGCTTGATCGCCTGGTGGCCGTCGGCCGCGGCGAGGGACAGTACGCGCTCCCGCACCGGGTCGGCCGGCGGCGCCGCGTTCCGGCCGGCAGCCTCCGTGATCTGGGCAGTGACTCGATTCAATTCTGCGGTCGCCTTCCGGAATTCCTCCTCAGTCGCGCCCGTATCGATCAGCCGGTATTTCAGCACGAAAGCTGCCACCCCGCGATCGCTTAGCCATTGAGCAACATCGATGCCCTCCGATTGCCACGAGAGGAAACGAAACCCTCCCCCTGGGCACACAATCACCGCAGTTCCGTTGGCCAGAGAGGGATTGGGCGGGAAAACCGTGAGCGTGGGAATTACCACATTCCGAACCATCTTTCCGCCGCGCGAGTTCAGATACTCGACTTCCGTTTGTGTCCAGTTTTCCGATCCTGGCGCGAGACCCGGCCAAACTGGAATCACCTGCTGCTGCGCGCGCAGCGTCAACGGCCCCGCCAACACCATCAACAAGAGCCCGCAACGGGCGATTCGGTCAAGGGGTAATTTGATCATGGGTATCTCAGGGCTCAAAAACCATTCCCGCGCCTGGTGGTGGTTCAATTTGATGTTGTGGCGGCAAGTTTATCTCGTAAATTGGCGGCATAAAGCCGCCTCAACGTCAAACTGCACCGCCGGCGAAATCCGGGCGGAGTTGCTCCACCGGGGATGACGGAAGTTCTTATTATGGGCGCCTACACTTGTTCCGGCACGACGTAGGGCGCGCGGTAACCGCGGTCGGCGTCGCGGAGCAGACGCGAAGCTTCATCGTCGCCGATCACTTCCTTCTTTTGCGGATCAAACTGCAAGGTGCGGCCCAGACGGTATGACGCATTGCCCAGGTGCAGCAGCGTGCAGGAGATCAGACCCTCCTCGATAGGGGCGTTCAAGTTTTCCTTCTTGCGGCTGCGCACACACTCAATGAAATTGGCCCAGTTGTTCCCGCCGGCAGTGGCCTCTGGTCCAGGTTCCTGCTCCGGGGTCAACCAGGACTTGAATCGGTCGTACCCGTTGACGGCCAGGTAGCCTTTGGAGCCGTAAAAGGTGTTGCCCACCGTGTTCTGCGGCCCCTTCCTCTTTTTAGCTTCCCCAGCGTTGCCGACCGCGGCGGGGACTCCCCCTTCGCCGAAAGCGGGTGTGCCGATTTCGGCTTCATGGTTGGTAATCCAGTGGCGAACTTCAAACTCCAACAGCCGTTTCTTTCCGTCCGGCATGTCAAATTCATACGCCACATTCAGGACGTTGGGAGTGGTCTGGTCATCCTCAAACATCACATGGGCGCCGATGGCCGCGACCCGGGTGGGGTACTTCACACCCAATCCCCAACGCGCAAGGTCGAGTTCGTGGATTCCCTGGTTGCCGAAGTCGCCGTTGCCGGTGTCCCATACCCAATGCCAATTGTAGTGGAAGCGATTTCTGGTGAAAGGCTTCAGAGGAGCGGGACCGGTCCAGAGGTCATAGTGGACGCCCGCGGGAACGGGTTCTTCCGCTGCGTGGCCGATGGTGTTGCGCCACTTGTAGCAGAGACCGCGGGCAAGATAGACTTCACCGATCAAACCGTCGCGCATCTTTTGCACCGCTTCGATAACTGCCCCGCCGGAACGGCTGTTGGTGCCGTGCTGCGCGATGCGGTTGTATTTTTCCACCGCGCGCAACAATTGCTGGCCTTCCCACACGTTGTGGCACATGGGCTTTTCACAGTAAACATCCTTGCCCGCCTGGCAGCTCCAGATGGCTTGCAAAGAGTGCCAGAAATTAGGCGTGGCAATGGAGATGGCATCAATGGATTTGTCTTCCAGAAGTTTGCGCAGGTCGACGAAAGTGAGGGGTTTCTTGATCCCCATCTTCTCCATCTCGCTCAGGCGCTGGTTGGTGACGTTCTCATCCACGTCGCAGACGGTGGCGATTTCAACGTCAGGCATTTTGGAATATTCATGGACGTGCTCCCAGCCTTGTCCGTGCAGTCCGACGACGGCAACCCGCACGCGGTCGTTGGCCCCGAAAATTCTTTCCGGCTTGGGAAAAAAGCTGATCCCCCCAAAAGCCGCCAGACCGGCCCCGGTTCCAGCCTTTATAAAATCCCGGCGATTGATTCCAGAATCCTTAGACATTAAAAATACTCCTCTCATTGTCCGCAGCGATTATACCTTCGCGGAGAGGGAAAGGCCAAAGGAACTGAGGGGCGGGAGGGTAATTGGCTCATCGGCTCATCGGGCCACCGGGCAAACGATTCATTTTTGATTTGCGGTTTTGGATTTTGGATGGCCGGGGCACCCTCAGGGGAGTATGCACTAAGCACTCGGCACTAGGCAGGGCAAATGGCCCCTTCAAGGGTCTCGACACGCGCCAGCCGGTACTTATGTCTGGCGCTACGCTTGCTTTCGCTGTCCCACCTTGCCTTAAAGTTCATCCGCCTCGATGTGGTAGGGTCATGCTCCTCCTTTTGCAGCGAATCACCATCGCGTTTTGGTGAAAGACGCTCTGCCGGGCGCCCTCATGGAGCTACAAACGGCAGGTTCTCATTTAATGGGGTTTCATCGGCCGCATATTTACTAAAGCTTCCGTTAGTTCGCCGAGATGTTCGCTATCCCGCCAAATATCTGCCGTAAGAACAAACCGCCGATTAAGTCGTTCTTCCGCCCGGGGAACCTTCACCACAAAAGTTGCGGAGGACTCTGATTTTGCGGGCATCGTAAGGGCAACAGACGCCGGCACTGTCACCCAACTTTCTGGAACAACAATCACGGCTTCAATGCGGCTGGGTCTGGCGATCCAGTTTCGGATTCGCAATTCATATCGGAGCGTATCTCCGGGACTGGCCTCAATCTGATAGGGGTAAAAGGAAGCCCAGTTATTATCAACTCCAATTTCAGGGTCGGGCTGGTCAATGATCCTCCCCAAGGCGGCATTGGTCTCTTCCGATGCGTTTAAGTAAGATCCCAGCAGCTCGTGAGTGGCCTTATTCCATTCAAAATGCTGGGGACAAATATAATCAGGCTTGAGCTCCAAGAGCTTTTTTGCGGAGTAGACGTGGCCGGTATCGAGCCGCTGATAGTTGCGACAAACATAATGCCCAATTAGCGGCGTACCCGGTAGCGGGCAAGCTACGTTGTCACCGTCAAAGAGCAGTTTTCGCCCATCTATCTCCATGTACGTACCTTCCGTAAACTCTGTCTGGCCGGGAAGATAAAAGAAGTGCATGGGAATATTTTCCCAGACGATGCTCTCCCCATCGTGCAGCACCCGATCCACTTTGATGGGGTCGGGCCATAGGCAAGGTAGATTGTATGCCGCGGGATTCTCCAGGATGGCTACCATATGATCCATGGTCCATACCTTGGTTCCGTATTTCTCCCGCACCGTATTGATACCGCCCACGTGGTCCTCATGATAGTGGGTCGGCACAATGAAATCGATGGTCGTAAAACCTGTGATCTTTTGCATTGCGTCGAGGTATTGGGTCTCTCCGGCGTTGATATCCAGCAGCATCGCGTGGCCGCTATCCGCCACGATCAAGTAACCCACACCGTGGCTGAAGCCGGCTTGCCGCATCTGCCAAATATGCTTGGTGATTTGACACGGCCCTACAATGCCGGGAGGGATGCCGGGCCTCCACTGAGAGGTGCGAATCCAGTCGTACCGGTAATAGATTTTCGAAAGCTCGGCTATGAGCGATGGCGTCCAGCGCAACGGACTTTCCGAGGGGTTGCCATGAGACGGCAACAGAACATCAGGTGCAAATCCGCGCAGCTTCATGTCGAGCGAGTCCATCTCTGCCGCGATACCGGTGGTTCCCACGTATGGCCATTCCAAGTCGTGCATAGTCGGAATCTTGCCTTCTGACGCCACCAAATCACCGCAAAAAAGCAGCCTTTTCCCGTTGTGTTCCAACAGAAAAGAGAGAGAGCCTTCCGTGTGGCCCGGGGTTGCGATTATCTTCAGGTCAAATCCATTTGAAGAGAAGGTCGTGTCCGGTTTCAGATCGTAATCAGTCGCAATATTCCTCCGGAGTGCCAGGAACTCGTTTCGCATATCGTACAATTTGAATACGTTCTTCTGATTCCAAAATGTCTCGACGTCATCAAAGTATCTTCGTTCAGTGGCAGGGACTGCCAGCTTGATTCCCTGAGCTTTCGCGAGAGAATCACCCTGGGCCTGGTCGCGGTGAAAATGTGTATGCAGAATCCAATCCACCTTTTGGATTCCGACCGACGCCAGTCCTTGCAAGATTTGTCCGGAACCGAAATCTATCAGAATGGCGTTACCATCTTTTACAAGCGCATAGACATTACAAGTATCTTTGAACGCGTAAATACCGGGCCAGAGAAGATTCAGCCCAGGAGAAAGGGTGATCGTGCCGGGAGGTGATAACGGATTGCTCTGACCTGCAATTCCGCCGGTTTCGGTGGGTGCACCATCGTTCCACTGCGCAGACAGCCGTGTTCTGGTCCAGGACGCAATAAGTGGGACGAAACTCCTAAGAAAGCCGCGACGCCTCACATGCTTCTCCTTTCGGGGTTATGTAACCAAAGAGGTGTCAGTCAGCCGCCGTTCAACCCTTGGCGCCCTCGCCTGGACAGAGCCCCACGCGCCGAAGCAGGCTTCCCAGGCATCGTCAGTTGAGCGGGCTCGAGAACTTTTCCTGGCGGCGCGGAAGAATCCCGGAGCAGAATCCTTCTATTCCGTAATGTCGAGCTGCGCCTCGGACCCTTCCACCGAATTCGGGCCAACCCACACGGTGATGCGCGCCGGTTCGACCACATTGTTCATCTCGATGTTCCAGAACCTCAGCTCATCGCGCCCCAGCAGGAACTCGACGCGCTTCGATTCACCCGGCGTGAGCTTGACCCGCTGGAATCCTTTCAGCTCGTGAACAGGGCGAGCCACACTCGTTCCCTGCTCGCGGATGTAGAGCTGGACAATTTCGTCTCCGGCGCGCCCGCCCGTGTTCTTCACTTCCACCGACACCCGAAGTGGTTCTGCGGCGCCCTCATTGAGACCTCGGGCACTTAACTTCGTCGCACTGAGATTTAAGCGCGAATAAGTATACTTCGTGTACGACAACCCATAGCCGAACGGGAACAGCCCGGAATTCAGGCCATCGATGTAGCGCGAAAAGAATTGGTCGTCAGCGCTGCTTGGGCGGCGGGTTAGATCAATGCCGGTAGGCGGGCGGCCGGTGTTGAGCGAGTTATAGTAGAGCGGTTCCTGCCCAACCGTGCGCGGGAAAGTGACCGTCAGCTTGCCGCTCGGATTCACCTCGCCGAAAAGAGTCCGGACCAGCGCCGGACCTCCCGCAACTCCTGGGAACCACCCTTCGAGAAGCGCCGTCATGTGCGGCAGGGCGGCATCGAGTGTCAGCGGACGTCCATTAAACAGGACCACCACCACCGGCTTGCCCGTTGCGGAGACCAATGCAAGCAGTTTTTCCTGATTGCCCGGCAAACCCAGGTGAGCCCGCGAGCCTGCTTCACCGCTGGAGGCGGCATCTTCCCCGAGCGCCATCAGAACCAGATCAGCATGCCTCGCGGCATCCACGGCCGCGGCAAATCCGCCTTCCGATTCTCCCCAGATTTGGGTCCCCCGCGCGTATAGCAGCTTGGTCCCAGTTTTTCCGGCACGCTCCGCGAGAGCCGCGCGCAACGTGACCACGTCTTTCGGACTGCTCGCGGCGGTGGACCACGGGCCGAGCATGTCGCGGGGGCTGTCGGCCAAAGGTCCTATCAGGGCGATGGTTTGCACGTTGGACCCGATCGGCAGCACCGGCGCGCCTCCCACACCTGGATCATTCTTCAACAATACAAAGGATTCCTCCGCCACCTTCCGCGCCGTTTCCAGATACTCCGGCTTGATGGTCTCCGAATCCGGCGTCTCCTTGACGTAGGGATTGTCAAACAGGCCCAGCGCGAACTTCACGCGCAGAACCCGCCGCACCGCCTCATCTACCGCCGCCACTGGTACCGATCCCGAGCGAGCCAATTGAACCAAGTTCGCGTAAGTGCCATCCACCATGTCCATGTCCACGCCCGCGAGAAGGGCCTTCCGTGCAGCCGAGGCGTCATCAAGTGCAATCCCGTGCGCAATCAGCTCCTGAATGGCATTGTAGTCGCTTACCACCAAGCCCTGGAACTGCCATTCATCGCGCAGGATCTCGGTCAAGGTATGGTGATTTGCCGTGGCCGGAACTCCGCCTAAAGAGTTGAAGGCGCTCATCAGGGAGGCTACCCCAGCCTCCACGGCTGCGTGAAAGGGCGGCAAATAGACCTGGCGCAAGGTGCGCTCCGACAAATCCACAGCGTTGTATTCCCGGCCGCCTTCCGCAGCCCCATAGGCGACGTAGTGCTTGACGCAGGCCGCCAGGGAATCGGGAGCATCCAGGCGTTCGCCCTGGTACCCCCGCACGTAAGCACGGGCCATGGCCGAACCGAGATAGGGGTCCTCTCCGGCGCCCTCTACAATTCGCCCCCAACGGGCGTCGCGCGCGATGTCCACCATCGGTGAGAACGTCCAGCGCACTCCCGCCGCCGAGGCTTCTTCGGCCGCCACGCGCGCCGCGCGCTCAACCAAAGCTGGATTCCATGTATCCGCCATCGCCAGCGGCACGGGAAATGTCGTGCGGAAACCGTGAATCACGTCGAGGGCGAAGAGCACGGGAATATGCAGCCGGGATTTCTCCACTGCCGCTTTTTGGATGGCATTAATTGTGGCGGCGCCGATGAAATTGTAGAGGCTCCCCACCTCGCCTTTGGCAGCAGCTTCAGCCATGCGCGGAGAGCCTCCCCCCGGACCCACCACGCCTGCCATTGCGGTGAGCTGAATCAGTTGGCCGACTTTCTCTTCCAGCGTCATCTGCTTCAACAGATCATCTACGCGCACTTCGATCCGCGGGTCGCTCAGCCCTACGCCGGGGCCTTGCGCGGGAAGATTGGTTGCGTTGGGTAAAACCCACAAAAAAATGATTATAAGAACTCGGTAAAGAATTGACTTTTTGCCAAGCATCAGGAAGTCCTCATTAAGAGATATGGAAGCCCGCCCCTCAACGCCGGTTTGAACAATCCCCAAACGTTTAATCCCCCGCATCGAAAGTGCCCGAATTACTGCTCGCGCGGATTTCTCACCGCGCATGGATACTCTAAGTGGGTTGCCGGAAGGGCAGTCTTTACAGGCTGCGAAAAACACTTAAATGCTGTCATCCCGAGCCCGTTCGCTGTCATTCTGAGCATCGACAGCCTTGCGGCTGCCCAGGATGGGCAGAAACTCGGGCCGAGGAAGGGTAGCGCGGACCTGTTTTTTAGGTCCGCGGCACGTCCCCGATGGACAAGGGAAAGCCGCGGACCTAAAAAACAGGTCCGCGCTACGCCTGCTGAATTCCAAGGACTTACGCGTCGAGTTTCTGCAGAGCGCAGCGAAGGATCTCGCTCTTAGTATTTTCAAGGCAGGGCGAGATTTTTCGTCGCCTGCGGCTCCTCAGAATGACAGTGCCGATGGGACTTTCCGCAGCCTGTTTAGACCCGCCGAATTCGCGTCTCCCGCCCTTCCCAACCCGTGGTGAGACAATCCGGGCCAGGTATTCCACGATGGAGCGGACATCACCACGTTTTCTGGAAGGGATCTCCCGCCTCGGTTCTTTTTTCCTTGGTGATTTGGGTCCACTTCGTGCCACGTTCTTGCTCGAAGGTCCAGTTGCTCAGGCAGCTAGCATGTTGCGCGATGGATTCAAAGATGCGGTGGGCGATCACGAGTTGGCCAACTTTGTTGGCATGCACGCCGTCGTAATGGATCAGCCAGTCCGCCTGCCGCTCGGCCTGCCATACATCCGCGAGAATGCCGTCAAACTCTGCCGCCAATCCACGAATGCAATCATTGTAGCGGCGGGTGAGCTCCACACTGCCTTTATCATAAGGTGGGTAACTTCTCCACCCGGTCATGTAGTACACGGTGGTGAGCACGGTTACGGGGGAGCACGCCCTTTGCACGTCGCCAATGATTGTGGCCATGTCCGCGCGGAAATCGCTTAAGGGCATGGCCGCGCGCATGTCATTCAGGCCATAGGCAAGGATGAAAAGATCGGGCTGAAGATCGATAACGTCCTGGTGGTAGCGTTCCAGGGCGCTGGGTTTTACGGACTGGGCGTAACCGGGGCTCCGCGGCGATATGGCGTTAGCCCCGATTCCCTTGTTATGATATTCAATCGGATCCTTCTGGCAGGTATTGATCAGGCGCACGAGAACGTCACCATAGCGGTCCTCCTGCTGCTGGAGCCAGCCTCCACCCTGCACATGGCTTTCACCAAGGATGACCAAGCGCTTAAAGGGCTCCTTTTTATAGTCCTTTGGCCGATCCTGGAGATCGCGGCGACCGAGCTTGGAATTCCCCTCACTCTTCGCATCGCCATCGGTCCCCGCCGCGGCTTGATGGCCCAGCGGAAGGCCGGCCGCGGCCAAACCCACGGAAGCGCTCCTCAAGAAATCACGCCGTTCCATAGTGCCCTCTTTCGATGGGAATATGCTGATTCAGCTTCACCTGTAGAACTGCTCGTGCTGACGGTGGCATTGGCTCCGTGCTGTCCTGAAGATTCCAGCATTCATCGCCGGCCCGTCGCAGGCCGCAGTCCACGGGCTCGATTTCGATCTGGATACGTGCCCACGGATCGCCCTTACGTGCTGAACTCAATATCCGCGACACCCTCGGCTATTTGGCCCAGGTATTTTCCGTCCGCCCTAACGTCTGCGGTTATGGCGACGCGAGGCTTTGCCCGGTCCCAGTCTTCCGGGATGGAAACCGAGAAAGGAGCGGAGCCATCCTGGCCGGGAGGAATGGTCAAATCCAATAAACCCGGTGAAGCCTTCCAGCCCGCCGGCAGGACCACCGCGGCTTCCAGATGCATGGGATGCGACCGGTAGTTACGAACCCGCAGCTCGAGGTTGGCGTGGGAACCCGCTTTGGCCTGGAGCTGATAGGGATAAAACCTGACCCAACTGGGGTTCAACCCGAAGTTGCAGTCGGGGTCGGCAATGGCAGCGAAGAAATACTTCTGTTGACCTTCCAGGCGATACTTCAGATTCTCCAGGTCCGCCTTATCACTCAAAAATGCCTTGCCATGGCCTGGCGCCACGATGTTGGGTTCATGCTCGAGAATTGTCTTAATCGATTTTAAGTGGCTGTCGTTTTCCACCCAATTGCGAAAGATCAGGTTGTGGCGAAGCAAGCTGTCGGCGCTTCCCGTGGGGAAAAAGGCGTCGCCGGTAAAAGCCACCCGCGCGCCGTCGATGGTTGCAAACATCGCCATCTGGTATTCCGTATGACCGGGCGAATGGAAGACCTGAAACTCATATTCCTCCCACTTGAACGTCTCACCGTTATGGAAGGCCCGGTCGATCTTGATGGGTTCACCCAGGATGCATCCCAAGTTATAGCCCCGGGGATTCTGGAGGACATCGACCATGTTGGCATAGCACCACACCTTGGCGCCGTGATGGCGCACGAGATGAGGGAAGCCGTTCAAATGGTCGTCGTGCATGTGGCTGGGCATGATGACGTCCACGGATTTCAGCCCGTACTGGGCCTTGAGCTGCGGAATGGTGTGCTCAACAAAGCCCATGCGGTCGTGAACAGTTTCGGCATTCTTGTAGACGCTAAATATATTCCAGCTCGCCGAACCGTAATCCACAAAGAGCGCCTTGCCACTGTCACTGATCAGGGCGTAAAAACTTGACGTCGTGTCGACCGAACCCACCAGATGGGGCGAAATCGCGTAGGGTTTACTATCCACGGTCAGGAATCCGCCCCCGTACGCCGAATACCAACCTTTGAGCTTGTCAATGAGGTCTGCAATCCCCGCGTCGGGTTGATTGAAGGGTTCACCGTGGGAAGGACAGACCAACTCCGGCCCCTGTTCGCGAACCCGTGTCAGCGAAAAGATGGCGCAGTCAACTCCGTCGCCGCTCCCGTACTGGTATTGAAGCTCGTAGAGGTTCACGACCTTCCCCGGGGAATGAATCAGGTCTCCCGTGAAGGCCACCTTTTTTCCGTCCACAACTCCCATCAAGCTGACCGATCCCAGCGTGTGGCCAGGCGAGGGATGGATTAATAGTTCGTAGGGTCCCCACCGATAGGTGTCGTAATCGCGCAGGACTCCGGCCACAGGCACGTTGTGCGTCAAGCTGAAAAAATCATTCTTGACGTAATACATCTCGAAAATGCCGCGGTTCCTCCAGAAATTCTCGGCATCATCGAACAGGTACCGTTCATGTTGAGGAACGATGAGCGGAATCCGTTCCGCAACTGCGCGGGAGTCCCCCTGGCATTGGTCCCGATGGTGATGAGTGTGAAGTATGGCCTCAACTTTGCTGACGCCAATCTGAGTCAGCAAGTTCAGAACGTATCCGGAGCCAAAATCAATCAAAATGGCGCGGCTCCCGTCCTTAAGTACGTAAACATTGCAGGTGTCGCGCAACAGGAAAAGGTTGGGTGAAATCTGGGTCAGCCCCTCATCCGGGGCGAATTCGATAGGAGAGGAAGCGGAAGGCGCTTTCTGCGTGCCGGAGGAAGCACTCGCCAGCTCAGCCGACACCAGCCCGGCCCCGGCATGGCGGAGGAAATCCCTTCGGTTCACGCCCAATTTTCTTGGGTTATTGCGTTTCTTCATCGCCCCCTCCATCTATGAAGACTCGGACTCGGTCCACTGAAGATTGCATTACACTGCAACCGTGGCGAGGGAGCAAGGACTAACGTTGGTCCCTCCCCTCCGAGTTCTCGCGCTGACCCAACTTTCGAACCCAGAAGACGCGGATGCAGCAAGTGGAACCCGCGTGCGTTAAGGTCAAGGATGGTGCGACAGGGCGAGAGGGATCGGGGGTGGCCAATCACCTCGAAGAGCCCGCCTGCCACTCACTTCGGAGCCGCTGATAAACCTCTCGGGCCTCCTGGACCTCCTTACGTAGTTCCTCGGCCCCAGCGCGGAAAGATTCCGCATTCTCCCACACGGATTCCCGGTTCGGCTCGATGTTTGCTCCCTTTTGATTAATGAGAGCATCCACCTCATCCAGCGTTCGGAAACACTTGTCCAGTAGCGCAGGCACCGCATCCTCTTTCCAGTGCCGCTTGCCATCCACCGTCACGTATACGGGAGTCGTATGCGCGCCAGCAGTTCTCGCCGCGATCCACATGCTGTGCTCCGCAGGCAACTCGAAGTCGAGAACCGCCGAGTGCCCCAAAGGCTCTGCTGACCGGACCACCTCACCATTGGCGACTATCTCCAAGCGTTCCAACCGCACCACGTCCGATCCCACCATTGCCATGGCGTGAACTCTCAGTCTCTCGCCCCGCCTGGCGTTGATTCCATCGCCGGGAACGCGCCCGGAAACTGTGAATTCCAACATCGGCCCGGCAGTCACAAAAGTGTGGCCTTTCTTCACCTCGACGAACCATCTGTCGGGATCGAAGGTTGAGCCGCCTCGCACATATACTCGCGACTCACCCGCCGTGCCCCCCCATGGCACATCGCTTCCCCCCATGGCGGTCAAGCGAAAGCCCAGGTTCAGGAAGTCGTAGTAAATCTCGGTCTCGACAATACCGTTTTCACAAATCTCCTCGAAATCCGGCTTCCCACGGGCGACGTTGATGGTCATATCGCGATAGGCCCCGGAACTCTTTAAGTAAGTAGTTACGTGCGCGTAGCCGGCAAGGCCGCCCTGTCTGTGGATGTCGTCAAAGACATCGCCGTAGACATAGTAACCGCGCTCCAGGTCCCGAACGGGCTGCTCCAGATTGAGGCCGATGATATGTCCCATGACTGCAGTTCTCGGATCCTCCTGGCCCACGACCAAGGCGAAGCTGGGTTGCACGAACCGCCCATCCGCTCCGAAGCTGTATTGCTCGAAGTAAGTCTCCTTGCCGTCTCCCATTCTGAGGATATTGCCCATCCGCAAGTCCTCGGCTTGGGTCCAGAGTTGAAGTGGTTCATTGGCGTCTCGGCTCGACCGGGAGTAATGAAGGTGAGTGTCGCCGGAGTACCAGCCACGCGCGGCCATATTAATCCAGCGGCGTAGAACAATTCTCTCCGGGTTCGTCCCGGCGGACGTTGATAGGGTGATTGGCCGGTCAAACGGCAAGAATTCCGGCCCTTTTGCTGCGATTAGCCGGTAGGTTCCCGCCGGCACTTCCATCGTGAAGCCGCCGCTCACAAAGAAGCGGAGCGAGTAATCTTCTCCTCCCGGCCAGTAGCGCGTGTGTGCGCTCTCCCTGTACCGGACAGGTTCGTAAAAATAGCCCCCGGCGGAAAAATCGAGTGCGGTCGCCGGAACCAAGAATCTCTTTCCGGAGGAGTAGAGCCCAACGGCCGCCTCCGTCGCATGGCCATCGCCATCGAGAACCTGTACTTGCAGCGTATATTTGGGTGGGACGGTTACAGTCAGATCGACTTTTCCGAGAAGCTCCGGCCCGGTCATCACGGCGAGTTCGGTGCGTGACGAACCTTGGGGCGGATTGATGAACTCCAGCAGGCAATAGAAATCTGCCGGCGTCTGGACGTCAATTTCGGCCCGTGCCCGCGAACTCAGGTCGACCCGCCTCTGAAGGAACCGCGGCGATTTGTTGCCGGTCAGCCGTTTAAGCAGCAACGTAGCGTTCCCGAAAGGGATTGAAAGATTGCCGCGGGTTACCGTCGCCGTACCGCCCACGCTCAGGGCCGGGAGCCGGGCCAATACTGTTGCGACTTGACCGGTGGATTGGCGGAAGAGCCCATCGCCTTTCCCCAAGCCCTCCTGGATCGTTTCGGGGCCTAGTGTCGAGCGCTGGTTATAAACTTGGGCAATTGCGGCCCATCCCCGGTCATAGGTGGCCACGGCGTCGCGGAGAACGGCGCGGGATGCATCGTCCAGCGCTTCGGGATAGCTATTCAGCAAAAGGATGGCAAGCGAACGGGCATTCCAGGCGCTCGCGTCGCGGTCGGCAGGGTCTTGCGCCCACAACATCAACGCATTGTGTCGAGGATAAAGAAAAATCCAGAGAAAGGCGGCCAGCACGGCAAATCGGATGACTAAAATCCAGAATCTTCCCCGCATGCTCAGTCCCGGACAGCGCGGCGGCGGCCCGCACCCGCGCCGGCCGCCGCTTGACCTGCTACTCATCGATCCACCTCAGAAGCGGATCCTGGCGCTCAGGGCGAACTGCCTCGGGTCGTACGAATTCACGCCGTATGTGCCATAAGCATAATTGGTTCCGAGTCCGATAGGTCCTGCACTTGCGGACGTGTTGGTGTTTCCCAGGCCGCTGTTGATGGTGGGTCCCGGAATCGAAACGTACTCCGTGTGGTTCAAGACGTTCGTCGCATCGACCGCGACTTGGAGTTGCACGTTTTCCCGAATATTAAATGTTCGCCGGATTGACAGGTCGATATTGAAACGGTCGGGGCCACGCATATCATCGTATGCGTTCGACGAGTTTCCATACCAATAGATATCGGGCACAATGCTGCCATTGGGGGTCGTCAACGTTTGGCCCGAAAAAGCACACAAGTTATATTCCAGAAAAGTGTTTGCCGGAGGGGTCACAACCTGGCCGCAGGGCAAGGTGACGCTGGTGCTTCCGTTATACCAGTGTTGCAGTGCCTTGGGGACCTTGACGGACTGGCCGGGCACCACGTTAGGGCCAAGGAGTCCGTCGCTGTTGGCCCCGGAGGGGCCGAACGGGAACCCACCCTGCCATACCCAGACGCCGCTCGTCTGCCAGCCGTCCACAATTGCGCGGGCGAAGCGGCTATTGGGCTGGAAGGCCCTTCCTGGACCGAACGGGAGGTCGTACACGGCACTCATGACAAACTGATTTGTGAGATCGCTTAACGAGGGCGCCATGTTTTGGTGCGGGTGCGCGAGGTCCCAAAACCCGTTACTGGCGCCATTGTTAATCCCCTGCGTGTCCTCGGCAATCGTATCGGTATCACCGAGCGCCTTGGCCCACGAGTAGTGGGCATTCACCAAAAGTCCGTTCGAGAATTGGTGCATCATGCGGACTTGCAGGGCGTTGTAGTTTGACGTACCCAGGTTCTCCTGCAATGCCCAAAGCTGGGAGAGCAACGGATAAGGGAGAAGTGGCACATAGGCCGGGATGGTTGAATCTCCCAGGGCCCCGCCGAAAGGCAGCAGCGGCCCGCTGGCCGGTTGATAGGGGTTCGGAATTTGCGCCTGCGAGGGATCCAGGGTGCCGTTACTGGCAATATACTGACTGTGCCAGGAAGCGAGCGTCGATGCCGGCACGTTCTGCTCATTCTCGAACGAGAGCCATCCGGTTTGGAGATGGCTGCCGTACGTTCCCACATATCCTACGGACAAGAACCAGGTGGGAGAAAGTCTTTTCTCGGCGAAGACATTCCACTGCATGACGCGGCCGTTCGGCTCGTTGGTGACGAAGGCGCTCCCCGGGCTGTAAACGGCGGGGTTGCTCGGATGGGCGCCGATAGCAGGAACGATGATGGCCGGGCCGGTAGTGGGGCCGTTATCGGAAAACTGACCGACCGGCATTCCCTGCGGAGTCAAGCCGTAAGGCTCATCATTGGTACTGGCCGAGAAGGCGTTTTCATAATAGAGCAAGTTGCTGCTGTAGTTGCCCGTGTTACTCGGTAGATAGGTGATGCCGAAGCCGCCGCGCAGCACCGTGCTGCTGTTCACCTGGTACGCGGCGCCCAGGCGGGGCTGGAAGTCATGGTATTCCGAATTCCATAGACTACTGCCGTTCGCCCCGGGGAAGTTGATGGAACCCAGGGAACCGAACGCATTCTCCTCATTCAAATTGAAGGACGCCTCGCGATTATGCCGTTCCTTGGGCGCCGGCTGGAAATCCCAACGCAGCCCAAAATTGAGCGTCAACCTTGATGTGGCACGCCAGTCGTTCTGGCTGTATAGCCCATAGTAATGCGCCGACAAGATGGGCTTGAGGTTGCGTTGGACGTCCCACACTCCCGCCCCGGCCAGAAGCGAGGCGGCGGTGACCCCCTGCTGCGGAGCGGTTACGTTCTGAGCTGCGCTGCTGCCATTGGCCGTGGTGTACTGGCTCGTATAGTTGCCGGCGACGAGATCGGAGGACAGCTCGTAGTAGTCTTGCCAGATTGCCAGCATATCCCGGTACTCTGCTCCCGCCTTAAGGGTCCACTTGCCGCGGACTTTCGTAATGCTGCCCGCAACCGTCTGGTTCGT
This sequence comes from Terriglobia bacterium, assembly GCA_049519635.1. GTDB lineage: Bacteria > Acidobacteriota > Terriglobia > UBA7540 > UBA7540 > Bog-366. The sequence goes on along the minus strand of JBEKQO010000065.1, from coordinate 40,920 downwards.
TTGCCACTCGCGTTTGTTATTGTTCGTAGAGTTATTCAGGGGCTCCCATGTGCCCGGCAGAACATCGGGCGTACCGCCGAAATCCGGCATGATCCCCTGGACACTGCTGGGCACACCCCAGCCATTGTAGTTGGTGAAACCCGAAACCGAGCCGCCTTGCTCAATCATGTTGATGCGGGTGACCCCATAACGCAAATCCATCACTAATGTCGGGCTGAGGATAATCGTGTCGCCGATTTGGGCGTAAGGATTGAAATCGCGGGTCTGGCGGTCGCCTGCGGGAAAATAAAGCGAGTTGGGTCCCCAGGGGCTTCCCGTCAGGATGTTCCCGTAACCGATGCCTCCGCTGGCGTAAAACGACTGCGCACCGCGCTTATAGTCGATGCGAGAGTTGTTGTCGTCCTTACGATAGGTTTTAGTCGTCGTTGTGCCAAAGTTGTCATCGCCGAACGCGTCGATCGGTGTCCGGTTCGGCAGCGGATACAGGCCGAAAATGGTCACCGCAGAAGGGTTCGGGTTAGTGATGGTTGCGTTAGGATACGTTGCCCGCTGATAGAGATTTGGCCCCAACGTGGTCACACTGAAGGGATTGAAAATCTGCGCCGGAACCGGAAGCCCATTATAGTCAGGGATCATGGTCTGGCTGAAATTGCCCACCCTCTCAAGTGATGTGGGAACTCTAAAGAGCCAAGGGACGCCTTGGTCAAACCGCATGTAATGCTCACTGGTGAAGAAGAACAATTTGTTTTTGAGAATTGCGCCGCCTATTGCTCCGCCCAAATCATCCAGCTTGAAGGGGAGCCTCGGAAAGCCATAGGCGTTGTTATAGTTTGAGTTGGCGTTCAACTCGTCATTCCGCAACTGGTAGTTTACCTCTCCGTGAAAGCGGTTGGTCCCGGTCTTCGTAATCATCGAAATGACGCCCTGACCGCGCCCGTATTCCGCCGAATAGTTGTTGCTGATAACGCGCACTTCCTCCAGCGCTTCGGTGTTCGGCACCACCGCAGCTTCGTTATAACCCGACGACATAACCGCCAGGCCGTCCAACTGAATGTCGTTCGTAAACGCGCGGCCGCCATTGACGCCCATCGCGGACCAGTTCATACGGCCGTAGAAACCGATTCCGAATGAGTTCATCCAGGTCGTTTGCTGCGTAAGTGCGGAAACGCCGCGGGGCACCACGCCATCTTCCAGTTCGGCATAGTACAACGGGTTCCTCACAATGTTGGGAAGTGCGTCGATGGCGGCGGCTTGGGTGGTGTCCTGCACCGTGGTGCTGTCGGTTTGGAGCTGCGCGGCCTGCGCTTTCACCTCTACAACCTGCTGGGCAGTGCCCACTTTCAGGGTCACGTCGGCCCGGAGGGTCTGATTGCTCTCAACACGCAGTTCGGTCTCGCGGTACGCCTCAAAACCCGGCACATTCACGGAGAGGGTGTAGACGCCCCCTTGCAGATAAGGAAACGTGAAATCGCCCGCATCGGTGCTTTTCGTGTGAAGGGTGATGTTGGTCTCCTGGTTCGTCAACACCACGTCCACGCCGGCAACCACGGCCCCGCTAGCGTCCTTCAGAGTGCCCGTGATCGTGTTGGATCGAATCTGCGCACAGAGGGTGGCGGCAATAAACGCTCCCAGTATTGCGGTTCCCACCGTCAACTTAAAAAATGACATACCCCTTCCTCCTTCAACCTCAAAATGTCAGGAAAGCCGCGTCTTCCCTCCCTTTTTCATTGCGCGCAGTGTCAGGGGACCCTTTCACCTACACAGTATCTTAATTGCCTATCAATGCGGCCGCGCCTGTCGCGTTCGGGCATTCCCAGCACTCTATTGTTTCTCTAACAACTTGTTCAATGAGGGATGGGAAAAGCGGCGAACTGCCGTTTTGCCTCCCTTACATATATATCTACGTTCCACATCACCCATCAGGAGGAAGATGCGGTAACGACCGTAAACTTACCTTGAGACCCTGACTTTCCTGTGCGACAAAATGACTGAGCGCAACCTAACAAGGTAGAATGTCCTTGTCAAGAAAATTTTCGAGCGTTCCATGAAAAACCCTCAAGGCGTGAAAGTTTAAACGCATTCCAACAGTTTTAATCGCAACACTGTCCACATAAGAGGATGGAAGAAATCATTCATCCATCTGTTTCCGAGAGCCCCCCTCACCTCCACGACCCACAAACGTGGGGCCCCATGTATGCGGGCTGTGGGGATGGGGGGAACCGGGAACGGTCAGCTCATATGATAAGCATTGGGGCTAACCCGTATTTCTCACCACGATTTTGGAAGGGCGGGGCTTTAGAGGTTGCGGAAAAACTATCCCCGGCGTACAACCACCCCGGCGCCCAGGGCGCCCCCCCCCCTGAATCAGGAGGGGAGTTATTGAAAACGCACCCCTCCTCAGATGAGGAGGGGTGGCGCGCCGAGCGCCGGGGTGGTACTGACAGTGCTAGCGCCAAGTGCCACAGGGTTTTTCCGCAGCCTGTAAAGCCCCGCCCTTCCAGGCTCGTGGTGAGAAATCCCGGCTAGATTGAGCGTAACCATGCCTGTTGCGGCTTGCACCTCAGCTCGCGTGCGCCCAGCCTCACGTGACGTTGCCGGAGCCGCCCCACCGCACACTGCGCCTCAGTTTCCACTCACCGATGAACACCTCAAGGTTTTGCCATGTCTGGGGTGCGTCCACGGTGATGTTATCGACAGGCGAAAGGATGAATCCCCCCGGCCCCAGGGTCTCGATGGCGTGCCGTACAGCGGCACGAATTTCTTCCTCCTTACCCATTTCCACTGTGACTGCTCCCGAGACCCCGCCCCACAACGCCATCCGTCCGGCAGTTTTTACCCTGATCGTTGCCATATCGGTTTTGGTGCCTTGCACGGGATCAATCCCGATGAGGACGTCAATTCCGGCTTCCATGAAATCGTCGAGAAGCGGCAGAATGCCGCTGGAGCAGATGTAACCAAACATCGCCCCGTGCTCATGCGCGAGGGCGGCGTCACTTTTGAGTTTCGGAAGGATCGCCTGGCGATAGAACCTGGGGGTTATGAAATCACAACCCTCATACCATGCCCGGTAAATGAAAAGATCGACCTTGCCCGCAAGCACTACAGCCATGCGCTGCCGATTCCAGGCGTGGATCATTTCGAGAAGCCTTTCGACAAACGCCGGCTTGTCGTTTTCGAGCAGCATCAGGTTTTCAAAGCCACAAAGCCAGTCAGCCATATCCAAGCCCACGCCCCAACCGCCCGCCAGGATCACGCCTTGCTCGCGGGCAAAGGCCTGGGCGCGCTCGGCTTCGGCCTTGAAATGCGCGATGTCGTCGGAATGGGGCGGCGTCAACAGATACGGCAAAGCCTCCAACTCCGCCGTATCGCCGGAAAGCAAAGGGCGGATGGCGCGCGACACCTGATAATCGTCCATGAAAGGGATGTGATCGCCATGCGGCCAGTCGTCCGAGAGGCGAACGCTGGTCCGGAGTTTGCCGGCGGGCGTCGAGTATTCCTTATGCAGGATGGCGTGCTGGCCCGGAACCTCTTCCCGCCGCTCCCGCGTTGCTACCGCGGGATCAAACCGCACCGGCAACCCGCGCAGCTCGGGGTGCTCCGGCCGCTGGGGGCGCGACAAGGTGGGAATAAAGAGGAACGAATCCAGCCCCATCGCTCGCTCGGCCCTGACCAACTCGTACATGTTTTCCTGGCAGCGGCGGCGCAGCGCGGTAAAACTCATGAAACAGCAGGGCACGTAATCCGATGGCTGGTGGCGCAGCGCCCGTGCCAGGCGCTCGCGCGAAGTAAGATCAGGCATTCAGGTATCCTCCAGATGAGTTTTCATCATAGCCCGGATTTCTCACCACGACTCTGGAAGGGTGGGGCTTCACAGGCTGCGGAAAAACTCGAAAGCGCTGTCATTCTGAGGAGCAGCGGCGACGAAGAATCTCGCATTGCCTTGAAAATGCTCAGAGCGAGATCCTTCGCTGCGCTCAGGATGACAGCATTGTAGAGTTTTTCCGCAGCCTGTTCAGCCCTGCCCTTTTCCCCGAAACCTCAGGCAGTTAATTTCCCAGCCAGAGATTTACAGGAATCGCACCGGGATCCTTCGGCTCGTAAGGCCAATTGATTCTGCGCCCCGTACCGGCTGACTCATACGCCGCATAGATGATCTCCAGTGTTGCCACGCCGTCCTCACCGGTCTCGCGGGGCGGCTGATCATTCAAGATGCATTGCGTGAAGTGGCGCAACTCGTGGGGGAAACCGTAAAGGTGCGCTTCCTCGGATACCGTGAACGTCCAACCCTTGGTGTCCCCGGACTTTTCCATGGCATACCCGTAACCATCCACGCTGTAGGTTTCCATCGAACTCCCGTGCAGCAGGTCGCAGTAAACCACCCCACTCGTTCCATACAATTCAATCCGGTCGTCCATACCGCCGCGCTTGACCCAACTGTCTTCGATCACAGCAATCCCTCCCCCTTCGAATTCCAGGATGATTATGGCATTATCTTCGCCCCGGGTGCGCTGGTGGAAAACGCGTTGGCAGTGCGCGACGACGCTCTTCACCTTGGGCTTGCCGTACATCCACCGCGACCATTCGATGCCGTGGCAGCCCATGTCCATGATGGCGCCGCCGCCGGCGCGATGGATGTCGTAGAACCAGTCCGAGTGCGGGCCGGAGTGCTTCTCACCTTGCTTGATCATATACATCTTGCCGATGGCGCCCTCCTCAACCAGTTGTTTGGCGCGGGCGTACTTGGGCGAAAAGCAGATCGTCTCGGCGTACATCAGTTTGACCCGGTGCTCCCGGCAGGCCGCCACCATGGCGCGGCCCGCCTCCAGCGTGTGCGCCAAAGGTTTCTCGATGACGATATGCTTTCCCGCCTCCGCCGCCGCCACCACAACCTCGCGATGCAGGTCGTTGGGAATCCCCAGCACGACCATGTCAATATCCTTGCGCTCGAGCAATTGACGGTAGTCCGTCGTGCTAAAGGGAACCTTCCACTTCCGTGCAAATTCCGCAACCCCCACCGCATCCGTTCCGCAAACGGCGACCAGTTCCGCCTCGGGCACTTCTTGAAATGCTTCCGCATGAATCTGGGAGACAAAGCCACTCCCAATGATTCCCACCCGCACCTTTTCCATGAATTAACCCTCCACGCTTAGATATGGCGGCCGGGACGCCGCTGAGGATGCCCGCCGGCGTGAGTTTACACTTGCGGCATGACCCTGGCAACTTCTGAGAAGCCTGAGAAGCCTGATCGCGAACGAGGCGGCAGTTTCATGGATTGCATCCCGCTGCCGCCGGAATGGCCAGGGACTCTGCCGTGAACACCGGATCCCGTTCAGCATCACAGCCCGCGGTGGGTAAAGGAATCGCATAAAATTCCCCAAACCGAGTAGCGCAGGGCACGCACTCCGGCCCTGCGGCTCTTCCCGCGGCGCGAACCTTTGCCGCGCCGTTACAAGATAATCCGAGTTCCTAAGGGCCGCGCCCCCGACCAAGCGAGCTAAAGACTTACCCTAATCCGCCCCAACAAAACTACGGCGCGGGGGAAAAGCCGCAAGGCTGGAGAGCGAGCCTTGCGCTACATTTCCTCTTGGGCGGTTCGCGAACCGCCCCTCCGGAACGGTCATTCGATTCCGCGTTGCGCTTGTTTGGCCTCCGCCTGACCCCTCCCTTCGCCATGGCTGGCACCGTGGTCCGCATTCTGTAGGGCCCTGCCGGCCCTGAGCTGGCGCGGGAATTCCCCCTGACAAATTCCTGCCGGCAGGAAATGAGGCAACAATTTAGCCACCTTACTGGGATTTCTACTCTCCGGCGGCTAACTATTCTAGACTATGGCATGATGAAGGCTCGGATATTCCAGGGAGAATTGGGTTGTGGTGAAATCGCGCAGTACGGCTAAGCGTCAGGTGCTGGGGCAAGTGGTTAAGCAATTTCCGGTCCGGCCCCGAAGGGGCCAACCGTGGGTAGCCGCAGGTTTTAACCTGCGGCTCGCAGAACCCCATGGCCCCTTCAACCCCGACGGGGTTGACCGTGGGAAAGGTCGGCCCTTTCAGGGCCGAATTCCTTTCTCTCCTTCGGTTTCCGTAGGTTTCACCTACGGCTACTCACGGTGTCCCGCTTCGCGGAAAGGAAGGCGGCGAATCATCGGGTGGCTTATTCTAGCGCCTATGGGCCGCTGGCCCTTGGAGGTTTTCATGTCCACAGTCAAAACAGTAGGCAGAAAGCTGATCGCTGAAAGCAGATCGCTGACCCCTGACTGGCCACTCACCACTCGCCACTGCGCCAGGGAAGCATTAGGAAAAGACCGAGGCTCTCCAGGATGTGTCAGAAACAAAAGGGGTTCGTCGTTTTGAGTAAAAATGTCTGAAAGCTTTATCTCATTCAAAGTAAAGATGGTTGGCTTGAAATAAGGGAGCCGGAGAGAAAGAAAGGGCGCGGCTCTCCAAGATGTACCAGAAACAAAAGAGGTTAGGGATGAATCGCGAATACCGTGCAGAAATTGATGTCATTGAAATTAAAGAGATTAGCTGGTTTTGCGATGGTCAGGGTCGTGAAAAAAAAGGGGTGAAAATTGAGGCGAAAATTCTTTAAGTTATTGCAAACACATGTAGAAAAAATGTCCGCTTTTGGCCTCTCCATGATATCCATGAAAATAAACAAGTTAAGCCCTTTTCTCCAAGATGTTGTTGAAAAGAAAAGGAGTTATTGAAGATGCAGGTGACGAGTGACAAGCGGCGAGTGACGAGAAGCAGCGTCCAAGGTCCGAGGCGAATGAGGGCAAATCTAAAATCGAAAGTTTCAAGGCGCAGGCAGCGCGAGGTCCTTCGCCAAGCTCAGGATGGCAGCGCAACGAGATGGGCAGGCAATTTTGGATTTGCGATTTTGGCGAGGCGGGCGGGTCAAATTTCTTCTTGCGCGGCTTCTGGCCCGAACCCATAATTAAAGGCTGGACGCTAGCGAGCACAATTAATGTCGGAGGCAATAGGATATGGCTATAGGCACAACGGTCAAGACCCTGGGTGAGCATACAACCGGCAACACCAGCCGGGTCAAGGAGATTTTGAGCTGGTACGAAAGTGATAATCCCGGCGTCAAGACCAACCTGGCGCGATTGCTCAATGCGGGCAGGCTGGCAGGCACGGGAAAGTTTGTGATTCTGCCTGTGGATCAAGGTTTTGAGCACGGGCCGGCGCGGAGTTTCGCCGTGAACCCGGCCGCGTACGATCCCAACTATCATTTCGAGTTGGCGCTGGCAGCGGGCTGCAACGCCTTCGCTGCGCCCTTGGGCTTTATTGAGTCAGCGGCCGCCCGGCACGCGGGTGAAATCCCCCTGATCCTGAAAATCAACAGCCACGACCTATTGCACGACGAGAAGGATCCTCTTCCCGCCGTGACCGCCGGGGTGGCTGATGCTTTGCGCCTGGGCTGCGTGGCCATCGGCTTTACGATTTATCCGGGCTCCGCGCACGCCCAGACCATGTACGAACAACTGCGTGAGGCCGCAGAAGAAGCCAAAGCCTGTGGGTTGGCCGTGGTGGTGTGGTCGTACCCACGGGGTTCAAGCCTTTCCAAGGAGGGCGAGACGGCGCTGGACGTGGCCGCTTACGCCGCCCACATTGCCGCGGAACTGGGCGCGCATGTGATCAAGGTAAAGCTCCCTACGGAATTCATCGAACAGCCCGAGGCCAAGAAGGCGTATGAAAAGGCCAACGTGCCGCGCGCCACGCAGGCCGAGCGCGTCCGGCATGTGGTGCAAGCCACTTTTAACGGCCATCGCATCGTGATCTTCTCCGGCGGCCCCAAGAAAGACAGCGACGATGCCGTGTTCGATGAAGCCCGCGCCATCCGCGACGGCGGCGGATTCGGATCGATCATCGGCCGCAACTCCTTCCAGCGTCCCAAGGAACACGCCGTGAAGTTCCTGGAGACGATTATGAAGATTTACGCCGGAGAAATTCAGTAAGTAGAAGTGGTCAGTGGCTAGTGGTCAGTGGCTGGCAACCGACACTGGCGAGTGGCGAGTGCGGCTAACCACCGATAATCGACCACCAGCCACTAACCACTAGCCACTAACCACTGCCCTTATGTCCACCCTCTTGATTGTTGAAGACGAAGCAAAGATGCGCCGTCTGCTGGAGCTGAACCTTGCGGAGGAGGGTTACACCGTCCTGACGGCCGCCGACGCGGAAGCGGGCCTGAACATCCTGCGGCAGGAAAAAATCGACCTGATTGTGACCGACCTCAAGCTGCCCGGGATGAATGGGCTGGAATTCTTGCAGGCCGTGAAACGCACCAACGCAGCGTTGCCGGTCGTGGTGATGACGGCGTACGGCACCGTCGAGACGGCGGTTGAGGCCATGAAGGTGGGCGCCAGCGACTATGTGCTGAAGCCCTTTGGCATGGAGGAAATCAAGCTCATCCTCCGCAAGGAACTGGACGTTCACCGCCTGCGGGAGGAGAACCGGTCGCTGCGCGAAGCGCTGGGCCAGCGTTATCAGTTTCGGAATATTGTAGCCTACAGCCCGAAGATGCAGGAAGTCCTGGCGACGGTCGAGCGGGTTGCCCCCACGAATTCCACCGTGCTGCTGGGCGGGGAAAGCGGGGTGGGCAAGGACCTGATCGCGCGGGCCATCCACGAGCACTCGCGGCGCGCGGCGGAGGCCTTCATTAAAGTCAATTGCACGGCGATTCCGGAAAACCTGCTGGAAAGCGAACTGTTCGGTTACGAGAAAGGCGCATTTACGGGCGCCAACACCACCAAGCCGGGCCGGTTCGAGTTGGCTGACAAGGGCACGATATTTCTCGACGAGATTGGTGATGTCCCGGGTTCGATCCAGGTGAAGCTGTTACATGTCCTCCAGGACCGCCAATTCGAACGGCTGGGCGGAACCAAAACCCTCAAGGTTGATGTGCGCGTCATCGCCGCCACCAATCAGGACCTGCGCGCGGCGCTGGAGCAGGGAACTTTTCGCCAGGACCTCTACTACCGGCTGAACGTTGTGCCCATCAGCATCCCGCCGCTGCGCGAACGCAAGGAAGAGATTCCCTACCTTGTCGATTATTTCATCGCCCGCTTCGCGCGCGAGGCCGCCAAACCCCTGACCGCCATCACTCCCCCCGCGCTAAAACTCCTGATGGACTTCCACTGGCCCGGCAACGTGCGTGAACTCGAAAACATCATCGAGCGCGCCGTGGCTCTTTCCGTGGGCACAGTGATCGACGTCGAGGACATTCGCCTGGATGTTTCAGCCGCGAGCCCTGCCACCTCTGCGGCGACCGGTTCGGCGCCCTTTCCACCCGCAGGCATGACATTGGAACAATTCGAAGACGAAATCATTCGCGAGGCCCTGCACCGCGCCAACGGCAATAAAAGCCAGGCAGCCCGCCTGCTGGGCCTGTCCCGCAACGCCCTGCGCTACCGCCTGGCCAAGCTCGGCGTGCCAGACGAGGAAGAGAAGTAGGCAGAATGCAGAAGGCAGCAGGCAGGAAGCGGCGCGCACGTGTTCTGTGAGTCCGTGGGTCGTGACCACAAAGGCCGCCGACCCCAAAACATCGGCCTGTGCTACGCCCATCAGGGTGGGCCGAAAGGTGATATACTTTGCCCATGAGTTCCGCCGGTTCAATCCGAACCCGCAAGAGGAACGGCGCAAAGGAATACGGTTATACCGTCGTCTATCAGCGAATGCCAGAAGGTGGCTACAACGTTGTGGTCCCGGCGATTCCGGAAATCTGCACGTTTGGCGAAAACCTGCCAGAAGCACGCCGCATGGCAAAGGGCGCCCTTCGCTGCTTCCTGGAAAGTGCCCTCAAGACCGGAGAGCCCATCCCCAAAGATGTGGAGTCCGCAACCGAACACATCGCGGTTGTTGTGGCTTAAGTAACATGCCCGACAAGCTGCCCGTCCTCAGAGCAAAGGGGGTGGTTCGAGCTTTGCAGCGTGCCGGATTTTACATTCATCATCAGACCGGGAGCCACGCACGTTTGTTGCATCGGACCAAGGCGGAACTGCGGGTGACGGTGCCAATCCATTCGAAGGATATCCCGCCGTCGTTGCTCCGCCGCATCTTGAAGCAGGCAGGATTAAGCGAAGATGAATTCGCCGGATTGATTTGAATTGTCGCGAGGTCCGCTGCCGTAAACGCAGTAGGGAGGGGATTCAGGATTTGGTTCCGCGCGCCGGAAGTGTTCTAAGAATGGCATCCAGGATGCCATTAACAAACTCAACGGACCCCTCGCCGGAAAAGCGGCGCGCAATTTCCAGCGCCTCGTTGATCACGGCATGGGGCGGAGTTTCCGGGCAATGAAGCAGTTCGTAAACGGCCACGCGAAGGATACTTAGATCGACGGCCGCTATGCGTTCCAACCGCCAATGTTCGGCGTGCTCGCGGACCAACTGGTCAAGCCTGGCGATGTCTTTCACCGCCCCCTGAAAGATCGCGCGGGCGAAGCATTCCACTTCACCGTCGGCCTTGCGCTCAAGGAAAAATGAGGCGCCAACTTGCTCCGGCGTATTGCCCCCCAGTTCCCACTGGTAGAGCATTTGCATTGCGTATTCGCGGGATTTGCGTCTTGAAGCCATGTGTCCTTTGTCAGTTGCCCGTGGTCCGAGGTCCTTCGTCCGTAATACCGGGTCAGTACCCGGCAGGACCCAACTCGAAAGGCGAGAATCGAAACTTGAGAATCGGCGCGAGTTGCGGCCTTCCACTTCCGATAGCAAAGAGTAACGGACTACGCACAATGGACCCTGGACTATTTTCCAGTGAATTTCGCGGGCCGCTTTTCCAGAAACGCGCGTGTTCCTTCTTTCCTATCCGTGGTGGTGCAGCACAGCCCAAAGAGCGTCGCCTCCAGGAACTGTCCTTCCGCCGTGGGCATTTCCATTCCGTGATTGACGGCTTCCATTGCCAACTTTATGGCGAGCGGGGCGTTGGCAATGATTTTGTGCGCCAATTTCTCCGCCGCCGCAAGCAATTCTGCTGCGGGCACGACCTGGTTTACCAAACCCATGCGATGGGCTTCGTGGGCGGTCACGGGCTCGCCGGTCAAAATCAGCTCCAGCGCCCGGCACTTTCCCACCAGGCGCGGCAGGCGCTGCGACCCGGCATAACCGGGGATGATTCCAAGTTTGACCTCCGGCTGCCCCAGGCGCGCAGTTTCCGCGGCGACACGCAGGGTGCATGCCATGGCCAATTCGCAACCACCACCCAGCGCGAAACCGTTAATCGCTGCGATCACGGGTTTGCCCAGGTTTTCGATCAAATTGAACACCCGCTGCCCAAACTGGGAAGTTTCCTTCCCCTCGATGGGGGTTTGCCCAGCTAGTTCGTTGATGTCAGCTCCCGCCACAAAGGCTTTCTCACCGCTCCCGGTGAGAATAACCACGCGTACTTCAACATCCTTATGAAGAGCTTGAAAGCAGTCGAACAACTCCTCCATCACCTTGTGGTTCATGGCGTTCAGCTTCTCCGGCCGGTTGATTTTAACGTAGCCGATGGCATCCCGCTTGTCGAACATCAGCGTTTCGTAGGCCATGAATTCCCTTCCTGCCCCTGCGCCGCCGCTTTTGGATTCGGCTCAGGACGTGCCCGCGGCCGTCGCGAACGTTCCGGTTTCGGGCAGCCCCCTTCAACTCAAGATTTGAACCCATCACTCAGCTCTGTCCCCTGCCGCCAGGGAAACAGCCAGCGAGTTGATCGCGCCGGAGGCGCCGGTGAGGGCCGTCGATGAGCCATAGCCTGCGGACCGAACTTAGCGGCGAGCTCAATGGCAATCGAGTGGCTCCCCGTGAGCCTCATTCCTTCGCTGGACATTTCCCGCAGGGCCTGGGTGCGCCGCGCCTCCCTTTGGCTGCACATTCTGAATTACCGTGTAGGGGAGTTGAGATTCTGACATGAAATCAATTGGAGAACTGTGAAATCAGAATGCGTTTCCCGCCCTCTTTGTGCGCGCGGTCCAGGGAGACTTCCAACCGGTTGATCACCTCGGTGACACCATCCACGGCATCAAAGTTTGGTCCCAGTGGGACGTCACAAACTGCCGCGCAGAAATTGGTGGCCTCCGTGCCGTTTACCCGGACTTGCGCCAGTGCGCGGCGCACTTTCTCCACGGCCAGCGCTGCCTGAGGCAAGGGCGTATCCGCAAACACTACGACCACCGAAAGCGGGCTGTAGCGGATGGAAACGTCGTTCTGGCGCAGGGTGGGAGTGACGGCTTTGCCAACCTGCAGCACGAAGCGCTGCACGCCGGCATCTCCCAATAGCTTCATCAGCGCATGGGGATTCTCCGGTTCCAGCAGGCACACCGAAAGCGGCTGGGACTGATTCTTGGAGCGCTCTGCTTCAGAAAGCAAGCACTCCAAATATGCACTACGTGGAAGCAGACCGGTCTCGGGATCGGTGCCGGCCATCGAGCGCACAAGCCGTCGCAACCGGGTGTTGTTTATGGCGATGACCACTTGTGTGGCGATGGCTTTGAGCAGCAGGCTTTCACCGGGTGACCAGGCACGTGGCGCCTCGCATTGCTCCAGAAGCAGCAACCCCGTGGCCGCGTCCTTGTCAATCAGGGGCGACGCCTGCAAGGCGCGAATTCCCAATTTCTGAATTTCCGCATTGACCGCTGAGAGCAAAGGTGCTTGAGCAACGTTCTCGATCGACCACCCGTCGGGGCTGGAGATGGCCTGTGCCATGAGGAAAGCAAAAAGTCTCATCGCGGCCGCCGGGTCGGAGAGTGAAGCCAGCGGCGAACAATACTCCGCGGTGAGCACGGGAGGCCGGTCCGGCGTCCCTACCGCTCCCCAGCAGCGGCTGGCATTTATCGCCCGGCCAATTTCATTGACGGCAACCTGGAGCACTCCTTGCGGAGTTGATTCACGATAAATGTTGGCGGTGATTTCGGAAATTTTCCGCAGGTCGTCAAGAGGTTGGAACCTGACGCCTGGGGAACTGGCATCTGCCCGGGGAGCGGTGGCGACGGCAGCGGGCGCTTTGAACTTGGGGGTGTAGGCCGCAGCCTCGTAGAGGTCGCGAACCCTTTGGTTCTTTTCGTCCGCACCAGGGAAAAGGCGGTCAATTTTCTCCACCGTCTCTGCCAGTTTTGCGGCGAGCTGATATTGGTGGTACATCTCCCCCTCGACGAGAAGGTCTTCCATGGTTTCGGCCCTTTCCGCCGCGGCGGCGGCCGCGTTCAGGGCCGGAGACGTTCGCCCGGTCGAAGGGGGTTCCAGGCGCGCGAGGATGTTCTTGTACCAGATCGAGTCGATGTGGCCTTCCAGATTCATCAGCCGATCGTAGTGGCCCTCGCCGTAGGGTTCGACGTCCAGAATTCGCTCCAGGGTGTCTCCCGCCTGGTGATAGTTCTCGCTGGCCAGGTGGAGGTTGAACAGGCGCGAGAGAGAACGCCGCAGCCCCTCCTCTTGGTTCAATTCGTTGTAAAGGCTGCTGAGAACTTCCAGGACTTCCAGGTTCGACTCGTCCAACGCATACATCTTTTCCACGATCTTCAGGAATTCATTCCGCTTGCCCTGCTGGAAAAGGCGGTCTTTGAGTTGGTTCACCATGGCCAACACTTGCTGGACAGCTCCCGTGTGGATCAGGTTTTCCATGAGTTTTAGGACCAGATCCACGCGTTCAGGCTTGGCCTGAAAGAGCTTCACGCAAAGCGGCTGCGCCCTGATGTAATCGCCCACCCCGAGAAAACCCTTGCAGGCCAACTCGATCAATTCCAGATCTTCGGGTTTCTTTGCCAGCAGCGGCGCAATCAGTTTTGTGACTTCGGCAAAGTTTAGGCGCTTCAAATACAGCTCCGCCGCGGTGATGGAAGCAACTTCGTTGGCCGGATCAAGTTCATGCGCCTGTTCCACCAGCTTTTCCCAAAGGTCTTCATCCCCGGCGCGACGGGCGAGTTGCGCGGCGCGGAAGAGTGCGGGCATCGCTATCTTGTTTTGACGCGAGCTGCTAGCCAGCTCGGCAAGCTCCACGTTCTCCTCCAGATTGTTGGGGTCGAGTTTAACGATGCGAGTCAGGCAATCGAGCATCTGCGCGTTCAAGCCAGCTCGGCGGTAATGTCCCAGCGCTTCTCGATACGCCTCGAGCGCCTCGGGGTTCTTCTGGCTCTTTTCGAGCAGGCCTCCCAGCTTCATCAAGGTTACGACATCCTGCGGTGATAGCTTTAAGACCTTGCGGCAGGTGGCGATGGCCTTGGAATTGTCACCCCGCTTCAGGTAGTAATCCGTAAGCTGGAGCTGGTAGCGCAAGGCCTCACCGGGGCGGTTCAATTTGACGCTGAGGTCACCCAGGGTGATGAGAGCTTCTTCGTCATTGGGCTCGTAGCGAAGGATTTCCTGATAGGTCCCGATCGCGGCTTCAAACTTCTGCCGCTGGAGATACTTCTCAGCTTTTTCATAAAGCTTGTCTAGATCTGGCATTTTCCCGTGTAAAGTCCTTCGCGCCCTCGGCGGAATTTCACGCCGACTCCCAGTTTTACAGGATAGCCCCCTTTTGCTAGATTTTCAAAGAATGCTTGCCGAGCGTAAATGAGGTTACGGAGGCAATTATGAGCGGCACATCAATTCATTAGATGGCCCATAGCGCCCTGGAAGCGGGGGAAGGCATTCTGCCTTTGGCGCCGAATTGGGTTCCGCGGGTGTTCTGCAAGCCTGGCCGGCGTCTGCGGCTCGCGCCCTCGGACTATTACGTCCTGGGAACCAACCGTGGGGGCATCGATGAGCGCTGGTTTGCTTCCACCACCGAAGCCATGAACGATAACCGCGAGCCCGATGAGGGTCTGAGTTACGTGGTCACGCCGGAGCACAAATTCACCCTGAAGGATGCCGTCGCCGCGGAAGGGCCGCGCCTGGTTGGATAAACCGTGGCTAAGCCGGATTTCTCTCGACGGGCTTGGAAGGACGGGGCTTTACAGGCCGCAGAAAAACGCCCCACCGCAGACAACCATCCCGGCGCCCAAGGCCCCCCCTTGAATCCGGAGGGGAGTTGTTAAAGAACTTCCCTCCTCCGATGAGGAGGGGCGAGGTGGTGCTGACAAGGGGTTTAATCCCGTCCATCATCCTTGGTCGCGCCCATGGATATTGCTCTTCCGGTGACAGATGTTGTGGTCATTCGGCGAAATGACCCAAGATAATCGATATAGACGGACGTTGTCTTTATTCGCAATTTATATTGGTATCGTGGATCGGCGGCGAGGGTGCACATTTTAACAATCGCGCCCGGAACTCGCTTGCTCAATTCCAGGACCTCTTCCCGAAAATCCGTGAGGTCCAACCGCGAGATCCCCAACCGTTCAATGCAGTTTTCCAAAAGCTCTGCTGCCGCCTGGGCGGGAAGTGCCGGCAATGCCAGCCGTTCACTTTCTCCCCAGTAGAAGAATCTGTAAAACGGGTAAAGATGCTGCTCCACCTCATCGCGGATCAGTAGATAGACCGGCGTGTTGCGCATCCAAAAAAATTCTTTAATGACCTTGGCCACCGCATGCGTCAGTGGCGGAACATGGTCCAGGAAAACGCGGTAATCCCCCTGCTCGAAAGTTTTGTAGAGAGTTCCCTTCAGGTGGCTGCTGGATTGTTCCTTGAGCCAGGCCTCAAAGGTCAGCAGCGAGATCCCCTCGGCGTGGAGTTGGCGGCGGAGACTCGGGGCCTTCAGGTGGTAAAGCCTGCGCAGCAGTTGACGCAAGAAGTCCTGCAAGTCCTTCATGCCGGGTAGGTACAGGCAGCGTGCTGCCAAGTCTGGAGGGAGACGGTGGATGACCCGCCGCACCAGTGCGGTTTTCCCCATGCCGGCGGGCCCACAGATTACCAGGCTCGTTCGCTTGTGGATGGCCTCGTCGAGGCGGCGCAACTCATTTTCCCGGCCAACGAATGCCGGCAGCCCATGATCGATAACTCCGATGGGCTGAATTGGGCGGACATCTTCCGCTCGCATCGGGTGCGCCCTCCACGGGCCTTATGGCTCGTCTTGCCGCGATCCTAAGCTCGCCGAATCCCCAAGTCGAAGGAAGGCTACTTGACCACCAGGATGGAACACGGCGCGATCCTGGTCAGGTTTTGCGAAGTGCCGCCCCATACCCGGTCGAACACGCGGCTGTGGCCCATGAAACCCACGACCAGCAAATCAAACTGGCCCTCGCGAACAAAATTAACCACGGTTTCGACCTCGTGGCCGGGTCGAATGGTGCATGCAAGTTTCACGTCCCGGAGGGCCGCACGCGCTCGGCATTGAGTGGCCAGTGTTCCGAAGTACGTGTCTTCGGTATCCTTGGCATCGTTTACCTCCAGCATCGTTTGCGCGTGCTGCGGCAAGTCCTCTTCGACGCTGATCATGTGCAGTTCCGCGTGAAAGCATGCAGCGAGCTCGACAGCAGAATCAAAGGCTTTGCGGGCACCATCGGATCCATCATTGGCAATGGCGATCTTTCTAAACATGGGCAGCCGCGATGTTTTTTTGGATTCTCCTGATCTGAACGTCGGAAACGGCAATCAGGCCGGTTTCCATCATTTCTTCGACAACGGGGGCCAAACGATCAATATTTTCGGCGGAATCCACGATGGTGACGACAATGGGTAAATCATGCGTGAGCAGGTGGGAGCGGTGGATTTGAGCCATCCCTCCATAGCCTTCCAAGCCCCGAAGAACAGTGGCTCCCAAGATCTTTAACTCCAGGCACTTCTCCACGATGGCTTCATAAAGAGGCTTGCCTTTGTAACGGTGGTGCTCCGAAAAATGGAGGCGCATCAATTTAGCCGGTTGGTAGTTTGGCATTGGCTGTCGCTCCTAAAGGCTGGCCGCGAACCAGTCGAGTGAAGTCTACGTCAGAAATAACGATCAAACCATCTTCGACCATCTCCTCGATAGCTTCCGCGCCTTGAGTGATCTTGTCTTCGCTGTCGATCACCGCTACCATGATGGGAAGATCGCGAGAAATTCGAAAAAGCCCATGTTTATGGGTGTGACCCTTCATTCCGTAACCCATGATGCCGCGATAAACCGTGGCCCCGGAGATATCCATCATGTGTAATCGTTTGACGATGGCATCGTAGAGGGGTTGGTCATGCCACCGGTCTGCCTCTCCCAAATAGACCCGAAGGAGCTTGCCTTTACCGCTCCTTTTTTCGTGGGGCAACTTCGGCTCAGCCTTTTTCTCACGCATGGCGACCTTGATCACCCTTGTGTCTTGAACCTCGATTACGCCATCCGTCACCATCTCATACAGGGTGGGCAGAACTTCTTCCACCTTTTCCGCCGTTTCCGTAAATTCCACGCGGATGGGGAGATGCTCGCTGAGCAGTTCAACCTGCGCGGTGTGCATCATCTGGTGAGCGCCAAAACCTGCCATGGCGCTATAGGCAGTGGCGCCGGCCACGCCCTTATGCATCAAATACGAAAGGATTGCTTCGTAAAGCGGGACAAGGTTGTAGCGCGTATCCTCGTTAACGTAAATGCACACTTTTTTTGCCGGGCCTTTGAAAAGCATTCGTCCTCCCCCTCCGAAAGCGGCTAACGGTGACCGGCAACTACTGCGCCGGTCCATACCGCGAGATAACCTAAAAGCACGCTCGCCGTTATGTTCAAGAGTCCGAGCCATTGTCCGCCGTCGCGGACGGCTCGATACGATTCGTATTCGA
This sequence comes from Terriglobia bacterium, assembly GCA_049519635.1. Taxonomy (GTDB): domain Bacteria; phylum Acidobacteriota; class Terriglobia; order UBA7540; family UBA7540; genus Bog-366. The sequence goes on along the minus strand of JBEKQO010000065.1, from coordinate 23,294 downwards.
AGCTGGAAAAAGTCGTGTATCCCCCCAGGAACCCCACCACCAGAGCCAGCCGCCAGTAAGGGTCAAGATGCCATCTTTCCGTCAACAGGGTCATCAGGAGTCCGATCAAAAACGAGCCGGAAACATTGATGACGAGGGTACCGAGAGGGAAGAGGCCGCCGTAACGTGCCATAATCGCAGTGCCGGCAATGTAGCGGGTCAAGGAGCCCAGCCCCCCTCCCAGGAAAACAATCCAATAACGCAACCGATTCCACCTCCGTCATGTCGAGTGCCGATCCGCGGTCCGTCAAAGCCTTACCAACGTCCCGCACGGAAACTGCTCCGTTCAGTTTACCCCTTGATCTGCACTAATTGCAGGATTTGCGAGCTTGGGTGCCGCTTCCTCCGTTCGGGGCAAGAGGTGCCTCGGCATGAAGAAGGAATTGGCGATGGCCGTGGGAACAACTGCGCTCGCAATTACGGTAGCTACTAAATGAGAATATTGGGCCTGATTGATAATGCCATGATTGAGACCAAACAAAGCGGAGATGGTCCCGAACGTCAAACCCGTGGACATCATCAGCGAGTAGTACATGCCGTCGTGACCGATGTAATTGAAGGAGCGGACAGTCGGCACCAAACCCGCCATCTTGGAAAGCATTTTCGCAAAGAATAGGGCTACGAAGACAAACGGGGTTGCAACCAGGGCAGGGATGGAAACCAAAGATCCTGCCCGAATGAAGTAAAACGGGGTCAACAAACCAAAGGTTAACGTCCGGAGACGCCGGATAAGGATATGGTCCTTTCCCACCGTGCCGGCCAGAACCATTCCGACCAGGTATGCAGGCAGGACGGGTTCACTGCCGGCCCAGCCTGCGAGTCCTCCCAGGGCGAACAGCAGGAACAGCAGGTACTTGGTTTCGAGTTCCGAGACTCGCCCTCCAAATCTTTCAAAAAACCAGGGCGTGACAAACGGCAACAGGAAAAACACCGCTATACTGACACCCACGAAAATCAAAGTCCTTGTCGTGAAGGGCGCAAATATCAAACCGAGCGCGATGACCGTTCCCAGATCGTTGATGAAGCACGCCGCCAGAATGCCTTTGCCAAAAGCGGTCCGGTTAAAGCCACTCTCCAGCATGACCGCGTACACCACGGCCACCGATGTCGTCGACATGGCGATACCGGCAAGCCAACTCGACCTGACCGACCAGCCAATCAAAAAGTGTGCTACCACTGCCGCCCCCAGGAACGGGAAGATGAAACCCACCAACCCTACAGCGGAAGCTTCCTTCCATTTTGTGCGGAAAATTGACGGGTCGAGCTCCGCACCTGCCAGGAATGTCAGAACGATGGCTCCCGTCCCCGCCAGGAACGAGATCCAAGGAGCCTTGACGCCTAAAACCTCGGACCCGATTGCCGCGCCGAGAATGAGTTGGGCAACCGTGCCGACCACAATCTCTGTAAGCGCTGTCGAAATCCGGAACCAGATAGAAAGCAGCGTGGCCATCAGCGCCAGACCTAGCCACAGTGCAGCAAGAAACCAGACGTGCTCCATGCTCAATCTCCTGATTTTCGATTGGATATTACCGGGGAGAGGTGACAGAACCTAGCAAACTCCCACGGTAAAACCCACCGTAGGAGTCATTGGCCGAATATCGCGGCGTAAGGCGAACTCCACCGCCTTCAACTTCGCTCATCATACAATTAGAAGATTTGCATCGTCCAGTGGTTTTTAACGCTATTGCGCGGAAGTAGCGTGGACCCCCGTTTTGCGGGTCCGCGACTCTACGTTGCAAAAACCGGGAATTTCAAAGACCAACGCCTGCCCTCAGGCTTGGGAGCGGGAGTCTAAGGACGAACCGCAGACCCCCAAGGCGGGGTCCTGCGCTACGCTTGCCTTCTCTATATGGGATAGACCGGAGATTTCATGTTCCAGGCGGTTGAGCCGTGCGACTGCGGCTTCCACAGCCGGGGCGCCCGCGGCCTTTACTTCTCGCGCATGGATCAGGGCCTCGACGGCGATGCGGCTGATTTCATGCAGCAACTTCCGGATCTCCACTTCCAACCGATTGCGACTTTCCTGCACGCGGTTGAGGATGTCATTCTGCACCCGCGAGCAGTTGACTTCGAGTAGTCGGCCCAGAAATTCCCGCCCGTCGCGCGCGATCACGCCACGGGCCCCCACGAACCCCAGCACCAAATCGGCGAGCCAGCGCAGGGGTGATGCCGGTTGAGCGATCTCGATCATATCCCGAAACAAAAACTCTGATCGGGTCCGAAATCCCGTCTCCGGGTAGAGCGCGTGCGGCATCCGCGCCAACTCCCGGATGCCCGCGTCGGCAAGTTTCTTCAGGAAATCATTCGCCATCTGCACGAAACGACTGGCAACCTGGCGATATTCCTTTTCTCCCTCCGCTTGCTCCGTACGCAGCCAGGGCAGAACGCGCCGCTGCGCAATTTCCTGGGCCTCGCGCATGACGGCCCGCCGATAGGATGGCCCCATCCTGCGCGGCATAGATCGCACGCCCCGCTTGAATTCCTCCTCCGCCGGAGGCCAAACGAAACCGAGGAACTTCTTGTGGCGGTCCACAAACACGTCAGAGAGATGCCGCTGCTCGGCCATCCAGAGAAATTCAACCTCGCGCATCGAGCGTTCCGCCTCCGTGATGGTTTCCTTCATCACAGCGATTCTCCGCTCAGACTCCTCGATGGGCCGCTCGAGCGCTTCGTGCTCCTCGGTGACGATGGCCAGCAATTGTTCGCTCAGGCGCTGCACTCCGCGGTCGCAGGCCTCCTGAATGAGTTGACGCCCGGAGCCTTGAACAAGGTCCGCAAGAGCCGCAAGCAGTTTTCTCCAATCCCTCTCCGGCCCCCGGTTTTCGAGACAGTCTGTGGCGCTGACTTCGAAGACCGGCCCCACCGATCGCTTTAGACGTTTTTCCAGAACCCTTTGGGTGAACCCTACGGCCGCCGCTCTTTCCGCATCGGTGGTGCGGTCGGCCTTATTGAGGACCATGATCAGGTTCTGAACCTGCCGTCCCACGGCCTCAACCAGCGCCAGTTCCTCACCTGCCAGGGGAGGATCCGCGCCGACGACGACCAAGGCTGCATCGATGTGGGGTATGAACGCCTGCGTGGCTGCCGTATTGCCCGTGAAAACCGACCCTAAGCCCGGTGTATCGACAAGGCACATGCCGGTGGAAAGCAACGCGCTCGGGACGAAGACCTCGACGCCCGTGACCCCCTTCGTGTTCTCCGGATTGTGCTCTTCGGAAACGTATTGATTGAGGTCGGAGACGGCTATCTCTTGCCAGGAGCCATCCCGCCCCTGCACACGCGCTCTCGGCTGCACTCCGAATCGGATCACGGTGGGAACGGCGGTTACCGGAATAAAGCCCACCGGAAGAACGGGCTCACCCATCAGGGCATTGATCAGGGTTGACTTGCCGCGCTTGAACTGGCCGATACACGCAAGGTAAAAGCGGCCTTCCGATACGCGGGCGGCCAACGCGTGACCCTCATCCGCGATGTGCGGGGCCCCTAACTCCTCCCCCAAACTCGCCAAACGAAGAAGCCGAAAAGCACCGTCGGCGTCACTCATTACACCAGGCTTTGTCGTCACACGGTTCCCCCGGCGTTGTACTTGTTACCATCGACGTCTTACCCTCATCATGATTTAAGGGTCTTCCTTCCAATCAACTTCCTGTGGGATTTCACCGGTCCGCAGAATCGCGCTCAGCTCATCTCGCAAGGTATCTTGAATCGGAAGAGCTTGCACTTTGGCCACGGCCGGTTCAACAGGGTAAGAATAGGATTTAAGCTCGATTTTGCCATCCTCCCAAATTGCATAACGCGCCTGCGGACTACCTGTCTTGGGTTGCCCCAGGCTTCCAGGATTGACCACACGACGCGGACCAAACGTCTGCACGGATGGAACGTGGGTATGGCCCACAAGGACGATATCGGCACTGAGGCCCTCTACTTCAGAGAGCCAACGCGGAGACCCGGCTGGGCAATAGCCGAAGAGGGGATCCGATGGAACCGCATGACAGATGTAGAACCGGGTCCCGTCGCGTACCGTTTGCACAAGGGAAGCAAGGTGTCGAAGGAAATGCTTGTGCTTCATACTCAATGCCGAATTCGTATAACCACGCGTCGCCTCGGCCATTTCGCGGAATCGGGCGGAGCAGCGCGGATCCTGGTTATACCCGATTGAGTAATCGTGATTCCCGCAAACGGCGACGGCCGCCTTCGAACTCACGAAGTCAATCACCGCCGCCGGGTCGGGGCCATAATTCACCAGATCACCCAGGACCCAAAGTTCGTCGTAAGTCTCTTGCAGCGCTGCCAGCGCATCGAAGTTCCCGTGAATGTCAGAAACGATCAGAATCCTCATGGCAATGCTTTCAGCTTGTCCCGTGGCGTCCACGGCGGGATTCGCCGGGATATCTCCTCCGTCTCTATAGTTAGGATTGGGCCGGTTTTGGGGAAGGAGGGTGATGTGGCGCCGTCCGGGGCACAGCACAATGCGTCGGAACCTTCTCCCCGCGAGGCGCCCTAAATGAAAGAACTCCTGAGCGCCTCTCGGCCTCTAGGAGTTATCAACCCGTAGTTACGGGTGGTTTGGGGCGAACTCCATCACCATCTTAACTTACCCTTATACCACAAATCGATGAATGCCCATAATCAAACAGTCGCTGGGTGGTGGTGTCATTGGGGGCGGGATTCCCTTTGAAATACCGGTCATTCCCGCGGCGGCGGGAATCCAGTCCGAATGCCATTCTCTCTCCGGGTTATGCGCTTACGATCTCCGGAGTGATGGAATCGATGAAGGTGGGCGCGACGAAGGGCGTAAGCCGCACCCGCTTCAGCGCCGGTCCAAAAAGGCGGGATACGGATCAAGGACTGATAAAGATGCCGGAATCCCGTAGCTTCCGCAGCAGCGCCCCCTGCTCTCGCTGATCGTGAAGCTCGAGTATCACGTCCGCGATGAGGGTGACTTTACTCCCGGCGACGGCTTGGACGCGAGCGGCCGTTTCCGGGTCCGGGCAATGGATCAGAACAGCGGGGCGCAGGCTGACTCGGCGGCACTGCGAGAACCATCCCGAAATCTCTCGCCGGACATTAGGCGGAAGCTCCCCGGAGCAACACTGCCGAAGCGTTTCGAACGTCCATTCCCCCGTAAGTCCTGCGGCAGCGGCGGCCATGATGGAGCGCTTGGTGATCCTGAACAACGTGCCCATGTGCCGCCCCTTGCGCTCGGCAAAGCGGCCGATATCGGCCTCCGCCCAGGGCGCCGGACCCATAAACACCACGTCAAAATTTGGCTGAACCACGATACGCACGGCAGCCTGCTCAATGCGAAAATCGGCCTGGGCGCCCACCAAGTATCTGCCTGCCTCCGTGAGTGTAAAGCACGTGGCGCCCTCACCGTCCACTCCCACCTTGGCCGCCCCCAGTGGCAATAATCGCATGCGTAGAAAGGCACGAAGCAAATCGGCCCAGGCTTCCTCAAGTTCATCGGGGTCCGGCATCGGTACATAAGCGCCGCGGATCATTAGCATCGCATGGGGATGGTTTTGCGCCGCCACCATCAGCGGATTGTTTTGCTGGCTGTGGAAGGAAAGGAACTCCTCAAGGCTCATAAAGCTGTCGGCGTCATGACCGGCATAAACGGCCAGCATGGCAGACCGGACGGAATGGTCTTGCTTCATGGACTCGATGCCGAACGAGTAAGGCAGCAGGGAAGCCGCCCCGTCTTCATAATCGAATAGCTCCGTTCGCTTTTTGACCTTGCCGAGCAGGCCATCCAGAAGTGTTTTCAGGCGGTCTTTCACCGGGAGCCCCAGCCAGTTCCTGCCGGCCTCCGAGACTTCCAGGCGGAGGTCTTTTCCATGCTGTCCTTTTTCTTTGAGAAACTCGTATTGCTTCGAGAATGCAAGCGCCCATTCGAGGCGTTCAGAGGGTTTGAGGTTGAATTGGTTTTCCACCCACTCCGGCAGCGTGCCCAAAGCGGAAGCAATCCCCTGCGCGGCGCGGGCAAAGAGCGCATAGTCATCGCTGCGAATACGAAAGGGATCAGCCGCGCAGGCGGTCAGGATCGAGGCCATGTCGTCCATAAGAAAGGGCGCCTCAAAGACCTGGTGGGGTGTAAAAGTTCCCGGTGGTTTCGGCGCCGGACGGAGCAACCTCTTGGTGATGCTGGGCCAGATGCCCAGCACCGGTTCCAGGTGGATGCCGCGGAGGGCCGGAAAGAAAAGCAGATAGCGCATCCCGGCCACGAGCGAGGGTGAAAGCAAGGCGGGACTGCCTTCCGGCCACAAGTTGCGCAGCTCTGTTAACGCGACGGGAGAGGCTGGCCCCATCAGCCGCCGAACCAGTTCCTGGGTGGCCCGCAGGACCTCAAGGGGGAAGGCCCCCTGCCGGTCCCAGCCCACGTCATGATGACGATTATCGCCTCTGTCTCCGGGCGCCGCCAGGAACCGTTCCAACCACTCCCTGGAGGCTACGCGCAAGTAGAGTTTCTGCTCGCCGTAATAGTAGTCTCCCCCATGGCCGTATAACGCGCCTTGCTCACCGCGGGTGAAGTGTTCAACCAAGTACGCGTGAAACGTGCTGCGCGACGGGAAATCGAAGACGCGGTGCCGGTAAAGAGCCCGCATCACGCGGCAGAGGTCCCGATACCGCGGGGGCACGCTGGCATTCGTGCCCCTCACTCCCGGAAGCAGGAAGCCGGCGGCGCACAGAACTTCCAAGTACTCGCCCAGTTCGAAAGACGAGATCGGCTGGCTCGGCCGTACCTTCTCCAGAAACAGACGCCGCGCCTCAAGCGGCAGTTGTTGGAAGGCCGGGAGGGCGTCGAGGAACTGTTGCCAGTCGATTTCCAAAGTCTGCATAGGAGTGGCTCAATTAATGCCTGGTCATCTTAATAAGCACGATTTCTTGTGGCTGTGGAGGGGGCGGGGCTTTACCGGCTGCGGAAATACCCATCAAACAGTCATCCTGAGCCTGTTCGCTGTCATTCTGAGCGCAGCGAAGAATCTCACTATGCCGCTCAGGATAAACTACGAGAGAGGATCTCGCTCTGAGTATTTTCAAAGCAGACGTAGCGCGGACCTGTTCTTTAGGTCCGCGGCTCGTCCCCGATGGACAAGGGAAAGCCGCGGACCTAAAAAACAGGTCCGCGCTACCCTTCCTCGGCCCAAGTTTTTGCCGATCATGGGCAGCCGCAAGGCTGTCAAAGCTCAGAATGACAGTGCCGGCGAGCTTTTCCGCAGCCTGTTTAGCCCTGCCGCCCCTTGTCCAAAGGTCGTATGGCCCTCCAGAGCCTGAAGCCGCGTCGCTCCACGGGCTAAAGCCCCGTCCTTCCGCCCGGCTGCAAACGGTGTCGCTCATTTCTGCAGCTTGGCATCCGGTTGATGATCAACGATGGAATAAGCGTAGCCCTGCTCGCAGAGAAACAGTTGGCGCTTCAGGGCGAAATCCTGCTCGACCGTATCGCGGGTAACGATAGTGTAGAAATATGCCTGGTTGCGCCCATCCTTCGGACGGAGGATGCGTCCCAACCTTTGCGCCTCCTCCTGCCGCGAACCAAACGTCCCGGAAACCTGGATGGCCACAGAGGCTTCCGGCAGGTCCACGGCGAAATTGGCCACTTTGGAGACTGCCAGGACGCGGATTCGCCCCGCCCGGAAATCGGCATAGATCTGGTCTCGCTTGCGCTGCGGGGTCGCCCCGGTCAGCACCGGCAAACCGAGGGGCTCAGCCAGAGCGCGAAGCTGATCAAGATACATACCGATGACCAGCGAGGGCTCGCTCGCGTGGCGATCGAGAATTTGCCGCACCACTTCGAGCTTGAGCGGGTTTTCCGAGGCGATGCGGAATTTGTCGCGCGCCTCGGCCACGGCATAAGGCATGCGTAGCTCGTCCGGCAGAGGCAGCCGCACTTCCGTGCAGGAGGCCGTGGCAATCCAGCCTTGGTTCTCCAACACCTTCCAGGGCACGTCCGCCTTCTTGGGGCCGATGAGCGCGAAGACATCCTCCTCGCGGCCGTCCTCGCGCACCAGCGTGGCGGTAAGGCCCAGCCGCCGGCGCGCCTGAAGGCCAGCGGTCACACGGAAAACCGGGGCGGGCAGCAGGTGGACCTCGTCGTAAATGATCAGTCCCCAATTGCGCTGGTCGAACAGCGAAAGATGGAGGAAATCCGATTCTCGATCGTTGCGCCAGGTCATGATTTGATAGGTCGCCACAGTAACCGGGCGAACTTCCTTTTTCTCACCGCTGTACTCGGCGATTTGGTCTTCGCCCAGCGTGGTTTTATCCAGCAACTCACCAATCCACTGCCGTGTGGCGGTCACGCCCGTCGAGAGGATCAAGGTGGAGCATTGGAGCCGCTCCATGCAGGCCATTCCGACAACGGTCTTGCCCGCTCCACACGGCAGGGTGATTACCCCTGAGCCGCCGTGCGCGCTGCCGCCAGCGTGGAAGGCATCGACGGTGCTGGCCTGATACGGGCGGAGCGCGAACGCCTGGCCGCCGCGGGTGGTGGCTCGCAGAGTGAACCGCAGCGCCTCGCCTTCGCTGTAGCCGGCCAGATCCTCGGCCGGGAAGCCGATCTTTACCAGCGCTTGCTTGATCTCGCCGCGGAAAACCGGTTCGATGCGAAATTCCAGCGCGCTCAGCCTTTCTTTGAGCAGGGGCGCAACTTGCCGGTTGCGGGCAATCTCCTCAGCCAACGGTTCATCGAGCGCCGATAGAACCAAGCCGCGTGGGTCGCGAGTGAGGCGCAGCCGGCCGTAACGCGACGCATAATCACGGATTCCCACCATCACGTGCGCGGGGACCGGATACTTGGAGAACTCCCGTAGGGTTTCGACGATTTCTGCGGTGGTGACGCCCGCGGCACAGGCGTTCCATACCGACAGCGGGGTCACGCGGTAGGTATGCACGTGCTCGGGCGCCTTAACCAGCTCGGCGAAGCCGGCCAGCCGGTCGCGTGCCTCAAGGTAGCGCGGGCTCGCCACCTCGACCAGAATGGTGTGGTCGCCCTGAACAATCAGCGGGTTTTCAAGTTGGGAACTGGCCATCGGGAATGACAAACCCCAGCCCCTTCATGGCGCTTCGAAACTCGCGGCTATTACGCCTGGGCACAGCCAGCCGCCGGTCGCCGGCCGGCCGGCAATGCTTTCCGGCCTGGGAGTCGTGCGCAATGAGGGCGGCGGTCGCCTTGTCCGTGACTTCGATCCGCAGCGCCTCCTCAACTGCCTGGACCACCATCCCCCGGCAAGGTGAGCGCCTTGAGCACGTCGGAATTCAACGTCGGCAGCAGTTGGGTTGTCGTCGGCATCTCCGCTATATTCGCACAGGACGAACTTGTTGCCAAGAATTCAAGAATATCTTTGCGTATGCCAACACCGCCGGGAGCATCCTGGAAATCCGTTCGGGAACCTGGGGATTTCAGTCGATGGGCCGCGTAGCGATGTAGGCACTCCAGTGATGACGTTATTCGAGCAGCAGCGCGCGCATTGCCGGGAGGCCGGCTTGCGCCGACTCGTCATAAACATTGCAGAAGGAGATAGCGAAGCCCGATGGATTGCCGCCGCGAATTCCTTGCCTAATTTTCATGTAACCGGCTTATTTTCAGATAACTAGCGTTAAATTCACGCAACTTCTGTATTTTCATCAACTCATCCAGAGCACTTTGATTGCCCCTTTGTTTTCAATAACACATCCAGAGCGATCTTCATTTTTAACATCTTTTTGTTAAGTCCCCCTTTTCGGACCTTGATCGCGTGTTGGCGGGCTGGCGCAGAGTGCAACTCTGCGGTCAGCGGAAATCGCCAAACGCCGAGCGTTGCTCTTCGCCAGACCGCGCATCGGGTTCACATCGTGGGCATCTCGAGATCGATCCAACTGGCAATCCCGTCGCGCCCGGCGTTGTTTCGTGGCCAGACCTTCAGGCGGTTGCGTCCGGCGTGCAACTTCCAGGGGAAGATCGCGCCGACAGGGGACTTTTCGCCACCATCGATCTCGGCCAGAAACGTTTCGAAACCGGGGGTCTCGGTGTCCAGGTGGACCCGGAATTCGCCCGGCGTCGAGGTGGGTTCGAGAGCGAAGTGGGCCTGGTTCAGTGTCCATTCGAAATTGCCGGGCCGCGTGACCAGGTTCGGATGGATCATTTCGGCGGGCACATCGGCATCGGTCCATACGTCGAATCCGTTCCAGGTCCAAGGGCCTTTGCCATTGTTGAGCGGCAGGGGCCACTTCTGCTCCAGGAAATTGCTCCTCGGGATGAGCCGCATTTCTGCGAACGACATGTCAACATCCAGCCCGCGCCACTGGAGCACCGAGTCCACGATATGCACAATACGCGTGGGCTCCACCTTTTGGCCGCGCAGGACCTTAAGCTGCCGCTGCCGCACTTCCCACAACGAAAGCGGCACGCCGGTGGCGCCGTCCACGGGGTAATAGGCGGCCGTTCCATCGACCCAGATCCACTTGCGGAATTGGTTCGACCAGATCTCCATCGGTTCGTGACCGATGACGGTGGGGCGGCCCAGCGTTCCGCTATCGATGGAAATATCCCTGCCCTCGAATCCGAAACTCTCGCACGCCTGCAAGAAAACCACGTCGTATTGCTCACAGAAGCCGCCGACCGGCTTGCCGTCCGGGCCTTTTTTCAGGATTTCGAATGCGTCCCACGCCGGATAGAATTGGTCCAGGTGCCACTGCTGCCATGGCCATTGGGTCGATGACCAGGCCGCCAGCTTGGTGATGATGTCGAGTTCTGTTTTCGCCCCGCTTACGACCTCGTCGAGCCCATAACGCGCTCGCAGTTCCTTCAGTTTCGGCTGCGTGAACGGCTCGTAGCGGAAGGGGATGGAGGTGCGCACGATCTCCTCATTGTGGAAATCGACCACTTTGACCGCCTTCGTCCAATCCTTTGCCAGTTGGGGCTCGGTGGTTAGGGTAATCTCGCTCAGCCGGGGCGTAACCCGCGGGTCGGCTGTCGAGAGTGTCATCTCCACCTGAACAAAGCGGCCGCGCGGCTCTGCGAGACTGCCCTCGCGCTCCAGGGGCATCCACTCCGACCACGTTTCCGGACTCGGCACATAGGTTGTTCCGGATCGCACCCGAAGGGTTACGCCGCTCTGGGAGTCCGGCGCGGGGGAAACCGAGACCCGTAGCGGACCGGGCGCGGTGAGAGGCGGCGCCAGTGGATTCCCCTCCACGTTGGCGACATCCATCACCGGCAGCAGGATGGAACCGCTGGGCAGAAAGTGCTTCAGATACACCCGGACGTAATACTCTCCGGCAATGTCGCCGGCCGGACCCAGGCGGTCCACGCTCCAGGACTTTCCCCCGTCGGTGCTGCGAGCGCTTCGGTGCGGCAATTCCGCGTAGGAATCGTCGGCACGGGCGATCCGGACCATCCCGGCGCCCCAGATGACAATGTCGTTCACTCCCGGCTTGAATGCGGCGGGATCAAGGTCGTACGCCTGCCATTCCCCCCAGCCGGTTTTTTGGGGCGCGCCGAGTTTCTGGGGGTGGCCGTTCACCTCCACTTTCAGGTCGCCCCCGCGGCCCAACATGAGCACCGCCTTGCTCGCCCGCGGATCGGGAATCAGCAGTTGCTTGCGAATCTCGATGCCGGGAGAAAGCATCTCGCTATTGGGCTTATAGGAGAAGCCGGAGGCAGGCCCGTCGTCCTGAAACACTTCGCCTGACTTCAGTTGTAGCGTCGAGCCATCCGGGGAGAGGGTAATGTTGCTGCTCACGGCGCGCTCGTAAATCGCGCGGGCATTCAGGTGCAGCGTCGCCGCCTGCGCCGGGCCCAATAGGAAGGCCGCAAACGCCACTACTCCGAGCGACCGTCGAGCGATCCGTAACCATAAGGGCATAGTTTTCCTCTTAGCCCTTGGCGTTGTATGGCGGCCAATGAAAACCGGTCCAACACACGCGGAGAATTGAGGGCATCAATTTATGAGTGCTTCCGAGAAACGCCGGTCTCTCGATTCGAATTTGTGGCAGGAAGACGTCTAGCCGGTGAGCGACCGTGCGCAACCAGTCCCTTACAGTGTAGCACGGTTTCCATGCCCGGCAAAACATGCACGGCGAGGGGTAGTGTCCTATTTTGAATGTAGCGCCGCCCTTTAGGGCGGCACATGCCGGGCTAAAGCCCGGCGCTACGTCGCAAATTAGGACACTACCCGGCGAGGCCAGGGCTCCGTCAAAGTCCTGAGTGGTACAGTTTGCCGTAGCGGCGCTCTATGAGCCCCGGAATTAATTGAACCAAAACGCCGGCGGTCACTTCCTGTGTCAGGGCAGACTTCGACCGCCGCTAAAAAAATCAAACTGCACACCTACCCGCGAGACTCATCTCACCAACTTCTTAAGCAGGAGGGCCCAATCCATCCAGCCGGGCGGGTGGGGAAGCGTCCAGGAGGGCCCTTGGACGGCAGGCAGCGGAACGATCTCCCCGGTAGTGGCGCTGAACCATTTTGCCTCGTAGGAGCCTGGCTCAAGCGTGATTGTCACATCGCCGCATTCGTCTTGATATCCGAAGTGCTCCCGGTTCCCGGACAGACGGCCAAGGGGGACGTACACCGCGTAGATCTCTCCCGGCTGGGCAAGACAATAAGCGCCATGGTTGACCAGTTCGTCATGGGGTTCGGTCTTCCACCACTCGAAGCTGGTAAAGAAATCCACCATATGCCCGTAGCCCTTGAACATCACCTGGGTGTCGTCGCCGCGCCCGTTGATCCAGCCGCCGCCCGCATCCGGCCACACGTTGGTGCCGCGGCGAGCGCTCTCGCCGGCCGTCCCATAAGCGCCCGCCATCGCGATGTCCCATGCTATCTGGCGCAAGGTCTCCGCCGACTCCGCCGGGGGGGCCGCCGCCCAGTGCGGATAATGGTCCTCGTACCCATACTCTTCGTTCGTCTGCGGGATGATGCGGCCGGTCTTCTTCTGGATCTCGCGCTCCTCCAGCATCAGCGCGTGCTGCTGGTGCGACCAGTTCTGGATGGAAGTGAACCCAAACCATGCGGAGGCGCGGTCCTGGTTCTCGCGATGCACAGGGTGGCTACTCGCGAGGTGCTGGTAAGGATCCCAACCTTCGATCAAGGTTCCTGTTTCGTGCGCCCACTTCTCATCGCGGAAGGTGTCAAGGTCATCGCCCAGATCGTAGGTAATATTGGAGAACGCGCTCAGGCGGGAGACGGCGTATCGAATGTAGCGCCGTTCGTCCGCACTGCCCGCCGGCGCCTGGGCCTGATGCGTTGATATGTCCAGGATCACCGAGATGATCACATCACGCTCTCTGGCAAAGCGCAGCATGCGCTCCCACTTTTGCCAATAGGGAATGTTGAAGCGAGTGAAGTCGATCCCAGGATTATCAAAGCTTTCAGGCTTCTCCGCCATCCAGGGCCGCAGGAAAAAGGTGAAATTGTCACCCGGCATCACCGGTTCGCCCCAGAAGATGCTGGTGGCGCCCGCCAATAGTACGCGGAGCCGGTTGACCTTGAGCTGGTGAAGGCGTTCGATGCTGTAATTGATGACCCTGTCTTCGCGAAAGCCCATCAGCCAGAACGCCGTAGTCCCATTGAAGAAGTAGTGTTCCCCCGTGCCTTCCCAGATGAAATGCCAGGGATACTTTGGATCCACGCGAATGGGCCCCCGCCGGTGCCCGTCGGAGGCTCGGAAGGAACCCGTTTGGGTCTTCTCGAAACTGCCCTGGCGGTAGGTAACAGAGTACTTGTATTCACCCGGCGCCCAGGGCATGAACCTGACGCGGAAGACGCTGCCATCGGCGGAATCGCAGAAGCCGTCCACCGTCAGCCGCCGGTTTTCTCCATCCTTGCCAAACTGCCCGGAAACCACGGCTTCCGTAAACGGGTTCTTCGCGTCGGGGGACGCGACGTTCAGAGAGACTTCCACGTAATCGTACGCTTCCACCGTTTGGGCGGATTGGGTAACGCTAATCGATGCCGGTACACCGACAAGGCGGGTTGCCGGACACACGAAGAGTACAAAGCAGACAGACAGGAACCGGCGTAAATTGGAATTCGGAATTTCCGTCATCATGGTTTGACTACCTCAACGTTGTTTTCGGCGCGGCGGTGCCCAGTGGACAATACCTGGGGCCGGCGATTTCGTCGTGTGGAACTTTCCAGACCCGCCCGGTGCGCACCGTAAAGGTTAGCCCGAATTTCTCACCACGGTTGGACACTCTTAAGGGGCTACTGGAACGGCGGGGCTAAACAGGCTGCGGAAAAACGCTTAAATGCTGTCATCCTGAGCCCGTTCGCTGTCATTCTGAGCGCAGCGAAGAATCTCGCTCTGCCGCTCAGGGTAAACTACGCGAAGGCTCTCGCTCTGAGTGTTTTCAAGGCAATGCGAGAGGCTTCGTCGCCGGGGGCTCCTCAGAATGACAGTGCCAACGGGTTTTTCCGCAGCCTGTAAAGCCCCGCCCTTCCAGACCCGTGGTGAGAAATCCAGGCGAAAGAACGCAGACATCCTGGCCAGAACCTTCACAGCGGGCCGTTCTTGCACACCCAGCCTCTAGGGCAGTATTTCCTTGTAGAGTGTCACCGTTACACCGTCCATCAGCGTGGGGGCAACTTCGTCGAAGAAGCCCTTGATGTAAGAGGTGCCGCAATGAAAATCGAAGGCATCTTTGCTTTTGTACTTTTCAATGAAAGTGATGCCGCGTGGATTGTCGATCGCCTGGTTAAGTTCGTAGCGAATGTAGCCCTCCTCCTTGTGCGTAGGTTCTATCAGGGCGTGGAGGGCTTGAAGGAGTTCGTCCTCTTTGCCCTCCTTGGCGATGAACTGGGCAACGCAAACAATCTCATTTTCCTCTTTCTTCAACATTTCCCCCTCCTCGGAGTTTCACCGGGCCGACCGGCTGGTCAAAAAGATTTTGTTCCTTCGCAGAAGCCTTCAAAAATCATCGCCATGGAGGTGGCGCCACGGTCGGGGTGGCCAAGTGTCCGCTCCCCGGAGAATCGCGCCTTGACGACTTTCTTCGTCTTCATAAGGGTTGATCCGCGTTGCCCAAGCCGCTGTGCGCCTAGTGACGCTCGATCCTGTCTGCCAGGACAGATTAGCGAGAGGAGAATATACCTCCGGCCAAAGCGTGTTTCTACCAAAATCCCTCTGCAAATTATCACCATCCTGCGGCGCAGTTATAGCGCCCTCGTGGAAGCGAAGCATGCCTGCACCGGAAGGGTAGCGCGGACGGTCCGCGGCTTTTCCTTGCCCGTCGGGGGCTACACCTGCTTTTACAATCCAATTCTTTCGAACCCAAGGCTTTGCCAAGCGCTATATCAGGTTTATCAGAAAACGGCTGAGAGACAGATGGACCAGAAGGACCTCCGGGCCAGCATTCCCGGCAGAGAGCGGAGGGCATGATGCCGGAAAATTACGAGGCGATTAAACTAGCGATCGTGGAAAAATGCCGGGGCCTGGAAAAGAGGCGCATTATGATTTGGAGAAGGCCGGCAAACGCCGATTGGTTTGACCCCACGAACGGAGCTTACACAACAATCCCTGGAGAGCCATTTGCGAACACGGGAATGCAGCAATTCACGCCGCCCGCGAACAACCACGACGGTGATGGCGACTGGGTTCTGTTACTGGATGCTTCAGGTTCCAACCCCTAGGATCTCGGCGGCGCGCCAAATGAACGGTGCAACAAATACCCGCGAACGGGGCGATGCGCGGCCGCTTTGCCGCCTCACCCCCGTCGAATCGAATCACGCTGAGCCGCCCCACGTCGAGTCCACCTCACAAACGGACGCTTTTACGGGCGCTAAAGTATGTGCTGTCAAGTCAAACGACTGATCTTAATAAAATAAGCGCGAGCAAGTAGCCCCACGATTGCTCGTGGGGTCCAGCGACCTACCCGAGGGTTGTAGCGGGACGGGCCGCCCCTCCCCTCCTATTTGGTCTTGCTCCGTGTGGGGTTTACCATGCCCCCAGTGTCACCACTGAGGCGGTGCGCTCTTACTTTAATTCCCGGTGACCCGGGACCGCACCTTTTCACCCTTACCGCGCCGGTCCGCCCGAAGGCGCCGGCACGGCGGTATATTTTCTGTGGCACTTTCCGTACCGGAGGCGTACGTCCCTTTCGGGAATCCCCCTCGGCCCTCGCCGTTAGCGAGCACACTGCCCTGCGGAGTTCGGACTTTCCTCTCCCCCACCCCTGCTAGCCCCGGAAAGCGGGGCGCTAAGGCGAGGCAGCGATCACCCGGCTTGCTCGCGCAGGTTTCATGATAGTCTCGTCAGCGGGGCGGGTCAAACGGTACCCAGTTCGGTACCCAGTTCGGGAGTCAGGAAGCAGTATCGCTTCTCAGGTTGGGGCGTTCAACACCATGCAAACCTTCAAGCCGTTCTCGCGTCGTAAGTTCACACCTCCCCGCCGGTTGATCTCTCTCGGCTTGCTGCTTTTGTTGGCGATGACAGCGGTCGCGCAGCAACCAGGGCCACAGGATCTTCTGGCGCAGGCCGACGAAGTTCTTCAGCAAATGAGCCAGATTACGGGCCTGCCCATCAAGGCGCCTCTCAAGAAGCAGGTCATCAGCCGGCCGGAAATCGAAAAATACCTGACCCAGAACTTGCACGCAGAGATGACCCCGGCGGAAATCCACGCGCAGGAAGCCCTGGTGCGCGCCTTGGGCCTGGTGTCGCGGGACTTCAACCTTGAGAAGTTTCTGATCAGCTTCTATACGGAACAGGCCGCGGGCTTCTATGACTCCAAGCGCAAGACCATGTTCATCGCCGATTGGATTCCGGCAGAGTTGCAGACCATGACGCTTTCCCACGAACTCACCCACGCGTTGCAGGATCAAAGCTGGGATTTGGATAGTTTCATGCACGCCACCCGCGACGACGATGATGCCTCAAGCGCGCGGCAGGCGGTTGTGGAGGGATACGCCACAGCCGCCATGATGCAACAGATGACCGGGCCGCTGGAGCCGGGGCAAATGACTTCAATCGCTGCGCTTATGGAAAACCTGATTTCCCAGCAACTCGACCAGTTCCCTGAGCTTTCCCATGCGCCCTACTTTTTCCGTATGCAGGCTTTCTTTCCCTACGTGCAGGGCATGGGCTTTATCCAAGCCGGGTTGCAACTTGGCGGCTGGAAAGGGCTCAATCAATTGTTCGAGCATCCTCCGGAGGCCACCAAACAAATCTTCGAGCCCCAGACCTATTTCCATCATCAGGCGCTTTCCAGGATAGCCCTGGCGCATCCGCCCGCGCTTGAGGGCGTGGCCGGCCTCCGGTTCCTGAGGGAAAACGCGATGGGCGAACTGGGTTATTACTCCCTCCTCGGGCAACTCATTTCTGAGGACGACGCCAAGACGCTCGGCCCATCGTGGCTCGCGGACCGCTATCTGCTCTACGAGCAATCCGGTGGGGATGCCTACACGCTGGTGGTGCGGACGCGGTGGACGAGTCCGGAAACATCCTTGGCGTTCTTCCGCGATTACCACACGATTCTGGCCCACAAGTATCCGGAACTCTCGACCGACCGGCGCTCAAGCACTGATCTGTTTATTGGATCGGCGGCAAACGGCGTGACGGTGCTGCTGCGCAAGGGAGACGAGTGCCTGTGGGCAGAGGGAGTGCCCGCCGTCAAGGCGGACGCCATGCTCGCGTGGCTGCGCGGGAAATAATATCACTCTGCGATATAATTGTTGAAGGGCAAGTCGATGGGCGTGCGACCGGGCCGGATTCCTCAGCAAGGCCTGGAAGGGTGAGGATTCACCCGTCGCAGAGAAATGCCTCAACGCTGTAATCCTGAGCGCGGCGAAGGGCCCCCGTAGTTAATTCCGTTCACCAACATCCGCGAACTGCCGGGGTCCTTCGCTGCGCTCAGGATGACGGCATCGGAGCATTTTCCCGCAGCCTATTCAGCCCCGCCATTACTGACTACTGCCGTGCGCCGCGCGCCAACAATGTTTTCCCGATCGCGCCGGCAGGTGTAAACTAGCGGTTCTTCCATTGGAGGATTCCATATTCACCACGAGGTCCGTTAGATGAACCCGCCAGAAGCGGAAAAACTGCGCGCCATGCTGTCCCAAGGGCACTGGGACCCGGCGGTCGCGTTGTTACAAAAACTCGATCCCGCAACCGCCGCGGATGTGATCATGGGCCTCCCGTTTGAAGAGCAACGGGTTTTGTTCCGCATCGTGCCGGATGATTTCGCCGCGACTTTGGTCAGCCAGTTTCCCTACTACCATTCTTACGTCCTGCTCCACACGCGGTCGATAGAAAATTTGCGCGCCATCATCGACAAGATGGAGCCCGATGAGCGGCTTCAGTTCTTCGATCAACTGCCGGGAGAAGCCTGGCAGCGGATGATGGACGAACTCTCGGGCGAATATCCCCCTGCGGCCCAAGGGGGGGAGGGTGCGGTTGCGGCCGCGGAGGTCGTGGGCGCCATTTCCAAGCCGGTCCCGGCGGTGGAGCCCATCGCCGAGGCCGTGCAGGTGGAGAAGTCTTTCCTCCAACCCGACGGACGGCAGATCCAAGTGATCGCAGCCACAGATTTATCCCTGGAGGCCAACACCATCACCGCTCTGCTGGGTCCCTCGGGTTCGGGGAAATCCACCCTCTTACGAATCCTCACGGGCTTGCTCCAACCCTCCAAAGGCATCGTCCTGTGGCACGGAAAGCCGCTGCACGATTGCGCCCCCAACCTGGCGATTGTGTTCCAGAGCTTCGCCCTCTTTCCCTGGCTCACGGTTCTGGACAATGTGGAAACTCCCCTGCTTGCTCGCGGCATGGCGCATTTTGAGCGTCATCATCGCGCCCTGCGCGCCCTCCACGCGGTAGGCCTGCAGGGGTTTGAATCGGCATATCCCAAGGAACTCTCCGGCGGCATGAAGCAGCGCGTGGGCATTGCGCGCGCCCTGGCCGTGGAGCCGGAGATTCTGTTTATGGACGAACCTTTTTCCGCTCTCGACGTTCTGACCGCGGAAAATCTGCGCGGCGAACTGATGGAGCTGTGGCTAGGGAATAAAATACCGACGCGGAGCATTTTCCTGGTCACCCACAATATTGAAGAAGCGGCGCTGCTGGCGGACCGCATCCTGGTGCTGGGGCGGAATCCCGGCCGCATCCGCGCCGACTTCCGCATACCCCTGAAACAACCGCGGGACCGCAATTCCGCCGAATTCCTGGTCTACGTCGATTACATTTATAAGTTGATGACCCAGCCGCAACTCGAACCTGCGCCGCTCTGCCCCCCGGCGCACGCGGCGAAAGCTCCCTACCCGATGCTTCCCCACGCGCGGCCGGGCGGCATCGCGGGAATGCTCGAACTGCTTAACGATCGCGGGGGGAAGGACGACTTGTATCACGTCGCAGACGAACTGTTGTGGGAAGTGAATGACCTGCTGCCCATCATCGAAGCCGCGACTTTGCTGGATTTTACGCGGACGGAGAAAGGTGATGTGGAAGTCACAGACAAGGGACGCGAGTTCGCGAGCGCGGATATTCCCACCCGCAAGGTCCTTTTCCGCGAAGCCGCCCTCGCCCATGCCATCCTTCTCCAGCAGATCAGAAACAGCCTGGCCAGCAAGTCCGACGGCGCGATGCCTCTCGAGTTCTTCCGCGATATCCTGGACGAACATTTTTCCGAAGAAGAGACGCAACGGCAGATCGAAACCGCATTGAACTGGGGCCGATACGGCGAGATCTTCTCTTACGATTCTGAAAGTGACAGGCTGTTTTTGCACCGGCTTGAACACACGGGAGATTCCCAGCGGGATCTGTTGCACCAGGGATAATGCCACCGCCACCTAAAACCGCTTCCGGAGTTCCCCCGTGGGGAGTGTTTCCCGCTGCGGCTCCCTCCCTTTTAAGAGACCTGCCCATCCTGATCGCGGGGTTGGCGCTCTTCTACGGCTTGCTCACCTTTGCGCGCTATGGGGTCGGCCCCGTCAATACTCAGGCGGAAATTCAGCTCCACCCCGGCGCCTTGCCGAAGTATGCCTTTTTCTCCGTAACGCGAATCGCCATTGCGTATTTTCTCAGCCTGGCTTTCACGTTGGTGTACGGATATGTGGCCGCGTACAACGCCAAAGCGGAGCGGTTCATGGTACCGCTCCTGGATATCCTGCAATCCATACCGGTCCTCAGCTTCCTCCCGCCCGTCATGCTGGCGATGATCGCATTGTTTCCTCACAGCCAAATGGGAGCGGAGTTGGGGTGCATCGTGCTGATCCTGACGGGGCAGGTCTGGAATATGACCTTCAGTTTCTACTCTTCCTTGAAGAGTATTCCGCGCGACATGCACGAAGCGGCCGAAATCTATCGTTTGAGCTGGTGGCAGCGGCTGTGGCAAATGGAACTTCCTTACGCGGCCATCGGGCTCATTTGGAATTCCATCATGTCGGTGGCGGGGGCCTGGTTTTTCCTGATGGCGTGCGAAATGTTCGTGCTGGGGAATCGCGACCTGCGGCTTCCCGGCCTGGGCTCTTATCTCCAAACGGCGGCGAACGCGGGCGATACACGCTCCATCGCCTGGGGCTTGGGAGTTATGGTGACGATCATTGTGCTGATCGACCAGTTAGTCTGGCGCCCCGTTATCGCCTGGGCGGAGAAATTCAAATTCGAGCAGGTTGAGGCGGCCGAACCCGCACGCTCACCCATCCTGGATCTTTTGCGCCGCTCGAAGATCATCCCGCTTGCCGCGCGCGTCACCATCAGGCCGGCGCGCGAGGCGTTGGGCCTCTACTTTGCCAGACCCGCCGCTTTGCCGCACGCGCCTACACGAAGGGGTGGACTCACTCCATGGATGTGGCGGGTGCTCATGCTTGCCGCACTGGCTGCCACGGCCTATGCGACGATCCGCATGGGCCAGATGCTTGTATCGCTTTCGAGCACGGAAGTTTCGGGAATCCTTCGGGGAGCCGGAGCAACGTTTTTGCGCGTGGAAGCGACTCTGGTGTTGGCCGGGCTTTGGACAATCCCGGTGGGCGTCTACGTAGGTTTGCGGCCAAAGCTTTCCGCCCTGGTGCAGCCCCTCGCGCAAATTGCCGCGTCGGTGCCCGCCACCGCTTTGTTCCCGGTCGTCCTCCTGATGCTGATTCGGATCGGAGGCGGGATGGGCATTGGTTCCATGGTCCTGCTGCTGCTCGGCACCCAATGGTACATCCTGTTCAATATCATCGCCGGCGCCAGCGCCATTCCCACGGATTTGAAGGAAGTGTGCGGAGTGTTCCGGCTGGGAAATGTCGAGCGCTGGCGGAAACTATTTTTGCCGGGAATTTTTCCCTTCCTGATCACCGGGTTCATCACCGCGTCGGGCGGCGCCTGGAACGCCAGCATCGTTGCCGAGTATTTCCATTTTCAAGGAAAAACGCTTTCGACGGTGGGATTGGGTGCGGTGATCAGCCACGCTACCGACACGGGAAATTCTCGCGTGCTGCTGGCGGCAACCATCTGCATGGCGGCGATGGTGGTCACCCTGAATCGCCTTATTTGGCGCCGTCTGTACGGTCTGGCGTCCACAAAATTCAAACTGGAAACCTGATCCGCAGACTACGTAGATTTCACAGAAAGGAAGCGGCTAACCCCAATACTGCTCCCTTGACCCGCATTTCTCACGACGCCAGGACACTGTAAGCGGTTTGGAGGAAGGGCGGGGCTTCAGCCCCGCCGAAACCGCGGCCCCCGCCCTCTATTCGTCCCGCACCCCGCGCAGCTTGCGGCTGCAAGCTGCGCGGGGTGCGGGACTTAAAAATAATCAGGACGCCCTTGCAACGGCGGGGCTAAAGCCCCGCCCTTCCAGAGTCGTGGTGAGAAATCCGGGTTAGACCTTGTGGGGAATTATGTGCAAACCCGCAATTACTTGTTTTCGTAGCCAGGATAGTGCGGCGTGGGACTCCGCACTTTTGCATTTTGCCTTTTGACTTGTTCTTGCGGCCCGGCCACCCGTGCTTGGCACGCTTGCCTTAGCGGATGGAATCGCCTGCCAGGCCCCAGAAATCCTTCACATAATAAGACGAGACGACATTGCCAAAGAGATGGCAGATTGCCCGGCAATCGGGAATGTCTCCATAGAGTTTACGGCCGCGCGCGAATACCTTTTTGAAGGAGCCCTCCCTTAACAAGTTGCCGGCAATTTTCTTGAGGGGCTCGCAGGGATAAAAGACATCTCCATTGGGATAGACGCGCGGGAACATGGTGGGAAAACACTTGAAGTCGCCAAACTCCAGCACCGTCCGTAAGAGATTGGGAGTCCCGTTGATAGGCTGTTTGCGCTCGCGGCGGCGCTCGATAATCTTCTCCACCAACGCCTGGTAACGGGGGTTCTGCTTCAGCCGCAAGTTGGGCAGTTTTTCGTGCAGCGCGGTCTGGGTGGCGAAGACAAATCCCTGCTCCCCGCAGAAATCCAGGATCCGTTCGATCTCCGGAATATTCCATTCCTCGATCACCGTGCTGATGGTGATGTCGCCAGGACGAGGCATCCGCGACTTGGCAAGCTCAAGATTCTCCAAAACTCTCGACAACACACCCGGCTTGGACTTGGGGTTCGCGGGGTTCGCCGTCAAAGCATCCAGGCTGACGATGAGGCCATCGAGGGAGGCAAAAAGCCGTTGACGTTTGTGAAGCAGCGTGCCGTTCGTCACCAGCAGCACGGAACGGAATTTGATATCGCGCTTGGCCGCCTGCGCCAGGTCTTCCACGTCGGCGCGCAGCAACGGTTCGCCACCGGTGAAAAGAATCGAATCCGTCTCGCGCCGGATGGTGCGCAATAGCTTGATTGTCTGGTCAGTGGGCAGCTCCTGGCTGAAGACGTCCGGTTCCTTCTGCGTGCAGTAGGTACACTCCAGATTGCATTTGTGTGTCGTATAAAAGACCGCCGCATAGGGAGCGACGATGTCGGTATGAAGGATTTCGCGGCGGTAAAGGTTCTGGAAATAGTGTTTGAAATTCTTCAGGACAAACGGGTAGTGACGCAGGAGTCCCCGCAAGAGCCGGAGGCCGGAAGGTGCAGTTTGAGGATCGCCCATCCCAGCACCAATCTAACCAAGGGGAGTGGCGATGACAAGCTTTTGCCTGTGATCCCCGCCAAATCGGGGTTTAACCGCGATGGATTGCAGCCGAATGGAGGGGAGCGCCTCGGAACAAATTGAGGAGCGGGCGTAGCGCGGCCTAGCGGAAAGAGCAAGTCAAAAGGCAAAGTACAAAGGTCAAAAGTGAAAGAGGGCTGCTGACAGCGGCTATCCGCTGGCCCGTAGAACCCCCTCACCTGCCCTCCTCCGTCGGGCACCCTCTCCCCTTGGAGAGGGCTG
>JBEKQO010000064.1:0-27736 GCA_049519635.1 Terriglobia bacterium | reverse complement strand
GACGACAAAACCCAAATTCTGTCTCCCGCAGTTTTTCTTGGTGTCTTTGTGCCTTGGTGGTGACTCCTCTTGTGGGATGGCAGGAGAGTAGCGATAGATGAACCACCAAGACACCAAGGCACCAAGAGAACCTATCTCGGAGGACACCAACGCAGTAGCTGCAAAGATCGTAGATGCTGCCTATGTGGTGCACACCGCTTTGGGGCCAGGACTTCTGGAAAGCGTTTATGAGCTCTGTTTGGTCCACGAGCTCAAGAAGCGGGGACTGAGGGTGGAACGACAGGTTTCGCTGCCTGTGGTGTACGATGAACTCCGCCTGGATGCCGGCCTGCGGCTGGATTTGTTGGTGGAAAACCTAGTGATAGTGGAACTGAAAGCTGTGGAGATGCTGCTCCCCATCCATAAAGCACAAGTGCTGACCTATCTCAAACTATCCAGCCATAGGCTCGGCCTGCTAATGAATTTCAATAGTGTCCTGATAAAGCAAGGAATCCAGCGAATTGCATTGTGAGTTCTTGGTGTCTTGGTGGTGAATGCCGTTTTCCTTTTGTGCGAACTGCCATGTGATTTTCTTGGTGCCTTGGTGGTGAACCTTTTTCCCTTTGTGTGAGGAACCAATGGAGAATTTGATCCAACAACTCGTTTCGCAAGGACCTATTCTCACCGACGGCGCGTGGGGAACGGAATTCCAGGCGCGCGGTCTGGAGGCCGGCGAATGCCCCGACCATTGGAACCTGACGCACCCGGAGCGCGTGGAAGAAGTCGCGCGCGCATACGTGGAGGCGGGCAGCCAGGTGATCCTGACCAACACATTTCGCGCCAACCGCCTTGCACTGGAGCGCCACGGACTGGCTGAGCACCTGCGGGAAATCAATGTTCGTGGGGTTGAAATTTCCCGGCGCGCCGCCGCGGGACGCACCCGCGTTTTCGCTTCGCTGGGCCCGAGCGGCAAGCTGCTGATGATGGGAGAGGTCAGCGAAGAGGAACTGCTCGCAGCTTTCACCGAACAAGCCCAAGCCCTGGCCGAAGGTGGCGCCGACGCTTTGCTCTTCGAAACCATGAGCGACCTGGCGGAAGCGAAAGTCGCGGTGCAGGCGGCCCGTACCACGGGATTGCCGGTGATTGTCTCCCTGGCATTCGATTCCGGCAAAAACCTTGACCGCACCATGATGGGAGTCACGCCGGAGGCGGCCGCCGCCGAACTCACTGCCGCTGGAGCCGATGCGATCGGGGCCAACTGCGGGCAAGGCATTGAGAGCTACGCCGTCCTCTGCGAACGCCTGCACCGCTCCACCCCGCTGCCTATTTGGATCAAGCCCAACGCCGGCCTGCCGGAACTGGTGGAGGGTGGAACGCAATACCGGACGGCCCCGGAAGCCTTTACCCGGCACGCGCCGGCCTTGCTGGCGGCAGGGGCGAACTTCCTGGGCGGCTGCTGCGGAACCAGTCCGGAATTTATTCGCGCGCTGGGGGGGGCACTGGGGAGTAAGCAGTAGGCAGCGAGCGGGTTGTGCAAGCCCCGGCGGGCCGGGATCAGCACCGGGCAGCGAAGGAATTGATTCCCGGAAGGGGATAAATTCAATAGCCGGGGGCAACGCCCCCGGAAAGCAGGCGCCGTTGAGCTGACCCTGAAGGGGTCAATTCAGAAGCGAAAAAGACATGGCTCAGACATTGGTAAGCTTGATGGTACATGTGGTCTTTTCGACCAAGAACCGCCAACTGCTCATCACACCCGCAGTCGAGCCTGAACTTTTCGCTTATATGGGGGGGACGGCGAATAACCTGAACTCC
Source organism: Terriglobia bacterium (assembly GCA_049519635.1). Lineage (GTDB taxonomy): Bacteria > Acidobacteriota > Terriglobia > UBA7540 > UBA7540 > Bog-366. The sequence continues at coordinate 25,945 of JBEKQO010000064.1, read as the reverse complement.
TGTTGCCTCGCCGCCGGCGGAACGGGAAATCACGTTCACCTATTGGTCTCGCAATCAAAGACAGTTCCCTTATGCCATTTGATGGAAGAACTCAAGAAAAGCTCCTCCAAGTGGATTAAAACCAAGTCCAGCGCGTTTCGGAATTTCGGCTGGCAGGATGGGTACGGGGCCTTTACCGTCGGCGAGTCTCAAGTGGAGGCATTGAAGGTCTACATTGCTCGCCAGAAGGAGCGACACAAAAAGCAGACTTTCGAAGAAGAGTTCATGTTGTTGCTGAAGAAATACCATGTCCAATACGATGAGCGCTATCTGTGGTCCTGAGGCAAGGCATATCGACCCCTTCAGGGTCGGCGGCATTCCGTGTACTGTTCCGGGGGCGTTGCCCCCGGCTATTGAATTGTGCCCTTGCAGGGCACGCCGCATGACCCCTCATGGGTCCGAGCACACGGGGGAGACCGATTTGTTCAAAGGTCCCTGCGCCTAAACGTGAAAATGTCCCGTTCAACGCGGCATGATGTATTGCGTAACATCGTTGCAGAAAAATTATGCGCCTAAAACTTATCAGTTGCGAAATCTTCTTCCGCGAGCTTTGTGCCTGCGTGGCGCGCTCGCCGCACATCGTCGACTTCGATTTTCTCCCCAAGGGCCTGCACGACATTGGGTGCGAAGATATGCGGGCGCGCTTGCAGGCGGCGATCGATCGGGTGGAGGAGCGCCAATACGATGCTTTGCTGTTGGGCTACGGACTTTGCAACAACGGTATCGTGGGCCTGACCACCAAGTCCATTCCCCTGGTGGTCCCGCGCGGGCATGATTGCATCACGCTCTTCATGGGCAGCGCGGCGCGCTACATGGACTATTTCCAAAGTCATCCCGGCGTGTATTTCAAGACCACCGGCTGGATTGAGCGCGGCGAGGCGGACGGTGAGTTGGGCCAACTGGCCCTGGGCAACAAGCTGGGATTGACGCAAAGCTACGAAGATATGGTAGCCAAATACGGGGAGGACAACGCCCGCTACCTGTGGGATGAGTTCGGCAAAAACCTGGCCCGGCACTATGGCCAAATCACCTTTATTGAGATGGGCATTGAACCGGATGGCAGCTTCGAGCAGCGCGCGCGCGATGACGCGGCCAAGCGCGGCTGGACTTACGAAAAGGTTGCCGGCGACATCAGCCTGATCCAGCGCCTGGTGAACGGTGATTGGAACCCGAAGGAATTCCTGGTGGTTCAACCCGGCCACCGCATCGTAGCGAGCTACGACGAAGGCGTCATCGCCTCCGAGGCGACGCCATGAACTCCCTTGAACGCGTGCGCACCGTTCTGGCGGGGGGAATCCCCGATCGGGTGCCCGTGTGCCTGCACAATTTCATGCTGGCCACGCGCGAAGCGGGCGTCCGCATGGAAGACTACCGCGTTAACCCAGAGGCCATTGCCCGCGTTCATCTCCAGGCGGTGGAGAAATACGGGCACGATTGCATTCTGGTGGATACCGACACCACGATGCTGGCCGAAGCCCTGGGAGCACGCTCGGAATGCGCCCCCAACGAACCGGGCCGCATCGTGGAACCCGCCATCCGCAGCCTGGATGAAGTCGACCGCTTGCAGGTGATTAACCCCGAGACGGACGGCCGCATTCCCGCTTTGCTCGAAGCCGTGCGTCTGATGTCCAAACAAGTGGGGAGCGAAATTGCCATTCGAGGAAACGCCGACCAGGCTGCCTTCGATCTCGCCTGCCTGGTGCGCGGGATCGAGGAATTCCTGATGGAGCTTGTCGAGCAGCCGGACAATCCCCGCATTGCCCAGCTCATGGAGATTTGCTATCAAAGCCATCTCGCCGTCCATCGGGCGCTGGCCAAGGCAGGGGCTCACCTTACCTCGCTGGGCGATAGCCTGGCAGGGCCGGACGTCACTTCCCCGCGCATGTTCGACCGCTTTGCGCGCCCTTACGAGGAACGCCTGGTGAAAGACCTTGCTGCCGATGGCATCTTCGTAGTGATTCACATTTGCGGCGACACCCGCCGTATCCTCGAGATGCTGGCGGAATACGCCCCCTGCGGTTTCGAGCTTGATTACAAAACCGATGCCGTGAAAGCCAAACAAACCGCCGGAATGCATCATGTCCTGTTTGGAAACATCGACCCCAGCGGCGTCTTGGCGCGAGGAACCGGGGAGCAGGTTCGGGAAGCAACGCGGCAGCTAATTTCCCTCTGGAAGCCCGGAGGCCGATTCATTCTGAACGCGGGCTGCGCCATCCCGCCGTCAACGCCGCCGGAGAATGTCCAAGCGCTGATGGAAACAGCGAAGGAATACGGGGTATACGGCTAGAGCCGACAGCCCACAGCTAACAGCCGACAGTAGCTGTGGGCTGTCGGCTGTTAGCGAAGCGAGGTTAACAGGTTGACCGGACGCGAACGCATTCTCGCACTGCTTGATGGCAAGCCCGTGGATAGCTTGCCGTTCATGCCCATGACCATGATGTTCGCCTGCGATCGCATTGGCGCGCAGTATCGCGATTACGCCACGGACTACCAGGTGCTGGTGGAAGGGCAGACGCGGACCGCGGCTGAGTTCGATATCGATTATGTCAACACCATGTCCGACCCGGCGGGTGAAGCGGCAGACTGCGGCGCCCCCGTCAAGTTCTTCCCCAACCAGCCGCCCGCCCTCGATGAAGCGAACGCTCTGCTGGCGGACAAGCGGACGCTGCGCGGGCTGCAAGTGCCGGACCCCCGCACCGGCCCCCGGATGGGCAACCGCCTGCGGGCGCTAACGCTCTACCGGCAACGCGTGCACAATGAGAAGCTGATTGAAGGCTGGATCGAAGGCCCGATTGCCCAGGCCGCCGACCTGCGCGGTATCAATACCCTGATGATGGATTTCTATGACGATCCGGGGTTCGTCAACGAGCTGTTGGAATTCGTCCTGAAGCTCGAACTCACATTTGCCAAGGCGCAGGTAGCAAGCGGCGCGGAGTTGATCGGCGTAGGCGACGCGGCGGCCTCGCTGGTGGGCCCCAAAATCTACAAGGATTTTGTGTGGCCATACGAAAAGCGCATGATGGAGGGCCTGCGCGCCTTGGGAGCGCGGACGCGCTTGCACATCTGCGGCAATACCCGGCCGATTCTCGGCTTACTGGGGCAGTTAGGCTGTGACATCGTCGATCTGGATTCGGTGGCTCCCCTGGCCGAGGGGCGCGCGGCAATGGGGCCCCGCCAGGTGCTGCTAGGGAATATCGATCCTGTGCGCGTGCTGCGCAATGGAACGCCGGATGAGGTTTACGCCGCCGTGGCCGCCTGCCACCATCAAGCCGGCGACCGATTTATCGTCAGCGCCGGCTGCGAGGTGGTGCGGGATACTCCGCCGGAAAACCTCCGCGCCCTGCTGCGCTATGCCCGGGAACATGCGGTGGCATAAGAATTGCTCTCCTCTTTGCAGGGGTGGAGCTGGTCTGAATTTCCTTCCCTCTCCCCCCAAAGGGGCAAGGGAAAAAGTATTCTTAGTTTTAGCGCTGTATTCATCAGTCTCCCTGCACCAAAAGTGGAGGGTGATGAGAAGAAATAGGAGATATGAATAGCCGCGAGCGAGTTTTTGCCATGCTGGATGGGCGGCCGGTGGATTGTCTGCCGGTAATGCCCATCACCATGATGTTCGCGACCGACCAGATCGGCGCAAAGTACTTCGCTTACACCACGGACTACCACGTCCTGGCGGAGGCGCAAATCCGCACCGCCGAGGAATTCGATTTCGACCACGTCTCGGCCATTGCCGAAACGCGTGAGGCGCCGGACTGTGGGGCCACCGTGGAATACTTTGACGACCATCCGGCTTCCGTTGTCGAGGCGCAGGCCCTGCTCGCCGATAAGAAAACGCTGGCGCAACTGAAAGTCCCCGATCCCCTGGGCGGAGGGCGCATGCTGGATCGCATCAAGGGTATCGCTCTCCTGAAGCAGCGCGTGGGCCACGACAAGATTGTGGAAGGCTGGATGGAAGGCCCCTGCGGCGCGTCCGCGGATTTACGCGGCATCAACACGCTTATGGTGGACTTCTACGACGATCCGGTTTTTGTGCGCGACCTTTTTGATTTTGTGTTCGAGGTGGGAATGCGCTTTGCGCGGGCGCAACTGGAAGCCGGCGCCGATGTGATCGGCATTGGCGATCCCGCCGCCTCCCTGGTGGGACCGAAGCTCTACCAAGACTTTGTTTGGCCTTACGAAAAGATGATGGTGGATGGCTTGCACGCGCTCGGGGCACGCGCCCGACTGCATATTTGTGGAAACACGCGGCGAATTCTGAAGGGCATGGGCCGGCTGGGTTGCGACTTCGTAGACGTGGACTCCCTCGCGCCGTTATTGGAAGCGCGCGAGAAAATGGGGCCGCGACAGGTGGTGCTGGGCAATCTCGATCCCGTGCGCGACCTGCGCAATGGCACGCCCCAATCGGTGTTCGCGGCATTGGCCGAGTGCCATCGCCAGGCGGGACCGCGTTACATTGTGGGCGTAGGGTGCGAGGTGCCACGCGACACACCCGCGGCCAACGTCCACGCCATGGTCCGATACGCACGCCAGAACCACGCGGTGGCGCGAGAAGTGCTTACTGCCTGAGGTGTCAGGTGCCAGGTGCCAGGTACAAGACTTGGTAATCCCTACTGGAAGTCGGGGCATGAGGCGAGCAATGGTGAAATGTTACAGGGATCTTAAGGTCTGGCAGAAGGCCATGGATTTGGTCTTGGAAAGCTATCGCCTTACGAGGCTCTTGCCCAAGAGCGAGACGTTTGGGCTGGCCTCACAGACCCAGCGGGCTGCGGTCTCAATCCCTGCCAATATTGCCGAAGGACATGGGAGGGAGCACTTGGGTGATTACCTCCGTCATTTGTCAATTGCCAGCGGCTCCCTGATGGAACTTGAGACACATTTGCTTATCATCACACGGTTGTATATTGCTATGGACGAGGTGAAGCGCGCCTTCGAAATGGTGCGGGAGGTAGACCGGATGCTATCAGGGTTAACGAAAAGACTGAAAGAACTACCGGCCGCGGCCTGACACCTGGTACCTGACACCTAGCACCTGAATCAAGCATGCCTGACCAACCCACACACCGCATAGTCCTAAGGCCCGTGCAGACCGAGTTGACTGCTCCTGCGGGAACGGCTTTGCGCGACCTGCTTTTCGCCCAGGGTGTAGAATTCCCCTGCGGGGGGCAAGGCCGTTGCCGCGGCTGTCGCGTGCACGTGCTGGAGGGGCAGGCATCCGTCAATGACGCGCAGCGCGAGCGCCTCAGCGCGGAGGAGCTTGCCAACGGCTGGCGGTTGGCCTGCCAATGCGCGCTCGAGGACGACCTGGTTATCGAGCTGCGCCAATGGGATGCCGCCATCCTGGTGGATGAAACACCCTTTGCTTTCGAGCCACGCGCCGGCCTGGGCGTGGCGGTGGACCTGGGAACCACCACGCTGGTCACACAGTTGCTTGACCTCAGCACCGGCCGCGTGTTGGCGGTGCGCACGGCGCTGAACTCCCAGGCGCGCTTTGGGGCCGACGTCATGAGCCGCGTGCAGTACGGTGTGGCGGAAAGCGGCTCGCACCAACTCTGCCACATGATTCGCCAGCAGATCGGAAGCTTGATTGAACAATTGGTGTTCGCCGCCCAGGTTCCGCATGGGGAAATCACCGATGTGGTGGTGGTGGGCAACACCGTAATGCACCACCTTTTCTGCGGACTGGATATTGAGCCGTTATCGCGGTACCCTTTCGAGTCGGAGCGGCTTGGCCTCCAGGCTTTCCACGCCGGGGATTTGGGGTGGAAGCTCTCCAGCGAGGCGCGGGTGCGTTTTCTCCCCTGCCTGGGCGGGTTCGTGGGCAGCGATATTTTGGCGGGCATTCTGGCCACGAACCTCAGCGAACGCGACGACCTGAACGGGCTGGTGGATTTGGGCACGAACGGAGAGATCGTGATTGGCAATCGCCAGCGCTTGCTGTGCGCCTCGACGGCGGCCGGGCCGGCTTTCGAGGGGGCGCGGATTTCCATGGGCATGCGCGCCGCCACGGGCGCAATCTCCGAGGTAGCAGTGGAAGACCACACGATCAACTGCCGCGTTCTGGGCAACGTTCCACCCCAGGGTTTGTGTGGAAGCGGATTGGTGGACGCCGTGGCGGCGGGTCTGGAACTGGGGCGGATTCAGCCCTCCGGGCGTTTCACCGGCGGCGCCGGGGCGTGGGAACTGGCGGCCCCCGTGGTGCTGACGCAGAGCGACATCCGCGAATTGCAACTCGCCAAGGGGGCCATCGCTGCCGGCATTCGGATGCTCCTGGACCGGTTTGGCGCCCCTGCCAGTAACCTAAAAAAACTCTATCTTGCGGGGGCGTTCGGGAATTATATTAACCGCGCCAGCGCGCAGCGCATCGGCCTGATCAGCTTCCCGTCGGAGAAAGTTGACGCGGCCGGAAACACCGCCTTGTTGGGAGCGAAGCTGGCGCTCTTTCGCCCGGAGGGAGAGGACGGCTCCTATGCTCGTATTCGCCATCTAACCGAGCACGTGGCCCTCAACGCCGATCAAAGTTTTCAAGATACCTTTGTGGAGGAAATGGCATTTCCAAACATGGGTGCTAGGGTCTGGGGACTGGGTGCTGGAGAAACCCCGGAACCCAATACCCAGAACCCAGCACCCAGAACCTAGAAAGGGAGACTCATATGACACAATTCGAAGAACTGCAACAGGCCATCATTGATGGAAAAGCTCCTGCATCCAAAGCACTGACGGAAACGATGTTGAAGGCGGGAATTCGCCCCGGCGAGTTCTTTCCCAAGGCGATCATCCCCGCCATGGATGAGGTGGGGCGCCGCATGCGGGAATGCGAATTCTTCATTCCCGAAGTGCTGATTGCGGCGCGGGCGGCACGCGCCTCGAGTGACATTCTGCGGCCGCTGCTGGTGGGCGACGAGGCCATCCGGTCCGCCGGAACCGTCGTGTGCGGCACGGTAAAAGGCGATCTGCATGATATCGGCAAAAACATCGTGGCCATGATGTTGGAAAGCGCGGGCTTCAAAATTGTTGACCTGGGCGTCGATGTCACCGCCGAGAAGATCGTCGATGCGGTTCGCCAGAACCAAGCCAATCTCGTGGCGCTATCGGCCCTGCTCACCACTACCATGGTGAACATGAAGTCTGTGATTGAAGCGCTGACCGCCGCCGGCTTGCGCGATAAGGTAAAAATCATGGTCGGCGGAGCGCCCGTCACGGACGCCTGGGCCCATTCGATCGGCGCTGATGGCTATGGCAAAGATGCGCCGGCGGCCGTGGAGTTGGCGCGGCAGCTTGCGGCGGCCTAACCTGGATTTGCTACCTGCGCCGCGGATATAAAGCAGGCAGTAGGCACTCGGCAGTAGGCAGAAAAAAGCTGCGCCGGTGCCGCCATCCGTCCGTGACAGGACCACCAGCAGGGCGGGCTTGGCGAGAGGTTGCGGCGGCGGCAATCCGTCCCGGCCAATCCCGCTGTTCTGTGATGCCGGCCCGCGAGCCAGTTCGGCAGCGCTGGCCGTCGCTTACTGCCTTCTGCTACCGCCAACTGCCTACTGTTTAACGCTGGGAGGAATTTCCATGATGACATCACGTGAGCGAGTTCGCCTCGCCCTGGAGCACCAGCAAGCGGACTGCGTTCCGCTTGACCTGGGCGCAACCACGGTGACGGGTATGCACGTCGACACCGTTTACCGTTTGCGCCAAGCGCTCGACTTGGATGCACCGGGCACGCCCGTTAAAGTTATCGAGCCGTTCCAGATGCTCGGTGAGATCAAGCTCGATCTCCTTAACGCTTTGGCCGTTGACACCGCCCTCGTGATCGGCACGGGGACGGCGTTCGGCTTCCCCATGGAAGGATGGAAAGAGTGGAAAACCTTCGGCGGCGCGCCGGCGTTGGTGCCGGCGGGGTTCAATACTCAACCTGAGCCGAACGGCGACTTGCTTCTTTACCCGCAAGGTGATCGCTCGGCGCCGGCCTCCGGCCGCATGCCACAGGGGGGGTTCTACTTCGACGCCATCGTCCGGCAGGCGCCTTTCCAGGAGGAGGACCTGCGGGTTGAAGACAATCTGGAGGAATTCACCGTCATCTCTGACCTGGAGATGGAACATTATCGCCGCCTTGCCGAGGAACTCTACACAAAAACGGATAAGGCCCTGGTGCTGAATCTGGGAGCGCTTTCGCTCGGCAACATCGCACGCATCCCCGGGCCGGGGCTGAAGTGTCCGCGGGGAATTCGCGATGTCGAAGAGTGGTACATCAGCCTGAGCACTCGGCGCGCCCACGTCTACAAGATTTTTGAGCGCGCGACGGAAATCAACCTGTTGAATCTTCAAAAAATCTATGCCGCGGTCGGCAACCGGGCGGCAGTTGCGTACCTGACGGGTACGGATTTCGGCGCCCAGAATGGACCGTTTGTTTCTCCCCAAACTTACCGTGATCTCTTTCTGCCTTTCCACAAACAGATTAACGATTGGGTACACCGCAACACCACTTGGAAGACTTTCATCCATAGCTGCGGATCCGTTTGGGCGCTGGTGGAGGACTTCATCGCGGCGGGTTTTGACATCCTCAACCCCGTCCAGTGCTCCGCCGCCCATATGAATCCCTTTGACCTGAAAAAGAGATTCGGAAGCCGCATCACCTTCTGGGGAGGAGGCGTGGACACCCAAAGCACCCTTCCCTTCGGCTCTCCCCAGGAGGTGCGCGAGGAAGTTCGCGAACGAATCAGAGCCTTCGGCCCCGGAGGAGGCTTCGTTTTTAACGCCGTTCACAACGTTCAGGCGCTCGTGCCGCTCGAAAACGTATTGGCCATGTACCGAACCGCGCGCGAGTCCGGCAGTTATCCGTTGCGCCTGGAAAGCGCGGCCTAACGGAAAACTGTAGGCAGAAAGCGGAAGGCAGCGGCTGAACGATGAAGGCTTTCAGCCGCTCTCTCCAATCCGCTTTGAGCCTAGTGCATCGTGCATTCTGCTTACCGCTTACTGCCTTCTGCTTTCAGCCTACTGCTCTCTTGGAGGAACCATGCTGACTTCACGCCAACGCGTCAATTACGCATTAAATCATCAAGAATCCGACCGTGTTCCGGTGGACCTCGGCGCGAGCGCCGTAACGGGGATGCAGGTGGACACAGTCTATAAACTTCGCCAGGCTCTGGGCCTGGATGCGCCCGGCACGCCGGTAAGAGTGGTGGAACCCTACCAGATGCTGGGTGAAATCAAACCCGACCTGATGGACGCCCTCGGCATCGACGTTGTCGGCCTGGGAAAACCTTCCACGATGTTCGGTTTCAAGAACGAAGGATGGAAGCCCTGGACGACCTTTGCCGGAACACCGGTGCTTGTCCCGGAAGGCTTCAACACCGATCCGAACGAGAACGGCGACATCCTGATGTATCCCGAGGGGGACAAGTCCGTGCCGCCCAGCGGCCGCATGCCCAAAGGCGGATTCTACTTTGACTCGGTTCCCCGCCAACTTCCGCTGGATGATGACCATCTCAAACTCGAAGATAACCTGGAAGAGTTTGTTCCCATTTCCGCCGAGGACTTGGCGTGTCTGGGGCGCGAGGCGGAAAGAATCTGGACCCAAACTGACAAAGCTGTGCTGGCGAATTTCGGAGGGACGGCTTTCGGCGACATTGCGCTGGTCCCCGGCCCCTGGCTGAAACATCCCAAGGGGATCCGCGACGTTGAAGAGTGGTATGTCAGCACCATGACGCGCCGCGACTTTGTCTACAAGATTTTCGAGCGCCAATGTGAAATCGGCATCAAGAATCTCGAGAAGATCCACCAAGTTGTGGGCGAGCGCGTTACGGTGGCCATGCTTTCGGGAACCGACTTCGGCCAACAAAACGGTCCGTTCATCTCGCCCAAGACCTATCGGGAACTCTTTCAACCCTTCAATAAGGCCGTGAACGACTGGGTGCACAAGAACACGACATGGAAGACCTTCATTCACTCCTGCGGATCGGTCCGCGCTTTGCTCCCGGATTTCATTGCCGCGGGCTTTGACATTCTCAACCCCGTGCAGTGCTCCGCTTCCTGCATGGCGCCGGAGGAACTGAAGCAGGAGTTCGGAGATCGAGTCACTTTCTGGGGCGGCGGTGTCGACACCCAGAAGACGCTGCCTTTCGGCACGGTCGAAGAGGTTCGCAATGAGGTGAGCTCGCGTCTGAAGATCTTCGGGAAGGGTGGAGGATACGTCTTCAACTCGATCCACAACGTGCAGGCGGGCGTGCCCATTGAGAACGTCCTGGCGATGTACGAAACCGTGCGCGACTGCGGCCGGTATTTGATGGCGAAATCGAGTTGATGCCGTTCGGGGGGGGCAGCCATTTCCCCATCAGGTCGTCTGCAAGCGGGGACTCTGCGAAATAACCGTGATGGCCGTACCCCCCCTGCAAATCCGGTGTGAGAAGTCTGCATTGGACTCAGTTCCGGACCGGTCCTTCGCGCCCCTTCATCTCCTAGCCTGTGCATTCCCACCCAATTCTCTTCCGTCGCGGGAGTGACTGGAATCGGAAATTAGCTCCACCAACCAAACTCAGGGCCGCGGCGGGGGTGGTATAATCCCCTGAGGAGCGGCTCTGCGGGCGCAATCTCGCATTCGACTCTAACTCATGGCTGACCAACCGATACCCTTGCCCGCAGGCCCGCAATATTACGAGGTCGCGCCGCGCCGCTATTGGCCTGTCGTCACCCTGATCCTTCTTGCCTTGAATTTTCTCTTCTTCGGATTGGAGATTTTCGCCGGCGGATCGGATAACACCCAAGTTCTCCTCAACCTCGGCGCCGCTTACGGGCCCTATATGCGGCGCGGTGAGTATTGGCGTCTGGTCATGCCGATGTTTCTCCACGGCGGCTGGCTTCATATCTTGGGTAACAGCTATTGCCTCTATATCCTGGGACCTATTCTGGAACGCGTGTATGGTTACGGCCGCTACGCCGCAATTTACGTCGCTGCCGGTATGGGCGGAGCTTTCCTTTCCATGACGGTTTCGAAGAACATTTCGGTGGGAGCTTCCGGCGCCATACTCGGGATTGCCGGCGCGATGCTCGTCACCGGTTACGTTCACCGCCACGTAATTCCCCCGCGCTGGGGCCGCGCTTTCGGGAAGGGAATGATCCCCTTCATCCTCTTGAATCTGGCGTTTGGGTTTACGGTACACGGCATCGACAACTGGGGCCACTTGGGTGGATTATCCACCGGCGCGCTGCTGGCTTTTGTCATTCCGCCTCCCCGGCACGATCTACCGTACGGCGAAATTGCTGATCCTCCCTCCCAGGCCGTGGTTGCCCTTCCGCTTGCGGTGGTGATCCTTGCCATGGCCGCAACGGCAAGCCATTACCGGACCCTTCAGGCCATGGACCGACTGCTGATCGAGGGTGAGAATTTCAGATCGGCCCAACAGTATGACCGCGAGTTCCGGAGCTTTCACCAAGCCCTCAGCCTGGCTCCTCACGAAGAGCAACCGCACGAGGAGATGGGCACGTATTACCTGACGCAGAAGCAATACGACCAGGCCATCCAGGAGTTTCAGGAAGCAATCCGCTTGACCGAGGGAGACGACCACCCCCGGCTGGAACTCGGATTGGCCTACCAGTTGAAGGGCGATCCTCAAAAGGCGCAACAAATCTTCGAGGCTGTGCTTGGGAAAAACCCCAAAACCACCGAGGGCCAGCGACTGGTCGCCGGGAACCAAGTGCTGCTGGCGGATATTTACGCTCAACAGAAGCTTTACGGCGACGCCATCAGAGCTTACCAGCAAGCGCTGCGCCTTGAGCCGGGCTTCGCGGAAGCTCATAACAACCTGGCATGGCTCTATGCCACTTGCGATGAGCGGAATTATCGCGATCCCAGAGCCGCCCTGGACCACGCTCAGCAGGCCGTGAATCTCACCCAATGGAAACAGGGGGAATTCATCGATACCCTGGCGGAAGCGCACTTTGCCAATGGGGATTATCAGCAAGCCGTCGAGATCCAGAAGAAAGCTCTGGCGCTCGACCCTGATAATAAGGAACTGCAAGAGCACATGGCGCGATATCGGAAAGCTACTTCCATTTGAGTAGGAACGCGAACCTGGCGGCGTCCAACCGTGGTGAGAAATCCGGGCTAGGCAATCGCTTCCGGCTGGTTGGCGGCTCGCTTAATCCAGTGATACGCTTGGATGGAATTCTTCCAGTAGAACTTCTCCGCCGCCGCCGCGCTCTTGCCGGCAACGTACTCGCGGATGACGTTCAGCCCCTGCTGGTAGGAGCCCTTGGGGTCGCTGTTCGGCCAATCGCTGCCGTAAAGGACGCGGTCTTCTCCGAAAATTCCCCAGAGCTCGTCCAGCCGCGACCGGTAGAAATTCAGGTCAAAGTGGACTTGACCGTCGACGGGGCGGAGCACGGCAGAGAGCTTGAAATACACTTGCGGGCGCGCCGCCAGTTCCCGCAAATCGGCCTGGAGTTGCTTGCGTGCCTCCGGCTCCGCCGGAGGATTCAGTTGCGGCATGTGATCGAGCACCAGCCGCAAGTCAGGGACCTTGTCGGTAAGCCGTACCAGCGCCGAGACGAGGGCGGGGTCCGGGTTCGCCGAATCCAGCCCCAGATTGGCGTCCGCCAGCGCTTTGAGGTCGGAAATATACTCCCCTCTCGACATATCCTCGGTAAGATTCCTGCCCCACAGATTTCCATACCGAATGCCCCGAAACAGCGGATTCCGGTGAAACCGTTCCAAGTGCTTGCGGAAGTCCGGTTTTCCCGGCTCCAAATCTCCGACGGTTCCGACGATCAGCGTGTCTTGGGCGGCGATGTCCAGCACCCATTGGTTGTCTTCCAACCAGGGGCTACATTCAATCTCAATGGCCCCCACCACGCCGAGCCCTTTTGTGACCCGGCGAAAGCGGTCGGGGAGCGCGGGCTGGTACATTATCTTGTCGTTCTTGTCGGGCCAAGGCACACCTTGCGGGCGCCTGGGGTCGAACAGGTGGATGTGCGTGTCAATGATCGGTATGATGTCGGCTTGGGCGTTCAGATCCATGGCGACTAGGCCCGCGGCAGCACCCAAAAATGTCCGTCGATTCATATGTCTCTCCTGGCGCATTCCCATCGTTGTTCGATGCGTCGAACCCTTCCATGATTTTTCAGCAAAAAAACGTCTATCTACTTTACTTTCAATGACTCATCCCGAAAATGGGATAGGTTGTTTGTTTTCATAAACTCATCCAGAGCACTTTTTTTGCCCCTTTGTTTTCAGTAGCTCATCCAGACCACTCTTCATTTTTAACATCTTTTTGTGTCTCCGCCTTGTCCCTGAAGCTCAGCAGTCTAACTTCCCTGTTTTCATAGGCTTGATTTCTTGCTCCGACCATCGAAATTCTCCTGCTTATTCGCTAATCTGCATTTCTCATCACGATCCTGGAAGGGCGGGCCTTTACAGGCTGCGGTAAAACCCAACAATGCTGTCATCCTGAGCGCAGCGAAGGATCTCGCTCTGAGTATTTTCAAGGCAGTGCGAGATTCTTCCTTCGCAAGGCTCAGGACCGCTGCGTCTCCTCTGCAGAAACTTGATGAACTACTCCTTTAATTTCAGCGGTCTCGTCAAAGCGGACGCAAGGCCGTTTTACTCGCTTTTTCGACCCCAGAACGTCCTTGGGGCCATGCATCCTTTGATTCCCGCAGGGGATTCATACAGTAGCCGGGGGCAACGCCCCCGGAAAACGCGCCCCCAAGTAAGGTGCGACCCTGGAGGGGTCGAATCCGGGCGGGTTCACACCGATGGTGCCTCCCGCGGCCCAGAGGAGTGCGACCCCTTCAGGGTCGGGAGTGGAAGGCCACACTTTCCGGGGGCGTTGCCCCCGGCTACTATCTTGTGCCCTTGCAGGGCGTGAAAAATTGAGTCGCGGGAAGCCACGACGCGTTGCTCGCACCATCCGCATGCTGGCGCTTCGACCTGAGTTTCTGCCGATGATGGGCAGCCGCAAGGCTGTCAATGCACAGAATGACAGCGCTTTTGGGTTTTTCTGCAGCCTGTTAAGCCCTGCCGTTCCAAGGCCATCCTGCATTATTTCCAAGTCCCCCCCCAGCCGCGAGCAAGCGAGCCGCTACTGAGAACTGAATACTGAAATCTGAAGCCGATCCGTCCTCTCGGTATTTTGCCGCCGCCAAGAGAAATTCGCGGCGCGGCAAGCGCCGGCGGGACCCCAGCTCCTGCCATAAATATAGCCTATTTTCTCTCCGTAGTCAAGAACCGTTTCGAGGCTACTGACTCGCCGCCAAGGCGCGGAGGCGCAGCGGTGGCGGGATCACCGCGCACTTCTCCATAAGCGGGCGATACGTCTCAAGCAAGCGGTGAAGGTGCTGCCGCTCGAGGGTGATCTGCTCTCGCAGCCTATCCCACACGCCGCAACTCCCCCTTTTTTTTGAGGTAGCGAGTAAAAGGGTTGTCCTCATCCAGATCGATCAAGTCGATCGGACGGCCCAGAGCGCGACTGGCCTTAGCCATCGCACGGAAAAAGACTTCGGGTGGCAAACCCGAAACGGCCATATCAACATCGGAATTTTCACGGAGAGTTCCGTGGGCAGCGGAACCGAAAACGTACACCTCTTTCGCTCCGACAGCCTTCAGTGCAGATGCCGCCTTGTCAACTAACCCCTTCAGCTCATCGGTCATGGGGTCCTTCCTGGGTCAAGTATGGCAAACTGCGCCGCCTCCGTCGAGACAAGAATGGGGTGAAGGGGGTGGGAAATGTAGCGCCAGGCTCGCGGTTCAGCCATGCGGCTATTCCACCGCACCGTGGGCTAAGATCTGAAAACCCTCTCCCTCCGGGAGAGGGGGACCGCAAGGCGATGGGTGAGGGTTGTGATCACCCTGCGGCGGAGTTGACCGTTGCGCCCGTAAGGCGTTGGTTTGCGCTGTTGAACCGATTCATGCGCTGAACCTCTCTGCGGCGCGAGATTTTGCTTTAGCGGCCTCTGCTTCTCGATTCTTCGGCGCTGCGTTGGTTTCGAGCGAATTGAGGAGGCGAGCCGAAATGCCGGCAATCCCATCGACCGCTGCCATGAAGGACGCTTCGTTTGCCTTCGACGGGGTGTTGAAACCGGTTATTTTTCTCACGAACTGGAGCGATGCAGCGCGAATCTCAACAGGAGTGACGGGCGGATCAAAGTTGAAGAGCGTTTTGATATTCCTGCACATGAACCATGACCTCACGGGGCCGCAAGAATTCCGAAAGTGCAAAGACTGGCCATAAATCATACAGCAGCCGGCATGCACGGTGAAGAGGAGCGCTGTGTCTAACCCGGATTTCTCACCACGACTCTGGAAGCGCGGGGCTTCACAGGCTGCGGAAAAACCCGTTGGCACTGTCATTCTGAGGAGCCGCAGGCGACGAAGAATCTCGCATTGCCTTGAAAACACTCAGAGCGAGATCCTTCGCTGCGCTCAGGATGACAGCATAGGCAGGTTTTTCAGCAGCCTGTGAAGCCCCGCCCTTCCAGAGTCGTCCTAACGTGGTGAGAAGTCCGGGCTATGTACGCCGGGAATCAAGCATTCACTGCGGGCTGGCGCAGACCTGTTGGGGAGGTCGGCGGGGAAAGGCGGTCAGAGCGAGATCCTTCGCTGCTGCTCAGGATGACAGGTTGGATGATGGGTTCTTC
Source organism: Terriglobia bacterium (assembly GCA_049519635.1). Taxonomy (GTDB): domain Bacteria; phylum Acidobacteriota; class Terriglobia; order UBA7540; family UBA7540; genus Bog-366. The sequence goes on along the minus strand of JBEKQO010000064.1, from coordinate 10,291 downwards.
CCGTCAAGTTTCTGCCTATCCTGGGCAACCGCCAGGCTGTCAATGCTCAGGATAACAGCAAGTGGCAAGGCATCGCCAGAGGGTTTTCAATGGCCCGATGAGCCGATGGTGCAATCGCAAATCACAGATCGCAAATCATCCGATCACCCGGTGGCCCCATGAGCCGATGACCCGATCCCTCAATTCGGTTGGGGAGGATTCTGCGGGGCTGCTGGCGCGTCAGGGCCACCTGGACCGCCGGGTCCACCCGGGCCGCCCGGGCCACCGGGTCGGCCTTGTCCGCCTTCGGGACCACGGCTGCGGCGCTCCTGCCGGTCTTCCTGCCATTGCCTTTTCTGTTCCGGCGTAAGGAATTGGGCAATGTGCTTACGAGTGTTTTTGCGGATCGTTGCCATTCTCCCGCGCGCCTCAGCTTTGCTAAGGCTGGTGTTCTCCCGCACTTCTCTGATTCGTTCCACTTCGTGTTTCAGGAGGGGGCGGATTTTCTCTTTCTGCTCATTGGTCAGGTTAAGCTGCGTGCTCAAATTCTCCAGGCGGTTTTCGACATTGCCTCCACCCCCGCGGTTGCCAGGCGTGCCCTCATTGGGCGGATTGGAGGGGGCGGCGGGCTCCTGTTGTGCCCAACCCCCAGCGCTTGCGAGTGTCACCATACTCATCAAGCCAACCCCTAAAGCCATGATCAAAATTTTCTGCATTCGCTAATGCCTCGCCCTTCCCCCCGCTGGTAATAAATTCCGGCTGAGTGCTTCCTGCCGCGACAATAGATTAACCCCGCCCAACGGCAGAAGTTGCGTTTTGCCGGCGTTCTTAGCTTTTAGAACGTCCCCGGCAATACCCGCACATGATCCCCGCAGGGGGTGGATTGAGTATCCAGGCGCTGGCACATGCGCGCTAACTCAAGGGAACCAACCCCCTCCCCCGGGGGGAGGGTGTCGGCCTCGTGCCGACGGGTGAGGGGTCAATTCGCCCTGCGCATCCCTGCCCCGCGAGTTCGGAAACTCTGCGGCGTTAAGTAGCATGAACGAGAGGAGCGGGGAGAGATCAGGGAGATAGGTAGTGGGTCAGTTCGATGTAGAGGCGGCTTCACGCCGCCATTCGGCGAGGTAAACTCGCCGCTACAACATCAGATTGACCCACTACTAGGGTGAGAATAAACCCCTCACCTGGCCTCCTCGGTCGGCCACCCTCTCCCCAAGGGAGAGGGAAGTGATCTCGTGTACGCATGTGACCTGAAAAGAGACCAAGGCGGTCGAATTCACATCGCCGAATTGCGACGAACCGCCGCCTCTGCACCAAACTGCCCCACTATCAATTACCCGTTTCTCTCGCCATCGCTCAGTTTTGCGGAGGACCCTGCCAACCACCGCGCCCTCCGCCACCAACGGGACGGCCCGACCGGACCTCCGTCGCAACAAACTGGCCGTTAGCCTCTTGCCCCGTGGCAAAGATGCGGTCGCCGACTTTGAGATCTTTAAGGGTGATGGTCTTACCCTCTTTGTTGAATGTTGTCTGGTCATTGACCACGATGACTCTTTCGCCGTTGCGGCGGCTTTGCACCTTGATCTGGTTTCCGTTAATGGAAACAATTTCGCCGCCCGCGCGGGGGCCGCCACCACCGGCGCCCATGCCTCCGGCTCCGCCAAAGCCGCCACCTCCGCCGGGGCCTCCCGGACCACCGCCCGGCCCGCCACCACTCTGGAATCTCTCGAACTGTTCTGCCGTAACGCGATTGACTCCCATGGCCACCACTTGCTTGTCACCGTTGGGGGTGCCACGCACTATGACGTGGTCGCCGACTTTCAGATCTTCCAACTGGAGTTCCTGCGGTTGCTCTTGCCCCTCTTGCCGTTGGCGGAAATGTGTTTGATCGTTCACCATCACGGTTTGGGCTGTTCCATCAGGCTTCTTGATCTCGAACCGATCAACCCCCACGGAAGTAATGGTTCCCATCACCGGCGGCGGGCCACCCTGGCCTCGCCGACCCGAATCTTGTCCCGGGGATGGAGAATTTTGCTGCGCTGCCAGTGAACCGGCAAGACCTAACGCCAGGAGCACCGGAATGCTGAGTAAGAATTTTTTAGTCATAGACCCCTCCGTATGTTCTTGACGACCCGAATGCTTGCGGGGTTACCTGTAACCTTGCGCGGTTGATAATCGTAATGAATCCTTGTAAGCTCTTTCATTCAGCGGGGTTAAACGCGCGTGGTGTTTACAAATTTAACAAGATGCGCTAAGTCGTTGTGCCCGCTTGTCGCTTGGGGACTGCTGGGCTCTAACCTCTTGTTCGGCCAAGCGCCTATTCCGCCGGGAACGGTGACAGGCCACGTGCGTGGCCCCGGCGGAATTTCTGTCCCCGGCGCAACGGTGGATCTCACCAACCCGCAAACCGGCGAACGCAAAGAGACCTGGTCCGACGAAGAGGGCAACTATGCCTTCACAGGACTGACCCCTGGAAACTATCGGCTGAATATTTCGCTGGTAGGGTTCCGGTCCGATTCCCGCGAGCCGGTACCCGTAACTTCAGGTGCGACTCTAAAGGTTAATGTAGCGATGGTGGTGGGGTTGCCGGACGGCGGCGCTCCCCAGCAGACGCAGGCGGCGGCGCGCCCCACTGGCAATCGCGCGGCCGGGCCGGGCGGAGGGAGCAATAGGAACCGCAGCCTCGCCGACTATCAAAACCCCGCGGGCGAGGGTGCAGGCCCCGGCGGAGCGGCGGCCTCAGTGCGCATCGCCGAGGGCAATGGCGCTGAGGGTCCAGCTTCCGCGGAGGCGCCACCGGAAGTGGCCGACAACTCCATGAGCGCGAACAACTCATTTCTGCTGGGAGGAGGCATGGGCGAGGTGCCCACGCCCGGCGAAGGAGGTGGTGGCGGGCGGGGTGGGCGTGGCGGCAGAGGGGGAGGCGGCTTTGGCGGCGGACCCGGCGGGGGATTCGGTGGCGGCGGGGGTGGCGCCGGGAGTCCGTTTGGCGGGGGAGGGGGACCCGGCGGAGGCGGTGGCGGTTTCGGCGGCGGGGGCGGCGGAGGTGGGGGAGCCCGCGGGTGGTCCCGCAATCGCGCGGCGGTGAACCGCATTCGCGGCAATTTTACGGAGCAGTACACCAACTCGGGCTTCGATGCTCATCCTTATCCTCTGAACGTTGCGGAGTCGCCACAAATTCCCTCCTATCGCGAAACCTTCGGGTTCACCTTGGGCGGTCCGCTGGTAATTCCCCATGTTTATCGCGGCGGCAATAAGACGAGTTGGGCCGCGAGCTACAATTTGCAGCGCGGAAGGACCGGCCTCGACAGCTTTTCCACGGTCCCCACGGCGGAAGAGCGGGCGGGAAATTTCTCCGACACGGTGATCGCTACCGGGCAATACGCGGGCACCGTTCCGACCATCTACGATCCCTTGTCCAGCGCCAGCGGGGCGCGCACGCCATTTGCGGGAAATGCCATTCCTACTGGAAGGATCACTACCCAAGCCGCCGGTTTACTACAATACATTCCCCTGCCCAACCTTCCCGGCCTGGTGCAAAACTTTCATTTGCAGGAGCCCTTGCCCAGCTCCAATGACCGCGTGATGGGCCGCATCGGGCAGCAAATTAATTCCAAGAACAGCCTGAACGTCATGTACTACTTCAACTCGGCGCGCAGCCGATCCGTCACCAACTTCCCCCAGTTGACATCGCACACTACCGTCCTCGGCCAGAACGTGAGCGTGGGCGAATCCCACACCTTTAATTCGCACCTCGTCAATAGCTTCAACGTGAATTTCAATCGGCAGCGCACCTCTTTGGTGAACGCCTTCGCGTTTCAGCAGAACATTGCCGAGGAGTTGGGGATTACCGGGGTTTCAACCGACCCCTTTGATTGGGGAGTGCCCGCGATTGGGTTTACCAATTTCGGAGGATTGAGCGATCCGCTCCCCTCGCTCTCCCGCCCCCAAACTTTGCGCACGAACGACACCCTGATCTGGAACCATGGAAAACATAATGTCCGCATGGGAGGCGAATTGCGCCGCGTGCAGGTGAATACGGAGACCGACCCCAATGCGCGCGGCACTTTCAGCTTCACCGGTTACAGCACCAGCGAATTCAGCAATGGCTATCCTGTGGCCGGAACCGGCTATGACTTTGCAGACTTCCTCCTCGGCCTCCCGCAGACCACCTCAGTTCGTTTCGGTTGTGCCCTCCCCCTCGTGGCGGGCAATTGCACCCCCACCGCCGCCAGCAATTACCTCCGCAACTGGGTCACCACGAGCTTCATTCAGGATGACTGGCGCGTGGGAGCGCATCTGACGATTAATTCCGGCCTGCGGTACGAATACTTCCTGCCCCTTTCGGAAAAACACGGACGCCTGTCAGACTTGTCGTTCGCGCCCGGGTTTACCTCGCCGATGGTGGTTACGGGCCTCGATCCGGACTCACTGCCCACGTCGCTCATTCACAGCGACGCGCATAACTTCTCGCCGCGGGTGGGGATTGCATACCGGCCCTGGATCCAGCATCACCTCGTCATCCGCTCGGGATACGGCGTCTTTTACGACGGCAGCATTTACTCGCGCATGGTGACCAATATGTTGGACCAACCACCTTTCGCGACGGCCGCCACGCTGACCGCCAACCTGGAGCAAGTTCTAACGCTCCAGAACGGCTTCCCGGTGCAAACTGCCAACACCATTTCCAATAGCTATGCAGCCGACAGTAATTTCCGGCGGCCTTATGCGCAGAGCTGGAACTTCATCATGGAAGATGAACTGTTTCGCAACGTCATCCTCTCGGCCGCTTACGTGGGCACCAAGGGAACTAAACTCGATTTGCTGCTCTCGCCCAACAGCTTGAACCCCAGCACCACCGGTTCGCAGCAAACCTCCATCCCCGGCGTGCAACAGTTTCTGTATGAAACTTCCGGTGCGGCATCGATCTACAACGGGCTCGAGGTCACCTTGCGGCGGCAGTTCCACAGTGGCTTTTCCATGAGCGGCAACTATACGTGGGGAAAGTCCATTGACGACGCTGCCAGCGTGGGGGGCAACGGGCGCAACGTGCCGCAGAATAGCTTTGACTTGGAGGCGGAACGCGCCCGCTCGAATTTTGACATTCGCAACAAGTTGATTATCAATCACACTTATGAATTTCCTTTCGGGGAGCAACGCCACTTCCTCAACCGGGGCGGCGTTGGGGCGCGGATCATCGGGAACTGGCAGATCAGCGGCGTCACCACCGTGCAATCGGGTGGGGCGTTGACCGCACAGGTGGCCGGCAACCAGTCAAATAACAACGGTTCGGGGGTGTTCGCTTCCGAGCGTCCCGATGCTACCGGCCTCCCCGCCAGCCTGCCGCGCTCCGACAGGACCACGCTGGATTTCTTTAATACCGCGGCGTTCGCGCTCCCCGCCTCGGGCCAACTTGGCACCGCGGGACGGAACTCCATTACCGGCCCGGGGACGGTGAACTTCAACATGTCGCTCGGGCGCTTCTTTACCTTTTCGCGGGAAAAGAACCTGCGGGCGCGATTCAGCATTGACACCACCAACATCTTTAACCACCCGAATTACTCAAGTGTAGCTACAACCGTCAACTCGGAGAATTTTGGCTGGGTGACGGGTGTCGGTGCGATGCGCGCCGTGACCCTCAGTTTGCGGATGAATTTCTAGGCTAAGGTATTTGAATCCGGGAACCCAAAAGATGTACCACAAAGACGCCAAGACCCAAAGAAGAGCACAAGGCAGAGACGGGGCAATTTTTCGCTTTCCGCCCTCTGGTTTTCCCCTGGTGCCTTTGTGCCTTGGTGGTGTGGCCCTTGCCGCTGCCCTGGCGGGCCTCGCGACTCGGAGCTTTTCCCAGGTGAAGCCCTCAACCCCGGTTTCCAAGAGCCCGCAACAAGCCTTCATCCTGCGCTCCACGACCAACGAAGTCCTGGTGGATGTGCGCGTCTACGACAAGTCCGGCAAAGCCGTTACGGATTTGAAGCAATCGGATTTTCGCGTCACGGAAGACGGCGTTCAGCAAACCATCTCCGATTTCAGCCTGGAGGACGTGGAGAAGCTGGCGCAAGCCACCGAGGGCAGCGAGAAGGCGCAGGTCATCGACCTCGCCAAGCTCCCGCCGGAAGTCAATGCTGAGCGGGTGCTCCAGGACCATCGCCTTCTGGTTTTGTTTTTTGACTTGAGCTCGATGCAACCCGACGAACTGATGCGCGCGCTGAAAGCTTCCGGCGATTTCGTGACGAACCGCATGACCCCTGCTGACCTGATTGCCGTAGTCACCTACTCCTCCAGCTTGCGGGTGACTCAGGATTTCACCAACAACCGTGACTCCATCAGGAAGGCCCTGCGCGCGATCCTGGTGGGGGAGGAGTCCTCATCTTTGGCCACCACCGGGACGATTGGGGAAGCAGGCGGAACGAACGCCAACGGCATGGAAATCGTAACGCAAGACGTTTCCGACGCCTTCACGCCGGATGTAACCGAATTCAACATCTTCAACACGGACGAGAAACTGGCGGCGGTGGAATCGCTGGCGAACATGCTTCGCAGCGTGCCGGGACGGAAGAGCGTGCTTCACTTCTCCAGCGGCATCACTCGCACCGGGCAGGAAAACCAGGCGACGCTGCGGGCGGCCACCGACGCGGCCAATCAAGCCGACGTATCGCTCTATACTATGGACGCGCGCGGGCTCGCCGCCCTGCCTCCCGGCGGCGATGCCAGTTCCTCCAGCCCCGCCGGCACGGCCATTTATTCCGGCTCCGCTGTGGCGTCGCAGGTTTCCTCTTTGCAGGGCAGCCGCGAAACCCTGGCCGCCCTGGCCACCGACACGGGGGGAAAAACCTTTTACGATCTGAACGATTTCACTCCCGCCTTCGAAGAAGTGCAGAGGGAGAATTCCAGCTATTACCTGATCGGATATTCACCCACGAACACTCACTCGGACGGTCGATTCCGGCACATTCGCGTGGAGGTGGCCCGGCCAGGTTTGAAGGTCCAGGCGCGCCCCGGGTATTTTGCTCCCAAGAATTTCCGGCAGTTCACGCCCGCGGAAAAGGAGATCCAACTCGAGCAGGTAATGGATTTGGATGTGCCTTTCGTAGACCTGCCCTTTGTGGTGGAGACGGCATATTTCCGCCGCCCGGATAAGAAATTCACCGTCATTCTGGCAGCTAAAATTCCCGGCTCACAGGTTGCTTTCATGAAAAAATCCGGGAAGCGTGAAACCGAATTTGATTTTGCCTGGAAATTCACCGACGACAAGAACCAGATCGCGGGGGGGCTGCGCGATACGCTGCCCGTGAGGTTGACCAACGATACCTTTGAGGAAGTCATCGGCAGCAACCTGTTTTACGAGGGCGAAATCACTTTGCCCCCCGGGAAATACAATTTAAAGGCGGTGGTGCGCGAGAACGAAAGCGGTAAAATCGGCACCTTCGAGACGCCTATCGTGGTGCCGGACGTTGCCGATACCGCTCTGGGCTTGAGCTCCGTCGTGCTGTCCAACGAAGTGAAGTCCTCCGATGACCTGGATCGCGCCCATGTGAACCACGACAAGAATTCGCCCCTGCAAGTGGGGAACCGCTCAATTCTGCCCAGTGTGACGCGGGTATTCCGCACCAGCCAGATGCTGACGGTTTATCTGGAATCCTATGCCGGAAAAAATGTGGCGCCCGCCGGATCCGCCACCCCGCCCTCCGTGGGCTTCGTCTTCTTTCGGCGGGGAAGGAAATTTGCGGAGGCTGGGCCCTTTCCCGGAAAGCTTGAGAAGTCGTCCGACCAGAAGGCCTCTTATTTTGCGCAGGTTCCCCTGGATAAATTTCCCCGCGGGAGTTACACCCTGCAGGTGAACGTCCTCGACCCGGCTATCGAGCGGGTGGCCTTCGCGCGCCTGCCCCTGGCCATCGTGCCACCGCCACCACGTAACCTGCCTGGGGGAACGGTGAAGTAAGTTCCTGTGCTCAGCCCCTTAAAAACCAGCCCAGAACTTAGCTTGCCATTTTGTCTCCGGGGGCTATAATAGCGGGCGACAACAGGCGATCTTGAATCGGTCATGCCCGCGGAATCCTGGCGGTCCCTAGGAGGCAAGGCGAGCTATGGGTTGCATGTCGGAGGGAAAGCCGTAGACCTCAAGAACCAGCCGGCACGGCTGGCGGACTTGCGGGCGCGGCACTAATCTATGCGAGGTAAACATGGCGCAGAACCAAATTCCCAACATTAACCGTCGATCTTTTCTCAGCAAGTCGTTGGCAGCCGGAGCAGCGGCTTCCGCATTCACGATCCTGCGGCCCGAACTGGTACGAGGTGCGGGAAAGGAGAAGCTGCGGGCAGGCTTGGTGGGCTGCGGCGGACGCGGCACGGGAGCAGCGGCGGACCTGCTCAGTGCTGATCCGCACGTCGAACTGGTGGCCATGGGAGACATCTTTGACGACAAGCTCCAGGCCTCTCTCGCCAAGCTGCGCGATCCCAAGTCCCTGGCGGAGGCGAGCCCGAAGAACGCCGCGGCCTTCACAGGACAGCCCCTGGCGGAGTTGGTGGAATCAATCCGCAAGCGTGTCACGGTCGATCCGGAACATTGTTTTGTCGGGTTTGATGCTTACCACAAGGTCATCGCCTCGGAGCTTGACCTGGTGCTGTTGTGCACTCCCCCCGGGCATCGGCCCGCGCAATTTGAAGCGGCGGTCAATGGCGGAAAGCACATTTTCACCGAAAAGCCGATCGCGACCGATGCGGTGGGAACACGCCGCTTCCTCGCTTCCGTCCAGAAAGCTCGGGACATGAAGCTGACCGTCGTTGCCGGCACCAACCACCGCTCAGATAAACAATACATCGAAACCGTGGCGAAAATCCGCGACGGCGCCATCGGCGACGTGACGGCCTTGAGCGCCAGCTACCTTAGCGGACCGGTTCTGCATGTTGACCACCGCGATCCGGCGTGGGGCGACATGGAATGGGAGCATCGGGACTGGTACTCATTTGTGTGGATCTGCGGAGACCAGATGGTGGAGCAGCACATTCACACCATTGATTTCTGCAACTGGGTGATGGGCGCCCACCCCGCGAGCGTGGTCGCCTCCGGGGGAGCCGCCTGGCGCCCTCGCGAGGAACTGTACGGAAATATATACGACCACCTGACCGCCGACTACGTCTACCCGAACGGCGTGCACCTCTATAGCGCTTGCCGGCAGTATCCCAAAGGCGGTTTTCGCAAAGTGTGGAATACCGTGACGGGCACGAAAGGGCAAAGCGACGGCACTGACCTGGGCTCGAAGGGCATGGACCCTTACGTCCAGGAACACATCAAGCTGGTGGCCAGCATTCGCGGCGACGTCCCTTACGTAAACGACGGCGTGCAAGTAGCGGAGAGCACTCTGACCTGCATCATGGCACGCGAGGCGGCTTATTCGGGCGTGGAAATTACTTGGGACCAGGCGATGGCCTCGCAACAGGACCTCCAGCCCAAAGCTTTCGGTTACAAGCTCGCAATGGAAGTGCCTCCGGTTCCCGTGCCCGGCCAGTATAAGTTCGTTTGACCGGGAACGGCGGGTCCGCGTGACTGGGTGTCGCGTAGTGGGTTAGTTTTCTGCTGTAACTGCGGCTTTACGCCGCGATTGGGCGAGGTAAACCCGCCCCTCCAGAAGCAAGCAGACACATCACCCCGTTTCGTGGAGTCCAAAATCTGTTGAGAGGTGACATGCACATGGACGGGACCACACGCCAGAATCAACGTAAGAGCCATCGGATTTCGGTAAGACTGACCTTTTCTTTAGTCGCCAAGGCCGGAGGTAAAGAGATCACCATCCCTGCGGAGTCTATCAACCTCTCCAAGTCCGGCATGCGCTTGAAAGCGGAGACGCAACTCTCCTCTGGCGAGACCGTGGAAGTGACCCTGATGGAGGGAACACCCCACCCTATCGTGGCGCGGGTGGTTTGGGCGGCTAAACCCAACAACCCCAATCAATATGAGTTCGGTTTAGAGTATATTCTTCCCTCACCACGTCCTGTCTGATTCGCGGGGTGGCGCGGTACGGCCGCAGGCAGAGAATAGTTCGCGGGTCACGGGAACAATCAAGAAGAACCTTTAAAGGTGGAGCTGAACAGGCTGCGGAAAAACCCGTCGGCACTGTCATTCTGAGCATTGACAGCCGTTCGGCTGCCCATGATAGGCAGAAACTCGGGCCGAAGAAGGGTAGCGCGGACCTGTTTTTTAGGTCCGCGGCTTTTCCTTGTCCATCGGGGACGTGCCGCGGACCTAAAAAACAGGTCCGCGCTACGCCTGCTGAATTCCAAGGACTTACGCGTCGAGTTTCTGCAGAGGAGC
>JBEKQO010000063.1:0-28208 GCA_049519635.1 Terriglobia bacterium | reverse complement strand
GACCAGTGGAAACTCCACCACGCCGCCCGCCTCGCCATCCTGAATCAACAAAACCTCGCCGCCCCAGACAACCCCGCCTGCCCTGCACTTGAGTAGACCCTGTGGCTCACGTATCGCTCACATTGTTTCCACCGCCGTCCATCTGCTGATCGATGCCTGGCCCGACGGTTGGCAGAAGACCCTGGTGGACGTGGACCGTCACCCCAAGCCCGCCTACTTCGCGTTTCGCGAAGCGCTGACGCCGCTTATGGTGGACCTCCGCACCGACCGTCTCCATTACTTCGCCGGGGAGAAGCTTGCCGTCGAATTCTGGGTCTGCAACGACCGCCGGGCCGCGTACTCCAACGGCACGCTCCTGTGGGAGGTGCTCCGCGGCGGCAACCGCGTCTTTGCCCAAAGCGCGCCGGCCTCAATCCCTTCGTTTGGCGCGGCATTTCAGGGCTATTTCCATTTTCAAACGCCCGCCGTTACCCAGCGCGAGAGGCTAACTCTTCGCGTTGGCCTTAAGGACCCGTCGGGCGAGTTGCTTCACGACAGCAAAATGGAAGTGGAGGTCTTTCCCGCGTTCGACAAGACGAAAAATGCCGGCGTCGAGGTCGCGATTGTCGGTCCGCCGAACGGGCGAGCGTGGAAATTGGCCGCCGCGCTCGGGCTTAAGCCCCATGTGTTCAGCCCGATCCGCGATACAGCCCTATTGGCATTTGTCGATGACGTTGACGCGTTCGAGATGGTGCGTGGCAGCCTTTCCAGCTTTGCCGAGCGCGGCGGCACGGCGATCTTCCTCGAGCAACCAGCCGATACGGTGTGGCATTTGGACGGGGGAGATGTGGCGATCAAGGGAATGACCGGCAGAGAGTTCGTTTCCCGCAAGACGGGCCATCCGCTGGTTGCTTCGTTTCAACCGCTCGATTTCTCGTACTGGTACGACGCCGAGAAGGATTACATCGAATACGTCGCCACCTGCTACCTAAACGGCGACAACCTCGCTCCGATTCTCCACACTTCCGATGTGGTAAAGCCGGGCGACCCCGACCCCAAGCGCACGGTGCGCCCGATTGCCGCCGAACGGCGCACCGGCAAGGGGTCGGTCATCCTCTCTCAATTGAAAGCCCCCGAACGTGTGGCGCATGAACCCATCGCCGCGGCATACTATCAGGCGTTGATTGACCGGGCCATCGGCGTGACACAGCGGCCAAGCCGCTAGGAAACGTAGGGGCTGGGCTTGCCCTGCCCCACCGCACTCAGTTAGCCTTCTCTTTGCTTTTTGTCGGTGAACTTAACACCCATTGGAACCTCCATCAACCATCAATCTGAGTGTGGCCGCTTGAGTCCAAGACGTCAATCACTACGGCTAACGCACTTGGTCGTTTAACTCCTTGGACATTGGCGCGTGGCGCCCGGCGCCGTCACTGATGGGCGGACGTCGGCGACCACAAACGGTCAATCCACTTTACCTGAATCGTCCCGACCTGAGGTGCCGATACTTCTGAATTCACCTCGACGGTCTCGTGCGCCAAAGCTTGCGAATACAACTGCTTGGCAGCGGCCGCAGACAGCGGGAGCTTCATGGCATCGAGCGGGTTGACCATCAGCAGCGGCACACGCAGGTCCGCAGCAAGTTCGGGCAAGTCGTAATACTTCAGCACATTGGGGAAGAACGCGTCGTGCTGCCACGCGTACGATGGGGATGCGGCGAGCGCCTCGAAACTGCTCAGAAAATCGTTGCAGAAGACGCCGCGAACGTGCCCGTCGATCTCTGCCACGTGCAGGGCCACCACGCCGCCCATGCCATGCCCGCCCACCACAATTTGGTCGGAGTCGATCTCCGGTAGCGAACGCAGGTAAGCAAGCGCAGCTAAACCATCGCGGATGCGCATGCCCAGTATCGAATCGTCCATGGCTGCCGACACGTAGGCAAGGAACCGCTGTGGCGCGCCCCACCAGTAAATCTCATACGGACCGTGACTGGGAGAACTGTCACCCCACCCGCGCAGGTCCACGCTGAGAACCGCGACCTTCCTTTCGTCTTGCGTCGTGAGATGAGACATGCTCACCAGCGGACCATTCGTGGCCAAGTCTGCCCAACGGCCACGGTCGTCGAAATAGAGAATGGCTGGCGTACGGGTCTTGGGTCTCGGTTGATAGAGCATCGTGGCGGGTAGTTCCGTGCCCGGTTCGGAGGAGAGCAGCATTTCTTGCATGGCGTTCTCCGCGAGTTCCGGGAAGGGCTCCGCAAGGTCGACCTTCGCCGGCTTGATCTGCGGGAGAACCCGATCGTCAATCCCGACCAGCTTTAATGCGGAAGTACGAATCGATGTGCCTCGGCGGGCCAGCGCCAGGCGCCGTGCTTCCTCGCGGTTCATCGAGCAGATGTTCACTTCGCTGCGCGGATGGCACTGCAAAACCTCCGCCGGCGCCATTTCGACACCCTGCGCGCTGATCCCGGCAAGCTGCCGGGCAGGTATCTTGCGCACCCAGCGGTCCATCCACGCAATCGCGCGAATTGCCTGGGCGATCGTATAGTCATGCGGGGATTCATCCAGGTAAAAATCGCAGTGGTCGCCAAGACCGCCGGCCGCATAGCCCTTCGCAACCTCGTCCGCCACCTGCCGGCTCCAGTCGGCCCGGTAGAGCGTGTCGAATCTTCCCGCCATCAACAGCAGCGGGGTGGGATAGACGGCCATCAGCAAATCCGTGGTCTCGATTCCCTGCCGATACCGGCCGATGGGGTGCGTCTCCGGGCAAATGGCATAGCTATTCCGCAACGGATTATCGACCTCGGGGGAGAAAAAGCATGACGGCGCCGCGGCCGTGATGCGCTTGTCCAGCAACGTGCAGTAAGTCGTGGTCACACCGCCGCCGGAGACACCGCTCATTCCGACGCCATGGCTCATGTCGACGTCGGGGCGAGTTGATACGTAGTCGATGGCCCGGAGCGCGTCCAGCAGGAAAAACCGTTGTGACGTCGTGCCGGTCAAGTAACACCGCACCCCATCGATAAAGTGGTCATTGCCTGCGGATTTCTCCCCGAAGCCAGGTGAGTCGAAGGTGATGACCAGGTACCCATTGCGAGCGAAAACCTGCGCCGGGATTTGCACCGATTCATCGTTCTTGGCGCAATGTCCCACGGGCATGATCACCGGAGTCCAGGGTGGGGGGAACGTCTCGGCCAGGGGCAGGTAGACGGTGGCGTTCACCTCCCAGCCGGGCCAGGACTCGAAAATCACGTTTTCCATGGCATAGCCGTTGCGGGTGAATTTCGAAACCGCACGAGCGTGCAGCGGCCCTCCCTGGTCGCCAAACGGCAGAGGTCCTAGCGCGGTGGTGACCCATTCGCGGATGCTTTGGCTATAAGCGGGAATCCCGTGCGTCAGCATCGCCTGCTTGCGGCGCGCCGACCCCATAGCAAGGTCCTTCACTCCTTCATTTACGACGCGGCGTCGAAGCATGGATCGAAGATCAACGCTGGGAGAAGGCAGCCCGTAGAAAGGCTGGACCTCGAGATCATTCGGTGGAGGCGTCTGGGCACCTGCCCAAACGCTGGCAAACAGGCCGACGCAGATCGAGAAACTTAGGAGTCCTACTCGGCTGATGTTCATAGATAGTCTCTGTTCAGCGCTCCGGTTTTCCGCGCACGTCCACTTCCGGGCTGGCGCGAATGCCCGCGGATGAGGCGCCCGGGAAAGTGTCAGTTGTCCCCGGCTCCAGCACGGTCGAACATCATGCCCCATCCGCTGTCGGGCGAAGTTGCCCCGAGGCGTCTACGTGCCAAGCGCCGGTCTCGCCGGCGGCCACCTCAATACGCGGCCAGGCGAGGTAGGCGCTGTGACCCAAGGGCTGTTTCGCCTGCGCGGCCGACTCCCCGAAAACTGCCACGCGGGCTGAATACGGGGTGGGGTTCGTGACGTGGATGGTCACGCCAGTGGCATCGCGTTTCAAGACTGTGGCCTCGACGTGATCGAGGACAAGGAAAGTGTCATCGTCGGTGTGAAGATAGATGCCAGGGTTTTCAAGGCAAGTCAGCGCGGCCAGAACTTCCCAGGCCATATTGGAATCCTTGTAGTCGACAAACCCCGCGTTTTTCCCTTCCCAATCGGAAAGCTGCACGCGCTCGGTGACAAATCCGCTTTCATGCCGCAGGGGGTTGTGCGGCGCGCCGACGTATTGGATTACGTTATGCGACGTGTCCTTATACATCTCCGCATAACGTTGGTCGCCCGTGGCGCGGAACAGCTTGAGCAGGCAATCGCCCGAGAGGATGTAAAACCCGGGAGCGCTGTGGTTGTTTTGGGAACTGGCGAAAATGCTGCCCGCCGCGTGCGTCCCCGCCTGCTGCATGGCGGAGCCGGGCGGGAACACGTAATCGTGCGAGACCATCCAGGTGGAAAGGAGGTGCGCGGCGAATTCCCCCTTCTCCACCCACTCCCGCTCGCCCGTTGTTTCGTAGAGCACCATGCAGGATTCCACCATGTCCCAGGGCGCCTCGCTGTCGGGCGCCTGGAGGATTTCCGAGGCGCCCCCGCCCGCATAACCCTTCAGGAAGTCCCGCGTGTAATACATGCGGGTGGCCGCCTCGGCAAGTTCCAGGTACCTCGCGTCGTGAAAGTAGGCCGACGCCAAAGCCAGTCCGGCGCCCGCGGCGCAACCGGCCGTGGAGCCGTTGATATCCATTTCGAGAGTGTCCGCGTTGATGAACTGGCCAAACTGTCCGTATTGCTTCCACACCTTGATCAGCGCTTCCGCGCAAGCGCGCAGTCCGGTTTCCCACGCCGGCTTGATCAAGTCCTCATGCCCGCGCTTTTTCAGGGCATCGAGCGTCTTGAGGCCGAAGTAAAGCACGTCCATGGCGCGCCGGGTCATGGTGATGGTGGGCCGCTCGGCTTGCCGGCCGTGCGCGTCGCCCATGATCTCGCCATCGCGGTTGATGCAGTAGATCAGCCCGGTCTGGGCTTGCGCCGCCATCACCGTGTCCAGCGTCAGGCTGACGCGCCGAAGGCGTTCAGGCGTCTCCAAGAGCGCCTGGGGAAACGACAGGATGGGAATGCCGCCCCAGCCGATCTGGTAGGCGTAGGGGTTCGGGCTATACGGCTGGTTGCAATAGAAACTGTAGTGCTTGCCCTCGAACCACTTGTGCGCGTTGTGATGCTCCGCAATCAAATCGGCCGCGGCGCTGTAAGGGGTTACGCAGGCATAATGGTTCTGGCCGGTCAGCGCTTTGCGAACGTCGAACACCTTGGCGAAGAACGCCTGCAAGTCGTCGGCCGCAAAGTTGTAGAGCTTGAAGTTGAGCGTCAGCTCGTCGCCCGCGTTCCAGTCCGCCCCGCGGTCCCAGGAATCGGCCCGGCCGCACATCACATAGCGCTGTTCGCGCACGCCGGGGGCGCTGACCACAAAGGAGATCCGCTTCGGCGTGGCGGACGGCCCGGCGTCCTCCTCGAAAAAAAGTCCATTATTGCCGAAGCGCGTGCGCTGCTCCGCCAGCACCAGGAATCCACGCTGCTCGGCGGGATGGAAAAAGCCCAGCATGGGGGTGGGAACGTTTCCGGTGGTCATCTCCACTTTGCCCCGCGCGCCGTCGGGGTTCAGATGCAGGATGTTGGTGGTGGTCACCGGCATGTCGAGCGGACGTTGGCTGGCGTCGTGAATGTACGGAGGATAGTGGAGCGGCAGGATGCGAAAGCGGTTGCCGCCGTAGAGTTGGCCGGGCACAAACACGTAGTTGTCGAGGGTCCACAGCGTAAAGTCGAAAGCGACGGCGACGCCGGCGGACTTCGCGGTACCCGAGGCCAGCTTAAACTTCACCTGCAGATCAAGCGCGTTGCTCTCAGCGGCCGATGCGTGGACCTCGCATGCCCACGTGCTCTGGCCCGCGTTCAACTTTCCGTCGAGAAAGGGGCGGCTGGCGCGCAATTGATTGCCCTCGTACCAGCAACCCAGAATGCGCATCTGGCCGTGAATGGACTCAAGGAAACTGTTCGCAACCGACGGCGTTGCGGCGCCCGCCACCGGCAACCAGGTCCGCGCCGACGGGTCGTTGTTCCGCGGCCAGGGTTCGGAATCAATAATGCCCTGCTCTTTCGCCCAGCCTGTTACCGCCGGCGCGGCAACGGCAGTCGCGGTGATTAGGAACTCACGCCGGCTTGTCGACAGCGAGGGTGTTTTTTCAAATCGAACCATACGTTTTTCCACCATCGTCGTTTAGCGCCACCCTCATTCGACCTGTCATCCTGGACGCTTGCCAGTGAAGGATGACAGGATGGTTCGTTTGCCGACGTAAACCCAGTACGGCGAGGAGGTGTGGCCCCTTTCGAACCAAACGTGCTTTCACCATCATCGTTTAGCACGACCCTCATACAAACTGTCATCCTGAACGCCTTCCAGTGAAGGACCTGCATTTGTTCTTTCTCCTGCGCTCCTCTTAAGTGCAAAATGCTGGTCCTTCACTGAAGAGCGTTCAGGATGACAGAATTGTTTGGTTGCCGCCGTAAACTCAGTACCGCGAGGAGGCGCGGCCCCTTTCGAACCACACGTGCTTTCACCCTCATCGTTTAGCGCCACCCTCATTCGGCCTGTCATCCTGAACGCTTGCCCGTGAAGGACCTGCATTTGTTCTTTCTCCTGCGCTCCTCTTAAATACCAAATGCAGGTCCTTCACGCCTATCGCGCCGGCGCTATTTAGCAATCCGACTTCGCCGCCTTTGCGGCTTACTCGATGGTGGATTTCCGCTTGCTGACCACTTCCGCCGCCTCGCCCGCGCGTTGCAACGTCGCCTTGACCACGCAGGGACCTTTTTCCGACGGGATCGGCAGATTCACCACGTAGGTCTGCTGGCCCAGCGGCCCCACCGTGACGTCGGTTTCCTGGCGGGACAATTCCTTGCCTGCGGCCTCGAGCGTTACCACCAGCTTCCCCTTCGCGGCGTCGTACTGGTCGTTGACCAAAGACACCGCCATCGGGTGGGTCGTGCCAGCCGCCAGCTTCGGCCGCCAGAAATTGAGGTAAACGCCCACCGGGCTGAACGAATTCCTGAGCGCTTCTTCAAACTCCGGGTGCAACTGGAGATTCTTGATGTCCTGGAAGAAGTCGCCCGTGTAAGCGTCGGGGTGACTCATGGTGAGGTAGGTGAAGCACAGCACCCCGGCATAGTTGCGGTGGGCGCGCCAATATTCCGTGAGCCCGGCCCACATGTAGGCGGCGAAGTCGACGTAAGCCCGTCCGCCGATATTCTCGCCCACCAGTCGGTGGAACAGCGGAACGGAGAGCACGGCCGAACTGCCGTCGCGATTCACCCAAATCCAGTCGTACTCGTTCAGCACCGCCGCATGGCCAGTGGGGTGAGGGCTGTTGGTCCCCTTGGCCCCAGTGCCCCCCTCCAAACCCTCCGCCTTGAAGTAGTGGCCATCGGCGTGGGGAAAGATGTCGTCGATATAGAGGTAGTTGTGGTCCTCCACTGGGTCGTCGGGCGCGTCGGGCGGATTGTAACCGTTGTCCCACGCCCGGCCGGAGAGGTCCAAGGGCCGCACGGCATGGATGATATCGGCCAAGATGTCGGCGTGCGTTTCGTTACAGGCGTCCCACCAGCCGACGCTGGGGTGGTTCCAGGCATTCGTCATCCATTCCTTGTATTCGGTGATCATCTCCTGCGTGTTCCAGGCCGGACGATAGTCCCACACCGGGAACTCGTACTGGAGAATCAGGCCAGTCTCGTCCGCGATGTCGAGCCAGAAATCCGGCGCGGGACCAATGCACATACGGAAGCTGTTCCAGTGCATTTGCTTGGGAATCTCGGCCAGCAGCTTATGCACCCATGTTTTGTTCCAAGCCAGATCGGCTCCCTTGGGGTCCTCCATGAAGCGGTGGAAGCAGATATTGGAGCCGCGCAGGAAGTACACGTGTCCATTCAGGTAGGCGCGCTTGGTGGCCGTGTCGAAGCGAAACTCCCGCATGCCGAATCGCGTGGACACATTGTCGCTGCCAGTACTCGTCTCCAGCGTGTACAGGTTGGGCTGCTCGGGAGTCCACAGGCGCGCGCCGGGCATCGGGATCCGCTGGAGCAAGGTTTTGGCCTCGCTTGCGCCGATATGAGCGTCTACCGCTTCCTCCCGGCCTTCTACCTGGTTGATCAGCCGGAACGATCGCGCCGCGCCGTAATTCCGCACGACGGTTTGCACCAGGATTTCCGACGTGGCCAGTTGCGGGGCCACCTGCACGCTCTCGACGATGGGGTTATCGGCGGCGCGCAGCGTGACGGAGTCGTAGATTCCCGGCGTCCAGTGAGTTTTTTCGCCGTCGATGCCCGTGGGTACGCTGGTGGGAACCGCACCCGGGTGCGCCCCAATGCGAATGACGAGGACGTTCTCCTGCTCCCATTTCAGCGCGTCGGTGAGATTAAAATAGCCGGGGCTGAAGCAGCCGAAGTGTTCGCCCACCTTCTTGCCGTTCAGCCACACCGCCGTGCCGAACTGCGCTTTGTTCACCTTAAGGATTGCCACCTCGCGGCGCGCCGGCGCCTTGAACACTTTGCGGTACCAGAAGTAGTTGCGGTTCTGGCGCGAAATGCCGACCATCGAGGGATCAAAGTTCCCAGGGCCGGGCGAGCGATCAAAGCGCACGCGGTTCCCGTGGTTTTCGTAAGACTCGAATTGGTCGACGTCCGCGAAGACGGGGACCGAAAGGTGTACCAGCCCAGGGGCAGGAACTTGATGGTGGAATGCGGTCGGCATCTGGTCAGGAGCCAACGAGTCTTCGATGTCCCAGGTACCGTCTAATTCTAGAGTCGTCCGCTCCGCAGCTAGCAGCGAGAAGGACAGAAACAACATCGAAATAAGAGTGCAAATGAGTCTGAGTGTAAACGTGATTCGGCGCATGGGTGGTAGGGGTCCTTTCGTTATGAATGATCTCAACGCCGCAGCGAGGTCCTCGTAGCCGGGAGCCGTCAACCTTACGCACGCGTGTAACCGGGCTGATTGAAGGCGAGGAAGTTGCCGCTGTCTTTCATCGCGTGCTGAACATCGGTGCGCTCTTCCCGGGTCATGGGCTCGAACTGGTGGCAAACGGCCAGGTTGGCGCTCAATTGCCGGTAATCGCCGATGCCGTTGGTGGCGGTGTGGATGGGCAGTGACAGGGTGTAGCGCATCAGCTTCTCGGCCGAGGTCAGGCCTTTGCCTTCGCCGACCAGCTTTGCCGGCAGGGCGTCCAGATTTACGCGGTTGTACTCCCTCATTCCGCCCATTACCTTCATGGCGGCGATGCCCATCTTCTTCTCCTGCAAGCGCGGCAACAGGGTTTCTTCAAACGGGCGGCGGTCGAGCGTGGGGCCAAACGTGGTGAGGATGGTGTCAAAGTCGTAGGTCTCCACCGCCCGCTGGAGGCACGGCACCTCGATGTGGCTGGTCACGCCGATAAAGCGGATCACCTTTTGGTCCTTCAGTTTGCGCAGCAGCGTGTAAACGCCGTCGGGCTTTCCCCAAGCCGGAATGTCGTCCGTCGTCAGGACGCAATGCACCTGCACGGCGTCAAGGTAGTCAGTGTGAAGAGTCTTCAGGCTGGTCTCGATGTCGCGCATGGCCTCATCCGACTTGCGCTTGGCGGTCTTGGTGGCCAGGTAGATGTTCTTGCGGCGCGGCCCCAGGGCTTTGCCGTAACGGCGCTCGCTGCTGCGGGGGTCGTTGTCGTGCCCGTAGGCTGCGGCCGTATCGACGTAAGTAATCCCGGAGGCAATGGCATCCTGAATGAACTTGGCGGCCAACTCGTCACTGGGGAAGTCGGTGACGGCGCCCACGCCGCCCAGCGCCAGGATGCTGACCTTAACCCCGGTCTTTCCCAGCACGCGCGTGGGCATGGTGCCGGCGGGTGGCCGGAATTCCTCGGCGGCTTTCACCAATTGGGGAATCGCGGCCATGCTGGCAAAGCCTTTCAGAAGATTGCGGCGGGTTACTTTTAAGTCCATGGAAGTCCTCCCGATCGGGCTATTTGGTGCGAGCTAATTTTCTACTGCCGGGCTCACGCCCGGTTCGATCCCAGCGCGTTCCGCCCTAAAGGGCGGCTCTACGTTCTACGTTCCAATTAGGGCAGTAACGGTCACTTGGCTCTTTTGACCGTCACCACGCTATCGCTTTCGACTCCGAATTTCCCTTCTGCACTGTTCTCGTCAAGCGCCACGGTGGAGCCGGGGCGGTCAACCTGAAACGCTACCGGCAGGCCTTGAGAATTGCTCACCGGGAACCAGAAGTAGGCCTGATCCCGGCGAAAAACAGTGTGGTCGCTGCCTGGGCCGGCGTGGTAACCAATGTGGGCGTCGCGCACCACGTTGAACTCCGCGATGGTTCCCGCCACGCTCGCCGACGTGTTGCGAACTTCCGGCGTTACTGCCACGGCCCCCAGTTGCAGCGCGACCCCATCTTCGCGGCTGCGCACAAACGAGTTGTGGCGCAACACGTTGCCCAGCGCGCGGGGAAACTCCACCGGCAGATGAGCATCGTCGCCGCTCACCACCAAGGCCCCGCGGCTGCATTCCTCGGTGCGATTGCCCTCCGCGAGGTTCCAGAACAGCGGCGCGATGCCGCGATTCCAGGCGCGGGGCATTGACGAGCCCAGCGTGGTGCCGCTGGCGTAAAGGTAAATGCCTTCCTTGCGCTGGCGGGCGATGCTGTTGTTGGCCACCACGTTCTCAATGCACGATATCCAAAGTTGCACTCCCGTCATGCCGTCGGGGGCGTAGTTGCCCACAATCAAGTTCTGGTAAAAGCCGGTGCCGACCGCCACCAGACTCCCGGCCGCGGGTGGCTCGTTCCACGGACGCTCCAGGATCAGCCGGTTGGCCTCGCGCTTCACCACGCGGCGGGTCTGGCCTTGCCCCGTTCCGGCAAAGATTGTCACGAAGTACTCGGCAATCGGCGGTTCTTCCCCACCGTCATCGCGGTCGGGCGGCCAGAAGGGCGTTTCGTTGCCGGCGGCGTCGCGGGCCAGGAGCTTGCGCGGACCGACGTTTTGTCCATCCACCATCGCCCCCAGCCGATTCTCCGGCGTGGCGGGCACGGTTTGGGGAAGCACCACGCTCTGTGAATCTGCACCCTCGATCTTGCCGAAGAACATGGTGCGGTGGTTGGCCTCAAACAGTATCATCTCGCCCACGTTCTGGTCCGTGCCCGCGACGCCCCCGAAGCGCGCTTGCCCCGCGCCGACGGCCGCTCCTGGTCCGGCGGGCGGCTTCACCCCATTGCCCGCCACCCAGTTGTGGGTAACGGACCCGTGGCCCGTAGAGAGCCAAATCAGGCGGCGCGTGGTTGGTCCGCCGGCTTCGGTTCCGGGCGGGCTCGAGATACGGTTGCCCTCAATGATGCACTCCCCGATCACCTCGTTGCGGCCTTGGATGGAGGCTTCGGCGTTGCCGCCCCACAAGGTTCGTGGGTACAGGTCGTTCCCCGTAATGCAGCACTTGCGCACGCCGCTCAAGAAAATGGGACTGCGCGCCCAGATTTCGTTGTCGCGCACCGTGGCGTACTCCGCGCGCATCAACCGAACGCCGTAATTGTCCATGAATTTATCGTGAGGGGCGTGCTTGCGCTCGATGTCACCGATGCGCACGTCTTCAATCCGGCAGTCGCGCAACCAGACCAGAGGTTCCGGACTTTTTACCGCAACTCCCAGGTTGACTTCCGGGGTGCCGCTGACCGTCAGGCGGGCGACGCTTGCTCCGTCGCCGGTAAGCCAGATGGCCGCGGCGTCTTCATCCGGGCCGAACTTCGCCGCCGCGTCGCGCTCCAACTGCAGCCGGGTCTTGTCCCTTCCTGCGCCGGCAAGCGTCACGCCCTTGGGGACGGACAGCGTGCCGTGAAAGGGGAAGAATCCCTCGCTGAGCAAAACCGCTCCTCCGCCCTTCTGCGCCCGCCGATTTAGCAAAGCCTGCAGATCGACAGTTTGGCCGCTCGAGGGCGCCGCGACCGGTTCGGAAACGGAAGTTGCGGCCGGGCGCGCCGCCTGGATTTCCAGCCGCACCGGTCCGCCCCAACCCAACGCCCCGCCGCGCCCGGCATGGACCCAAAGGTTGTAAAGGCCCGGGTCGATTTGCGCGGGCAGGCGCACCGTGACGGAATATTTGCCCGTTTGTTCCGGGTTGAGCCACAGCCCCGGCTGACCCGGCAACTGGAGGTAAACGAACGCCGCCGTATATTCCGGCCGTCGGGCCAGATTGCGGCCGAAAATCCGCACAGCGTCGCCGGCGGCGGCCACGTCCGGCCCGCACCACCACGGTTGCGGCGCGTTCAGGCGAATGGGCTTCGACCAACCCCCGGCGTTGCCCACCCAGACCAGAAACACTCCGTCCGCCGACGTCTCCGGCAACGTCGCTGCAAGGATGTGGTCCTCGGCGAATTGAATCTTTGCCGACCACGGCTGCCCCGGCGCTCCGGTGGCGGAACTGCCCCACACGAACAATTCCTTGGTAAGACCGCGACCCACCATCAGAAACGTCTGGTCGGGGCCCGCTTCCTGCGAATGCTCGAAGATCGCTGGCGCGTTGGGGGAAGGCGCAGACAATTTGACGGGCGGCGCAAACTCCGGACCCGGCGGGGCAGGGAGCGGCTCAGGCTGCGGCCAGCCCGTGGGCGCGACCAGTTCGCCTTCTGGCGGGCGTGCTTCCGCTGGCGGGGCCGATGGCGCTGGCTCGGCAGCGAGATTGCCCTCTCCTCCGAGATACGGCAGCCCCGCAGTGGCTGCCATTCCTTTGAGTACCTCGCGCCGGGTCAGTCCATTGTCCATTGTGCCTTCCCCATGTGGGAGCGTTACCTCTGCTGATTTATTTTCCGAAGTGGCATGGGCGTCTCGCCCACGCAACGCGAGCGTGCCGTCTATATGCATGGGCAAGATGCCCATGCCATGTGACGGGCGCCGTTCAGCTTCTTAAAAAGCGGTCATTCAGCGTGCGATGCCACTTCACATCCTTCCAATTTGCAAACTGGGGTTGCACGTAGTTGTGCGGCGTCCATCCCCAGAACTTGTAGTCGATGGCGTCATCCACCGACCATTTCGACCAGTCGAGCAGCCAGCCCCAGTCGAGGTGGGGATCGTCGAAGTAGTACCAAGACGACCAGGCTTCGGAAGTGGTCAGGGGCGCCCCGCGGCGCGATGCCCACGCGGCGAACTCACCCATCTTGAAGCGTTGGCGCGCGCGCAGCATGGGCGCCATGGCGGCGGCCGTCTTCCCGCAGCGCTCAGAGAATTCCGCGAACCAGCGGTTGTTGGTAAACAGTCCATCGGCAGCGAAGTCGGAGAAGCGGGTGCGGTCGTTCCAGCGGGGATCGACGTCGGCGTAGAAGTGCACGTCCAGGCAATCGAACTCGACCGGAATATCCAGCCAGCGCAAATCGCCGTGAATCGAGACGTTAAAGCGCAGCTCGGGGAATTCCCGCCGCAGCAGCCGCATCGCCTTGTTGATTTCATCCGCCATGAAGGCGTTTTGAGCAGCCGTTAGCGCCGACGATTCGTCCCAATCGGTACCCGAGGCCTTCTTGAATCGTTCGCCCATGCCGGGAAAGAAATACGGCGTTTCGTTGGCGATATCGACATACATGATCCGGTCGAAGCCGAAGCGTTTCTTCCAATCGGTCAGCAGGACCGCCCACATTTCCGCTCCCTCGGTCATGTTCTTCGGGGTGCGGAGTGCAGGGGGCGCGATGGGCGCGGGCGGGGGCGTAGGCATGGCCCACCAGGCGCTTAACGTGTAATTCAGCGACGGGCGCTTGTAGAGCTTCTCCATGAACTCGATAATCCATCGCCCCACCGGTCCCTTCACGGCGGCATTCCAATCCCACGGCAGGTAAGGCTGATGGGGATCGCCCCACTCCAGCACGCGGTCCGGCTCGCGCAGGTTGATCCACTGCGGCAGCGGGTCAAGACGCACGGTGTTGTAGCCGCGCTCAACCGTCTCGTCGAGGACGCGGTCGAAATTCTCGAAGCTGCCGCCCGGCATGTGGCGCATGCAGAAGGCCTGATCCCACATGGCCAGGGTCAAGCGCCGGGGCTTCAGGTACTCCCGCATGTCGTACCGGTCGAACCCGGTCTCAGCCGCCTGCGGCGCCCGGTCCGTAGGCACTTGCAAAGGCATGGGGCTCTGGGAAGAGCTGGCGGCGTCTTGCGTGGCGGCTTCGGCGTTGGCCGGGCTGCCCGGAGTAAGCGCCGTCAATGCCCCTGCCGCTCCGTAAGTCATCAGTTCACGTCTGGAAATTGCCATTTAGAAGTCTCGCTTTCATCTATAAATTTTCCGCCCCAAAGGTGGCGTTTTGAATACGAATGGCTGGGGCCGGGGCTCCCCAATTGCGATTGGGGCAAACAATGTCGCAGCAAGCCGTCGGTGGCCCAAGGTCCGCATTGAAGCTCCAGTGACATTTAGTCCGTCCCGCGCGCCTTCACGAACTCGACGTCGCGGCTGGCTCCCGCCGGCAGTTGCACGGCGCGACAGTTCCAGAGGTAATTTTGTCCGAGCGGGCAGGACATTTCCGGAAGGTTCTCCGCCAGCACCTTCACCGAGGCGTCGAAAGCCGTGGGGTTGACCAGTCGAAGCACCAGCCGCGCGTGGTTGTTCTCCTTGAGGGAAGCCTCCACATGATCGATGGCGCGAAAGAATCCCGTATCGGGCTGGACGTAGAGACCTGGCACTTCCACGTAGGTCAGCATGTCAGCCACCTCGGCCCAACCTGAGCCGTCGTAAATCTCGCCAATCGGTTCCAGCCAGTCCCCCATCTCAACCCGCTCATTAATGGCCCCTGGCCAGAGCGGTCCAATCTGCCGGTCGGCACGTGACACGTATTGGGTCAGGTTGTGCGCAATCTCCCGAATCAACTCCAGATACAGCGGATTCCCTGTGGCCCGATAGAGCTTGAACAGCGACGATCCCGAATAGGAACAGATTCCCGGCACCGCACACTTGTTTTGCGCACTGGCATAAATGGAACCCGTCGTCCGCATCCCCAGCCGCCCGAAGGTCGATTGCGGTGGAAAGTGGTAGTCGTAGGAGACCACCCAGGTGGCGCAATAGGCGCCGGCGTTCACCGCCTCCTGCAGCCAGCGCTTTTCGCCCGTGGTCTCATACAACACGATCAGCGACTCGAGCAGTCCGAAAGCCGATTCGCAATCCGCCGCCTGGGCGATTTCCAGCGGACCGCCGGTGGTGATGCCCGCCCGAAGATCTTTCGCGCAGTAAGCCGCAGCAGCAGCCTCCGCAACGCGGCGGTAGTTTGCGTCCTGGAAGTACTTCCAAGCGAGCGCCAAGCCCGCGCCGGCGATGGCGGCACTGGTGGAACCGCCGACCGTGACAGTGCCGGTGTCGATATCGACAAATTGACCAAACTGGCCGCACTTGTCCCAGAGCCGCACGAACGCATCCGCACATCCCCGCGTACCTTGCAGCCACGCGGAAGGTACGGTCCAAGCGGGGTCTTGCTTTTTCAGCAGGTCGAATTGCTTCAGCAGGTAGTAAAGCGCGTCGCCGCTCTTGCGCACCAGATGCCAGCGTTTTGAGTCCAGCGGCGCCAGGTACGCCGAGTTTCCCAGCCAGGGCAGTTCCCCACTATTCATCAGCCAGGGCATGCCGTCGCTGTAAAACCGTTCGCCGTCGCCCGCTCCGTAGAAAAAGCCGGATTTAGCGATGCCCTGGGGAAACACAAAGTCGAAATTGCGTTTGGCGCGCGTTTGGGAGCGCTCATCGCCCGCGAAAAGCAACGGGTAAGTGGCCTCGAGTCCACCCACCCAACCCATCGTCCAAGAGCGGTTCTTTTCGTTCTTGCCCACCTCCACCGCGTAGTAACCGGCCTGTTCCCGCCAATTGCTGGCGTTGTACTTCGCTTCATGCAGGGCCCAGGCGCCGGCAAAGGGCAGGCCATGGGGCAGTTCCACTGGCCCGGTCAAGTCTTTCCGAATCACCAGGAATCGGTCCAGCAGGGCCTGCACGCTGTCCGCCGGGAACAAATACAGCCGGATGTGCAGGGTTACTTCGTCACCGGTCTGAAAGTCCGCGCCGCGATCTTTTGACGGCGCATGGTTATCGCAGATCCGGTACATCGTTCCCTGGCGCACATAGGGCGCGGTAACGCGCAACAGCGCCCGAGTGCGGTCGTCGCTTTCCTCAATGTCGAGACCCGAATCACCCCAGGAAGTCCACGGAGGCGTTAGCAGCCAGTAGGCAGTCTTAGTGGCAGGGGTTTGGACGCCCATGGCAGGAGTTGACATATCGCGCGTCACCTGCTGGATTCGCGACGCGCCCGCGTGAATGTTCAGCCTCGGTATGTCGGAGATGATCGGTGGGACATTCGGCCCGATGTCCTGGGGATCGTGCAAAAGCGGCGGGTAAGGCAGGCGGCGCGATTCATAGCGGTTGCCGTTGTAAACCGCGCCCGGCATGCACACGTAATTGGCCGTTGACCAATCGGCGAATTCGACTTCCAGGGCGGCAGCGGCATTCGCGAGCGTGCCGCTCACTAAGCGAAAGCGCGCGGTCATATCAAGGGCGTCCGGCCGTTCCGGGACGCCGGAAGCCTTCCACGCGAAGGACCAGCGCGAGGAATCAAGCGACATCTCGCGCGTGCCGGCATCGGAAGGGTCGAATTCCCACTCGCTGGTGGCCTTTACCAGGGTGTTCTGATACCGGTACAGGCGCGCCCGAAGCCCGATTCCATGCAATTCGAGCGCCTGTGCGCCGACGGCGGCGCGGGCGCTGAGTAAAGCCAGCGTCACGCCACTCGCTTCGAAGAATTCGCGACGGTTCATACGCTTGTGATCCCGCTGCTGAGCTACCGCGCCGCCACCAGCCCTTGCCGGGCATCGAACGTGACGTTCTTCTGCTCGCCTGCCGCCAGATCAATCAGGGGACGGCCATAGAGGGCGTTGAACCCCAGCGGTTTGCTCGCATCATCGGATGACTCGATCAAGGCGCGCACATGCGCCGGAAACTTCGTCGAGTTGGTCAGGCGCACCGTCACCCGGTCGCCGGCGTGCGAAAGCACTCGGGCATCGATGTGGTCGAAGGCATATGCCAGCCCTTTGTCGGGTTGCACGTAAAGGCCGGGAATCTCTGCCCACGTCAACATCAGGGCCGCTTCGCACCAGCTTGCCGTGGCGTGGTAAGTCTCGCCGATGGGAACGCCGGGTGACTCCCAGTCGCCCATTTGCACGCGTTCGAATATCCATCCGGGCTCGAGGTTCGCCAGGTTTCCGCCCGCTTTGGGGTTCACCAATTGTCCGCTCACCACCGCCGGAATCGGCCGGTCGGCTCGCGACATATATTCGGGGCCAGCCTGGGCAATATCCCGCATCAATTCCAGATACACGGCCTTCCCGGTTGCCCGGTAGAGCTCGAACAGGGCATCTCCGGAGGCAGTGCAGATGGTGGGCACGGAACACTTGTTCTGGCCATTGGCCCAACACGTTCCGGTGGTCCGCATCTTGAGTTTGGCGAACGTGGTGCCAGGAGGAAATTGATAGTCGTAGGAAACGATCCAGGTGGCAAACTGCGCGGCTTGGTCTTCCGCGTCGGTCAGCCACTCTTTTTCCCCGGTGATCTCGTAAAGCACCACGAACGATTCCAAAAGGGCATAAGCCGATTCGCAATCGGGCGCTTGCAGGGCCTCGGCCGGGCCGCCGGTGGTGACCCCGGCCTTCACATCGCGGTTGTAGAAGAGTCTGGCCGACTGCTCCGCCACCTGAAGGTATTCGGGGTTGCTGTAGTATTTGCTGGCGAGGGCAAGCGCCGCGGGCGCGGCGGCGGCCGAGGTGGTGGCGCCGATCATGATGTCGCCGGTCTCGACGTTGATGAACTGGCCGAACTGCCCGCGCCGCTTCCAAAGG
This sequence comes from Terriglobia bacterium, assembly GCA_049519635.1. Lineage (GTDB taxonomy): Bacteria > Acidobacteriota > Terriglobia > UBA7540 > UBA7540 > Bog-366. The sequence continues at coordinate 10,369 of JBEKQO010000063.1, read as the reverse complement.
GTCACAAAGGCGTCAGCCTGGCGCTTGACCACCTCTTGCCAATTCGGAGGCACGTCTTTGCCTTGCTTCTGCAACAGCAGGAATTGCTTGAGGAAGAAATAGAGGGCGTCGGCGTTCTTGCGCACCAGTGACATATTGCCCTCGAAGGGCTTGGAGAAACCATCGCTGTACCAGCGCTCGCCATCACCCATGCCATTGAAGAAGCCGCTCCGCGCCTGACTTCTCGTCAGAATTGTGTCCAGGTTTCGCCACGCCCGCTGGCGCGAAAGTTCGCTGCCCGCCAGCAAAAAGGCAAGCGTGTTCTGGCACCCGCCCACCCAGCCAAGCTGCCAGATGTTGTACATCGGTTCGTGCGCCGCCCGTACTCCCAGAGCGTAAAAGCCCCAGTTTTCACTCCAGTTTTCGCGGTTTTGCTTGTCTTCGAGGATCGCCCATACCTGGCTTAGGGGCACCATGTGGCGCGGCGCGGTGGGCCCGGTCAAGTCCTTGCGAATCTGGACGAAGCGGTCGAACAGGGTTTGCAGGCGGAGTGCCGGGAAGGAGTAAAGGCGCGTGCGCAGGGTCATCTCGTCGCCCGTTTTCCACGCGGCGCCGCGGTCGGAACTGGGAATCAGCCCATTGATGGTCGGGCGCAGTTCCCGCACCAGCGGCGCGGTGACTTGCACGGTACCCTGGCTGCGGTCGGCGTTCTCCTCCACCGTCAGGCCCACGTTGCCCAGGCGCGTCTGCTGGTCGGTCAGCACCCAGAAGCCCCGGTTCTGAAGGGGAGAATAGAAGCCTACGGCAGGCGTGGCTGTGTCGCCGGTGAACTCCTCCAGGCGCGACTCGCCGGCGTCGATATTCAGGTGAGGAATGTCGTTGATGGTAATCGGCAAATCGGGCCGGCGATCCGCCGGGTTGATGAGAGGCGGGTACGCGGTGCGCTGCACCCGGAAGCGGTTGCCGTTGTAGACGGCGCCGGGAAGCAGCACGTAGTTGCGCGCGGACCAGCCGCCGAATTCCAAATCGAGGCTCACCCCGGTTTGCTCGGCGCTGCCCTCGACGAGGCGAAAGTGCAGCCGCAAGTCCACGGCGTCGGGACGGCCCTTGACCGGCGCCAGCTCATAGTCGCATTGCCACGTGGCATTCTGAAACGAAAGCTGCGCCTGAGTCTTGCCCGGGGCGAAGACCACCGTTTGGGAAGCGTCGCGCCGGTTGCCGTTGAAATGGGAGACGCGCGCCACCAATGTGCACTGATTCTGCTGGAGCCACGCGCTGGAAGTAACGTCAGCCGCCCAAACCGTGACGGCGGAAAGAGCTACAAGAAGTAGGCAGGACAGTTTGATGAACATAGTCAGGAAGGCCAGAAAGAAAACTTGCGGGGTCGTCGTGATGACGGCCCCGCAAGCGGTAAGTCGAGAAAGTAGACAACCGAGGAGTTAGTAAATGATACGCACTCCAAGTTGCAGAACGCGGCTTTGCAGTGCCGAGGTGATTTGCCCGGTGCCCGAGTACGTTCCCGGTGTACTACCCGGAACAATGGAGGCGTTGGGCATACCAAAGTCGGGATGGTTGGTCACATCGGCCGCGTCGGCGCGCACTTGGATCGATCCCGATTCACCAAGATACTTAACCTTGAACGACTTGGCGAGAGAGGTGTTCATGTTGAAGAAGTTCGGCCCAAACAGGACATGGCGTCCCGAGTTCCCGTAGGTCCCCAAAGCGGCGGACGGGAAGCAGTTGGGGTTAAACCACTCCGTGATGGAAGGGTTGCTGAGGGACCCATTGCAGGTACGGTTCGGGTGCCAGGTTCCGGAACCCGAGAAGTTGGATCCGCCACCGCCCCAAGTGGGAGTGAAAGGTGATCCGGTAAAGGTGGTCCAGAGGTTCGAAAGTCTCCAACCGCCGATGATCCCGTTCAAAATGCCACCCTGGTTCACGAAAGACTTTCCTTGGCCGAAGGGTAGCTCATAGGTGAACTGGCCATTCCACGTGTGGCGTTGGTCAACTTGGGAAGGCCCGTAAAGCGACGAGGGATTCTGAGCGATCTGATAATCCGATTCCGCCCCGGCCCAGCCGTTCTGGGTGTTGGTGTCGAGCCCGTGACTCCAAGTGTAGTTGGTTTGGAGCCACAGACCGTGCGAGACGTTCTTCCGAAGGGTGACCTGGAGAGCGTGGTAATTGGACCACCCGCCAAAGGCTTGGAGATTAATACTCGTATACTGGGGATAGGTACGATACGGCTGCACGTTGACGCTGACCCCACCGGCCGCAATCACTTCCTGGATAGCGGCGGGAGAAAGCTGGTTCAGGTCTGAGGGGTCGGGCAGTTTGACGGAGTGAACTCCCACATAGGCGACTTCCAACATGGTGCTGGTATTGAACTGATGCTGCACGCTCAAGTGCCACTGCTGGGTATACGCCATGGGAATGTGATAAGGCACGTAGGAAACCCCGGTGCCGTTGTAGAAGCCGGCGCTGGGGGGGAAAACGGGGATGGCCGGAGGCGGCTGCCCATTGTCCAGTTGGAAGTAGGGAACCAGAGGCTGGGTGGCGTAGGTATAGCCCGAAACCGAAATGCCTGTGCCAATCCCGCTTTGGTAGGTATCTCCACCCCACATGTTGTCAAAAAGTCCGAAACCACCGCGGATCGACCAATTATTCCGAGGCGCCCAGGCAAAACCGATGCGGGGCTCGAAGTTGGTCCAAATGGTCGCCTGTAAAGCCTTGCGACCGTCCTGACCGCCATACCACATGGCTCCCAAAGTGTCGGAGACGGGGTTCTCGAGGGTGGGAACGAAGCTCCCCAAGCGGTTAAACTGCTCACTGTAACCGCGTTGGCTGAGCCAACGGATGCCCAGGTTGACAGTGAGTTTGGGAGTGACCTTAAAGTCGTCCTGAGCAAACGCCTGGAAGTTGCCGGTGCGGTTGCCGTCAGCAGGTGTCCAGCCATCGTTCCAGGTGTTGGGCGAGCCGAGCAGGAAGTCGGCAAAACCGGCTCCCGTCGTCGACGGGTTCTTTGGATCGGTGCTGAACTGGCCGCTAAAATTGAACTGGCCGGCATTGATATCACCCCAGGCCAGGTTGTCGCGGCTGTTGTTGTACTCGCCGCCGAACTTCAGGATGTGTTTACCTTTAATCAGGGTAAAGGTGTCCGCTTCCGTCACCGTCACGTAGCCCAGGATTGCGTGCTTAAAGGACATGCCGATGTTATCGGGGGCGCCTGCGCCGCTGATGGTGATGCCCGGGAAAGTGGTGGCCGTCAGATTGGCGATACCGAGAGTCGAGCCCCAATCCTTGCCCAAATCCTCAGCTAAGTACGGTTGATAAGTGCGCTGGAGGGATTCGCGGAATTCGTTGACGGCGTTGGGAGTGATGCTCCATACGTCGCTGATCACGTCCGTCTGCATGTGGACGCCTTCACTGACGCAGTCGATCTTTTCGTAGCAGGTAGGCCAGAACTGGCCGGCTTGCGGCCCATTCAGGTTGGCATAATTCTGAGAGGCAGTTAACCGATTGCCGGAGGAAATGTTGTAGTCAACCTTCCAGTCGTAGTTCTGCGTGGTGACGGGATTGGGCGAAGCGTAGTAGTAGTTGTTGACGAATCCCGCCGACGCGATGTTCGGCATGGGATAGTAGCTCATAATCTTCGATGCCGCCGCGTCAATCCGGTTGGTGCCATTGGTCCCGTTGGGAATGATGTTCCCTTGGAAAGGCGTTCGAGAGTAGGTGCCGTCCCCATTGGCCACCAGGGTGCTGGGATCGTAAATCTGGGGCAATCCCGCGAGATTCCCTTCCCGTTCCGCCGCAGTGGGGTAAGTGGTGATCCCGGATGAGTAGGTGATGTCGGGATTGTTCTGGAAGCCAAAGAAAAAGAAGAGTTTGTTCTTCTTGATCGGCCCGCCAATGGTGCCGCCATACATATTCCAGCGCAGCGGCGGGATGCTGCCCACATTGAAGAAATTGCGCGCATCCAGTTTGTTGTTCTCGACGAATTCAAACCCTTCGCCGTGGAACCTGTTGGTTCCGCTCTTCAGGATAACGTTGAAAACCGCCAGGCCATTGCTGTACTCCGCGCTGAAATTGCTCGTTTCCATCTTGACTTCGTCAATGACTTGGATGGGAATCACGGTGTAATTCTGGCCAGGCAACATGGTGGCGGTGCCGCCATCCATGAGACCCAACATCTGGTACCCGCCCTGCCCGTTGAACCCGACATCGGTGCCATTGAAAGCGCCAGTTGGGGTTGAATTCATCCCCGAACCACCCACGCCCGAAGCTCCGTTCGAACCCGGTAGCAGGTAGGTGTAGTCAAACCAAACGCGGTTGGCGCTCGGCAGTTCGGAAATGGCCGTGGTGGTGATGGTGTCGGCGCGGTCCGAGGTTTCCGTCTGCACCAGGGGTGCGCCACCCTTGACTTCCACTGACTGGCTTACGGCGCCGACTTCGAGTGTGGCGTCGATCGTAATCGCTTCCACGTGAAGCGCGATGCCGGTCTTGATGAGTTTCTTAAAGCCTTCTTTCTCAAAGCTCACCGAGTAGTTGCCGGGGTCGACCGATGCCGCGTTGTAGACACCCGTATTGTCGCTGGTCAGGTTGGTGACCACGCCGGTGTCCAGGTTGCGAATGGTAACGGTGGCGCCCGGAATCGCGGCGCCGCTGGAGTCCAAAACTGTGCCGCGAATTTCGCCCGAGGCCCGACTTTGGGCGGCGGACTGTGCGACGGTTAAGCAAATAGCCATCGCGGTGAAAACAAGCAATTTGATTGCGATAGCAGACTTCTTGGACAGCTTCGAATGCTGCCCTGGCCTTCCTATAACCATAATTGAACCTCCACTTGTGTTGGGGACCGTAGACCGACGCTAGAAAAGAAAGCACATCATGAGGTGTGCAAAAGTGAAGCAATGATCGCAAGTAATTCTGTGGGCAGATTTCCTCACAAACTTGTAATCGAAGTAACAGTTCTAGCACGAGAATCACCAAGCAATAAGCATTTTGATAATTCGTCCATTTCAGCGTCAGAAATCTCTTAGGAATAGCGGGGATTTGTGGAATTACCACAGTGTTTTCCGGAAAGCGGGGCTAAGGATGGAATTGTCGCTGTTGAGAAATTTCACACCGGTTTGGTGGGCTTGCTGATTTCGACCCACCCGCCGCTGCGGGTTTCGAGCCAAAACCTCCGCCCGACCGATGGAGGTTTCGGGCGAGGTGTGCAATACTCCGAGTTCAGACGGGAGGTGACCTGGCGTGCGAAGGGTGCTTCGAAAGCGGCTTGATGCCGGCTTTGGAGGTGAGGTTCGTCGCGGCTTTTGGAAGCCCGTGGGTCTACTGCTCGCTTTGGCGATGATGACGGCGCCGGGACTAAAGTCCCAAAGCAGCGGCTCCAAACAAACCGAGATTCAAGCCCACCTGCAAAAGGCGCAGCAGGCGTTGCGAACCAGTGACTTCGCCGCCGCCGAAAGCGAGTTCCGGGCCATCGTGGCGCTGGACCCGAACAACCTCGACGCCCGCGGCAACGTGGGGGTGATGCTCTACTTCCAAAGCCAGTGGGCGGCCGCCGCCGAGCAGTTCCGCAAAGTCCTGGAGGGGCAGCCGAAAAACTGGAAGGTGGAAGCGTTCCTGGGCATGTGCGAAGAACGGCAGGGCCATCCAGAGGAGGCGCGCAAACTGCTGGCCGGGGCGCTGCCGTACCTTCCCGCAGGCGCGTTCCAAACCCAAGCCGGCTTGGAGCTGGCACAAGTTCTCTATCGCACCGGCGACCTGGATGGGGCCGTCGATGTCGTTCGCATCCTGCTTCCGGCCAATCCTAACAATCCCGACGTGCTCTATACCACGGCTCGCGTTTACGCCGACCTCGCCAACCGCTCGCGCGACGCTCTGCTGCTGGCCGCGCCGGATTCAGGCCGCACGCACCAGCTTATGGCGGAGGTGCTGATCAATCGCGGCGAAACTCGCGCCGCCATCGTCCAATACCGCAGAGCCCTTGAGGTCGAACCGCAACTCCGCGGGATCCACTACGAGTTGGGAGAAGCCATCCTTCAGGATTCGCGCCAGGCGTCCGCTCTTGACGGCGCAGAAAAGGAATTCCTCTCAGCGTTGGCCGAGAATCCCGCCGATGCCAAGTCGGAGTACCGGCTGGGGACCGTTTGCGCACTACGCAGGGACTTCAAAGGCGCGATCGAGCACTACAACCGCTCCCTCGAAATCCAACCCGACGACGCCTACGCGCACCAAGGCTTGGGCGCGGCGCTCATCAAGACCAGCGAGCCGGAAAAAGCGATCGAACAGCTTCTCGCGGCAATCCGCCTGGATCCGCTCTACTCCATTTCCCACTATCAGCTCAGCACCGTGTACAAGCAGCTTGGACGCGAGGCCGACGCCGCCCACGAGCTGGCCGAATTCGAAAAGCTCGAGGACTCGCGGAAGAAGCTCGACCAGGTGTACGTGCAAACGCGCGGAGAATTCCCCGAAAGCAACCCCACCGCACCGGACGCGCCCAAGAATTAGTGCTCCGAAAAGGCCCGTCAAGTTGGAGGCAGGTTCCTAAGCGGCTCCCCTCGTGATTCCGGAGGCAGATTTGTGAGAGGCTCCCCTCCTGATTTAGGAGGGGTGGCGCGCTCGCGCCGGGGTGGTTACACAGGCAGGAGGTAAGCCGTGAACTTGCGCCCTCCGCCCGATTGTCTGGGCTGGCTTCCACCTACCGCAGCCTCAGGCCGTCGGCGTGCTGGGATCTCCCATGGAGGTGTGTGTCCGGGGAAAATGGCGCGCTGGGACGGCTAAGCAATGACCGGCTATCCAAAGGTGCGACCATTGCTAAGTTGATGTTTATGAAATTGCGGGACCTACTCCATTCAGACCCATCGACTTCCATGCTTGGAAAGGAACAACGTCCATGAAACGCCGTGAGTTTATCAAGACCGGTGCTGCGTTCTTCGGCGCTACGAAATCGGTTTTTGGCAAAGGGTTCGGCAGGGCCCCGGCGGTGATTCAGGTGGCGGCCCTGAGCGGCAACGGCGCTGTGGCCCCCAGCGACCGCGTCGCCGTGGCCATGATCGGCATGGGGCGGCAAGCCACGCAGATTAACGTGGTGCAGGCCCGACGTGCAGGTGGTGGCCGTCTGCGATGTGGACGCGTGGCGGCTGGAGAACGCCAAGCGACAAGTCGAGGAGGCTTACGCCAAGAAGTCGCCCACCGGCGCCTACAAGGGATGCCTGGCTTACAAGGACTTCCGCGAGGTGCTGGCCAACAAGAGCATCGACGCGGTCATGATTTCCGCTCCCGATCACTGGCATGTGCCCATCGCCATGGAGGCCATCAAAGCGGGCAAGGACGTCTCCCTTGAGAAACCGATCACCCGTTGTATTGGCGACGGCCGGCAACTCTCCGACTTTGTAACGAAACATCATCGCGTCTTCCGCACCGATAGTGAGTTCCGCTCCCTCGAGAATTTCTACCGTGTCGTCGAACTGGTTCGCAACGGACGGGTCGGCGAGCTGAAAGTGATCCGCACCGGCGTGCCGGTTGACGAAGTTACTTGTCCGCCGCAGCCGTCGATGCCCGTGCCGGCGGAGCTCGACTACGCGCTGTGGCAGGGACTCGCGCCACGCGCCCCCTACACGGAAAAACGGGTTCACTCGCCGCACTCGTACGAGCGCGGGGGGTGGATGCGCCACCTTTATTATTGCGACGGGATGATCACCAATTGGGGCGCCCACCTGAACGACATCGCGCAGTGGGGCAACGGCACCGACCACACGGGTCCGGTGGAAGTGGAGGGGCATGGCGAATGGCCGCCGGCCGGTAACTTCTGGAATGTGCCCATCACGTTTGAGGTGAATTACCGCTATGCCAACGGCGTGCGCCTGACCTACAAGACCGACAAGCCCTATGTGAAATTCGAGGGCGAAGAAGGCTGGATCTACGCCGAGTACGGCAAACCGCTGGAGGCCGAGCCCGCTTCGATCTTGAACTCTGAAATCAAAGAAACTGAGATCCGGTTCCCCTTCAAGAGCGACAAACAGGACTTTATCGACGCCGTCAAGACGCGCGGCCAGACGCTCGAAGACGCCGAGGTCGGGCATCGTACCACTTCACTGTGCCACCTCGCGCACATCGCCATTCGCGTGGGCAAGCGCCTGGAGTGGGACCCGGCCAAGGAGAAATTCGCGAACAGCGACGAAGCCAACGCCTGGGTCCATAAACCGATGCACGAACCCAAACGGGTTTGAAGGGACACATTCATGCGCTCCGCTCTTTTAGTGATGATTGCCTTTTTCGCGGTTGCCCTACCCTTGGGCGCCGCGGAGGGACTCGCCAACCCGTTCTTCGCGTTTGATAACGGCACAGGCCGCGACCAGAAGCTGCCGCTCGACGAGCAGGCGGAACTGGTGAAACGAACGGGATACGCGGGGCTGGGCTATTCGGGCGCGAAAAACGTGCCGGAGATTCTGACCGCGCTGGAAAGCCGCGGTCTGAGGCTTTTCAGTATTTATGTCAGTTCTCACGTTGACGGAGACAATCCCAGTTTCGATCCCGACCTGCCCGAGGCCATCAAGCAGCTCAAAGGCCACGGCACCGTGATTTGGCTGACGGTCCAGGGCAGTTCGCCCGATGGTGAGGCCCGCGCCACGAAAATTGTGCGTGAGGTCGCTGACCTGGCCTCCGCCTCCGATTTGCGCGTGGTCCTCTACCCGCACATTGGCATGTACGTAGGAAGCATTCAGGATGCCCTGCGGGTGCGGAAACTGGTTGACCGACCCAACTTGGGCGTCACCTTCAACCTGGCGCATTTCCTTGCCGCCAAAGACGAGCCCAACCTGGACGAGCGGTTGCGTGAAGCGCTGCCGTATCTCGAGATGGTCAGCATCAACGGCGCGGACCACGAAGGCGACTGGTCGCGGCTGATCCAACCGCTCGACCGGGGCGATTTTGACGTCTACGGCCTTCTCCGCAAGCTTATCAATCTAGGCTATAAACGGCCGGTCGGGCTCCAGTGCTACCAAGTCCCCGGCGATATCGAGCAGAACCTGCAGCGCTCGATGGCGGCGTGGCGCGACTTCTCCAAGCGGCTGGCCACCGAAGCGGCGCCCCCACCGACGCGCCATTAGCGAAAGGTCAGCGCTTAACCCTGGCCGGCTTCGTCGTCCAGCGATCAAACGGCATCACACCGCCAGTAATCCTAATGGCCGAACACGTTTCGTGATGAGAAGAGTTGAGGCGAACTGCTTATGTTTGATTGGTGGACCTGGAGAGGTTCGAACTCTCGACCTCATGACTGCCAGGCATGTCAGAGTTGTACCCGGTGTTGATTTTTAAGGGCCTTGGCTGGCTGCTGATGGCCCGTTCTACCCCTTGTTTCCGCGCAGATGTGGCCCAGATGTGGCCCAGAACTTGGTGGAGGCGGCGAGTCAATCACACGCATTCCTTCTTGCTTAGGGTATCTCCTGGTTCGCACGGTTCTGTCCCAGCGTGCCGCCGCTTGCGACCCTGAAGAGGTCCAGCATCCATTCCGGTCCGGGATGCTATCTTGTTGCCTTTGCCCTAAATGATTGGCTCGGCCCTCCCCTACACCGTTCGTCTGCCACGATGATGAGCCTATTGCGTTTACGGATCGTCTCGGCTCGCCGGTGTGTTCCACTTTCTTTTGGCACTTCCCCCAATCGTCCTCTGCCAGAAACGTGCCTATTCAGCATCGCCTTTGCCCACGTTCATCCCGCAGCTCCCCTTTTGACCTATGCTCACGCTCGCTCGGCACGTCGTCTTCATCCGATCAACCAAAGAACGGGTACGCCGCAACGGCCGGTATGGTCGAGGGCTCGATACGACCGGCGATCCCGTCTTCGATCAGCCGATTCGTCCGGCACAGCTTGCAGCCGGGCCCGTCACATCCGGGTCGGAGATATTGCGCATTGAAGAGGACGTTCATCGCGATCGACTCTGGCGCATCGCGGAGGACGTTGCCGAGATAGAACTCCGGCTCGCCGATCCGCATACAGCACGGACGAACCTCGCCGTTTGCTCGGATTAGGCGGTAAATGGTGGAGAAGCCGCATTGGGAAAAATCAACAGGCTCGTGCGCATTGCCGCGGCGGATTACCTCCCAGTTTGTATGGCAGCGTACGAATGTCCCGAACTCCTCGTCATTAGCCAGCCGCAGAAAGTCGGCCTCGGCCTTCACGACGTCGTCATTAGTCACCGCTTCCGGAAAGACACGGCCCTCGTCCTTCGCGTCTTTCCGAAGCGGGCGATAGTCGATGCGGAGCCGACCCAACCCTTGGCGCTTACCCCGATCGCTCGCAGCCGCTGCATGAGTCGCTGGAAAATCCCCTGCTCGGCATAGTGGTCACTGTAGCTGACCCCGACCCGCCCTCCGTGTCGCCAGATCTTTGCC